>SBAX01000245.1 GCA_005240095.1 Phycisphaera mikurensis
CCACAAAAGCAGAATGGGCCTTGGTTGGCCGCCAACCCTGCGAGATTGCTAATCGCTCTCAACTACGAGGCGACTCGGCAAAAACTTCCCAAGCTCGTGGGGGTCATGACAGTCGGTGCAACCGCGCTGAAGGTCCACGTGGTACTCGCCGGTCGAAAGGTCGTCGCGATCGTGACAGTTGAGGCACGTTGGCGTGACCTCGGCGAGCAAGAGGTTCGGTAGGGAAGCAGCGTGATAATGATGGCACACCGTGCAGTCGTTGACCGCCACCGGCCCGTGGATGAAAGCAGGGCGACTGACCAGCTCCGCGTGGCAGGTGACGCAAAGCCCTTCCTGGACAGAACGGATCAGTTGTCCGCTGTCGACGTCGTGGCACCCCTGGCAGCGGTTCTCCCGATAGGGCGTGTGGGGGATGAATCGCGGAGCGGGCGGCGGTGAGGCTGGCTCACCCGCTGGGCCCGAGGGTAGGGGCGCTGCGGCCGCGGGTCCTCGGGGCGCGCCGGGAGGCGGGACTCCGTCAAGGAAAAACGACAGGGTGCGGTAGCGCGTCGTCTCCGAGCACGCTGAGAACCCCAGCGCTCCTGCGACCGCGACCACACAGACCACCGTAAACTTGCCCACTTGGCTGGCCGCCTCCGTCGGCTTACAGGTTAATCGTCCCTGGGCGGCTCCGGTCTTGGAGGAGGCTCGGTGGGCTGCTCGTCGCCCTGAACAGGACCGATCCCCTCGCGCATGGGGGCGGCTTCAAGGCGCTGAATCTGGGCCTCGTGCAGTTTGTATCCAGGGGGGAATGCCCCGAAGGCATACACGTTGACCAGCCGCTCCCCGTACTGGCTGGCCACGAAAAGAAGGTAGTCGATACGAAAGTCCTTGTGGGCGTAGTGCTGGAATTGGGGGATCGAGGTCTGATCGATGGCCAGGGTGGAGGGCAAACCCAGGGCACCCGGAGCGTCGCCCGGACCCCCGAAGCGCATGAGCGTCTGGCCGTCGGAATCAAACATCTGCACGATTTCCGTGGCCCCGTCCACGACGTACACAATGCCGTCCGGCCCCACGCGGATGCCGCGGGGCCGGCCGAACTGGCCGATCCTGTAGCCCGGCTCGCCCTTCTCCCACACCGGCTTGCCCTCGCGGGTGAGCTTCTGAATCCGCCAGTTGTGCGTGTCGCTGACGTACACGAAGCCGTCGGAACTGAGGGCGATGCTGTTGGGGATTTTGAACTGGCCCGGTCCGCCGCCGGGACCGCCAAAGGTGCGAATCACCTTGCCCGACTGCCGATCCAACACCACGATCTGGCAGTCGTCGTCGTTGTCGAGAACGAAAAGCTCGTCCTCATGGAGGGCGAGGTCCACGGGGTGACACGGCGGCGGCACGTCGAAAGCGGTGACATAGGCGTCATCGGGGCCGAACACCACGACCTGCTTGCGGTCGGAGTCTACCACGAATTTGTAGCCCAACGGGTCGATGGCGATGTTCAGCGGCTTGCGCAAACGCCCGGGCCCGCCGACGCCCAGAACGGAGTAGGTTCGCCCCGCAAAGTCGAGTTTGGACAGAGCCAGCCCCTTCGTGTCGCAAACGTAGACCTTCCCGTCCCTGGCGGCGATGCCGTAGGGCTTCTGGATCACCTGCGTGGCTGTGGGCTCCTCGCCGAGGACGAAACTCGCGAAAGCACTTTGCTGAACTTCGAGCTCGGTCGCGCCACTGGCCCAGGTGAGAAACTGCACCCGCGGTTCGGCCGGCGGCGACGGGAAGAACACCAGGGGTTGTTCAGTCTTAGGAGTCGTACGGCAACCAGTGAACGTGAGAACGACCAGAAACGATCCGAGCAGGCTAGCGAGCCGCGCAACCATAACTGGATTGTAATCCAATCGCGCGATTCGTTCAGCAACCGGAATCTTCTGGCCGAATGTCGCTAGGCGAGGACCGCCTCTTTGGCCTTGGTCATCAGGCTCTTGGCACGGGTCTGGTGGCGAATCTTGTCCTGCAGGCGCATGAGGCCTTCAAGCAGAGCCTCGGGGCGCGGCGGGCAACCGGGAACATAAATGTCCACCGGAACGACGAGGTCCACGCCCTTGACCACGTGATAGCCGTGCTTGAAGTAGGGGCCTCCGCCGACCGTGCAGGCGCCCATGGCCATGACGTACTTGGGCTCGGGCATCTGGTTGTAAAGCCGGCGGACGCGGCTGGCCATTTTGTAATTCACGGTTCCGGCCACGATCATCAGGTCCGCCTGGCGCGGCGTGGCCCGGAAAGCCCCGGCCCCGAAGCGGTCAATGTCGAAACGCGACGCCCCCACCGCCATCATCTCAATCGCGCAGCAGGCCAGCCCGAAGGTCAGCGGCCAGATGCTGTTACTGCGACCCCAATTGATCGCCCAATCCAGCGAGGTAACAATCAAACCTTCTTCGAATCTGTTCTCAATCCAGCTCATGATTGCGTCTTGTCCTACTTCTTCCGCAACCGTCTCGTGGCGGCCCTACCGTTCCTTCTCTTCTCCGGTTCGATCCCCGTAATCTGCACCATGTTGACGATCATCCCATCCTTGACGACCCGGTCGCCCATGGAGGGCGTGATCAACGGCTCGCTGCGCTCCAATGTGGCCAAGCCGATCAAGAGATGCCGGTCGGCCACGAACACCTGGTCAGGGTGCCGCACGAAAACGGAACGTCCGTCGGTCAAACCTATCCGCAAAGGAACGAACTGATCCGCGCGGAGAACCTTCCGGATGTCGTCGGGTCGCATCATGGCCGAGCCCCGGAAGGTGGGCTTCCGCCGGCTGGTCCGGGTTGCGCGCTGTGGCTGCGGACCCAGCTCAGATACCCCGCCTTCCACTCGTAGAGGAAGGGCACGGCGATCAGCATGAAGAATACGAAAAAGGCCCAGAACGCCGGGGCGCCCATCTGCTTGAAAGTAACGGCCCAGGGCCAGAGCAGGGCCACTTCCACATCGAACACAATGAACACCAGGGCCACGGTATAGAAACGCAGGTCGAACTGCACCCAGCTTTCGCCCACGGCTTCCTCGCCGCACTCATACGCGGTGACCTTTTCCGGATGAGGTTGGGTGGGGCGGATGATCTTTCCGATCAGGAGCCCCGCGAAAACCATCCCGAAGCCCGCGATGATGAACAGCATCATGCCGAGCACGAGTTCGAGGTTGGTGTTCGCATAAGGCGACACCGGCGCCTCGGCGGCGATGACCGAAACCGCTGTCATCAGTTGTGGAGCAACCATTGCCTATGCTTTCGGATCCAGGGCCTTGACCATCTCCTCGCGACGGCGTTTCTTGTCGCTGGAGAGTTTGTCCTTGGAGTACGCGTACTCCATCCATTCCTGGCGGCGTTGCTTCGCCCAGGCAGGCAGCTCGCTGTCGGGCTTCTGCATCCACAGCGGCTGGGGCGTCTGCAAGCCCTGCTTGGCCAGATCGGTGAACTCCACGATCATGCTTTCCCGGTTGTAGCCGGACAGGTCGTGGATATTGCCCATGTGGATGCACTCCGTGGGACACGGGTCGACACACAAGGCACAGAACATGCACTTGGCGTAGTCGATGGCGTAGCGGGTCATCAGCCCGCCGGCCGCCACGCCGGTCTCCTTGTCGATCTTCCGCGGGCCGGTCTTTTCGATGTAGATGCAGTCCACCGGGCAGGCCTTGGCGCACAGGTCGCAGGCGATGCACTTTTCAATTTCGAAGTAGTGGAACCCGCGGTACCGCGGCTGTAAGGCCGGCGCAACATCCGGATACTGGAGCGTGACCGTCTTCGCGAAGCAGTACTTCAGCGAAATCCGCAACCCCACCAGGATCGTGGATACCGTCAGCCAGATGTTTCGAAAGTAATCCCGTACCGGGTTTTCCTGCATCTTTTTGCATCCTCTGCGGCAACGCAGCGTTACTGGATGTTACGGCGGGCCGCCACTCCGGGCAACCAGCTGCAGGCGCAGCATGTTCAGCGCAACCTTACAGGCCCGGTCGCGGACCTCGTCGCGGGTAAGGTGTTCCCCCAGAAGATGACGGACGACTTCGACACCCCCAGAATGAGCCAGGGCGATATACACCAGCCCCACGGGGTGGCTCGGCGGGCTTCCCCCAGTTGGCCCGGCGATGCCGGTGATGGCGATGGCGTAGTCCGTGCCCGCGCGCTCGCGGCACCCGGCGGCCATGGCCCGCGCGACGGCTTCGCTGACAGCGCCGTGCTCGGTAAGCAGCGCCTGCGGCACGCCGAGCAGGTCCATCTTTGAGGCATTGGAGTAAGTGATGTAGCCCTGCAGGAAGTAATCGCTGCTGCCAGGGATGTCGGTGAGCCGTTTGGCGAGCAGGCCGCCGGTGCACGATTCGGCTACCGAGATGGTCTCGCCCCGCGCTCGCAGCAGGGCGCCGACCACGCCTTCCAGGGTGTCCTCGCCTTCGCCGAAGATCGGTTCTCCCACCCGCCGGCGGATTTCCGCAACGTCATTGTCGAGCAGGCGGCGGGCTTCCGCTTGCGAGCTCCCATGGGCGAGAACGCGAATACTCAGAATCGCCTGCGACGCCGTTGTGCCCACGGCCGGGTTGCGCCCGGGGCGCATGAGGTCGGCGAGCACGTCGCCGAGCCTCGCTTCGGAGATCCCGAAACACGGCAGCCGCGCCGATTCGATGCGCGAGCCGCCGCTGAGTTCATCCAACATCGGAGCGAGGGCGGAATCGAACATGGCCTTCAGCTCCGCAGGCACACCGGGCAAGGCATAGAGCCGCCGGTGATCCTTGCGGTAGAGAATCCCCGGGGCCGTGCCGCGCGAGTTGGCGATGACCTCGCAACCGCGGGGGGTCATCGCCTGCCGCCGGTTCGACTCGGGCATGGGACGCTGCCAGCGCTCGAAAAAGCCGCGGATTTGGGAAAGGGCTTCCGCGTTCTCCTGCAATGGTTCGTGGATGGCCTCGGCTATCGCTTCGCGAGTCAGGTCGTCCGGCGTCGGCCCCAGCCCGCCGGTGATGATCACAAGCTCGGCCTCATCGAGCGCCCGGCGGATAGCCGCGCTAAGCCGCGCGGCGTCGTCACCGACCGTAACATGCCCTACCACATGGACACCGACGGCCGTCAAACGCGTCGACAGCCAGGCCGAGTTCGTGTCCACGCACTGGCCGGTGACCAGCTCCGTCCCGCAACTGATGACGATCGCGTTCATGAGGGCCCGCCTCAAAATCGTACGGCCGGCGGGGTGCCTACGCTACGCCTTCGGGAGGGATGAGATCCGGCGGCAGCTCGGCGCGCTGGGCGTAGGGCGATTCCCGCGGCGCGTGCTTGAACAGAAAGTATAGGTACGCCAGTCCGACGAGGCAGAGGCTCAAGCTGATGAACTGCGAGACGGTGAGCCCCGCCACGTCGTGCGGGTTGTCCACGCGGATCATCTCCTCAAGCATGCGCTGCAGAGGATACATCACCAGCAGCGCCCCGATCACCACGCCATGCCGCCTGCGCGCGTAGAAGAGTGTGGACAGGAACCCGGAAAGAAGCATGGCCCCGATGGCCGCGTAGAATTGCGTGGGATGGACGGGCAGAGAGCGAAACGCGCCTGCAAGGTCCTCCAGCTCGGAGACCGAGGTGCCGCGGCCGGGCTCGACCCGCGATGGGTACTTCTGGGCGGTGCGCAGCGAGAAAAGGTCCTGCTCCCGCTCCTTGGCGCTTTTCGCGTAAGCCTCGAAGGCCGCCTTGATCTTCTCGGCCTCGGGCGACTTGGGCGACTCGCTTTCAGCCCGCTGATACGCGCTCTTGAGGTCCTCCAGCTGTCGGATATGGGCCTCGCGTTTCTCCACCGGCATCTGAATCTGCGAGTCCGGCAACAGGAATGGTACCAGGACTGCCTTGGAGGTGGTGATCAACTCCGCGGGGACGGTCACCTGCCGCTCCTCCCACTCCTGAGCATGCGCCGGGCTGGCGAAGGGAAACCGCACGGCCCATGCCACTTCAGGTTGTTGGTCGGGCGCGGCGCAGACGCCGCCGAAGCAGCATCCGTTGAAGAAACAGCCCAGCCGTCCGAAGGCCAGACCCCACATCGCCCCCGGGGCCATGATGTCCAGAAACAGCCGCAGGGACTGCTTGCGAACTGTTCCCCACACGATGAGCGCGCCCAAGGCCCCAAGGAAGCCCCCCAGGAACTCCAACCCGCCCTCGGTGATATCGATGATCGCCAGCAAGCGATTGGGAGCGTCGGCGAACTGCGGCGTCCAGTAGTGGATCACGTAGAAGGCCCGCGCCCCGCCCACGCCGAACAGCAGGCACAGGAAGGAGATGTCCAGGACCTTGTCGGGATCGACCTTGACTCGAACCGCCCGGCGCATGGCAAACCACACGGCCGTGAGGAAACCCACCATCAGGCAAAAGCCATAGGTCTTGATCGTAAACCCGCCAGGAAGCGTGAACAGTTCAGGATACATCTCTTGACCGCGATGCTAGCTCGGGGGGGTGCCAATGTCCACAAGTCCTGGGCAACTCGGGCAACTCAGGGTGGCTGAAGGAGCTACTCGCAAGTTGGCGGGCAGGGATCGGGAGGCGTGCAAAGGGTAAAGTCGCCGTCGTAGGCGCCTGACTGTGCCAGGCAGTCGGCGGAAGTGGCGAGGATGCAGCTTCCGCCGGGCAGGTGGCAAGCCCCGGCCGCAGTCACCCCGCTGATCACCAGTCCGAAGTCAACGTCGCACGCGGATGCCGGCGCGCAGTTGTCGTCCGTCGGCGTTTCGACGTGGCCATCCTTGTTGATCTGGTGCGCCGTGACCCGAACGGTCCAAATCCCGCCAGTGGGGTTCTGCACAAACACGTTCTCGACCGTGTTGATTCCGTCATCCTGGACGGCACCGGAAGCGGACCACAGCCCGGTTTGGCCGTTGCTGCCGGGGTAGGTGGCCAGACCGTTGTTACCCTGGTAGATGAGCCCGGTTGGCGACGTCGCCTTCATGCTCAAGTTGTTAATGCGGTGCACGGTCGATGAGGTGGTTCCTGGGAAATCGGTGTAGACCATCGTCGCCTTGAGGGCTGGTTCTCCTGAGCCCACCTTGACCGGGTAATCGGCCTTCTGGAACAACGTGAGGACCTTCGTCTCGTTGACGATCACCATCTTCTGCCGCAGGTCGTAGAGGTTCTTGACATGGGGGCGTCCCCAACCCTGGACGAACCGCGTGATGTCGTGGTTGGGCCCTGAGGGAATCCAGTTATACTGGTTCGCTGTGTTGATGAGCATGGCCCGCGCTGTCGCCGAGTGCGGACGGCGCTTGAACACGCAGTTCTCGGGCGCCGGGTTGCATGGCGGTACGGGTATCCCGAAGATGTTCTTGCCGTCGCCGTCGGCGTCATCTGCCCACATCTCCATGAGCAATCCGACGTGACCGCACACTTGCGGTGCTGCGGCGCTGGTTCCATGGAAACCGGTGTTGTAGTCGGTCGGGCCGCAACTCAAAACACATCCGACCGTGTATATGCACTCATAGAAGCCCACCAAGTCAGGCTTAACCCGCCCATCACTGGCTGGCCCGATACTGGCACAGCTGCTGTCGCAGCTGGGATACCCATATGTACACCACCTGTCGTCGGCTGTCTCCGGAGTATCATAGTGCTTCACTCCGCCCACCGAAATGACATTCTTGGCCCACGCCTCCGGACCACCGTGGCGCGGACTGAGCGGGGCTGCGCACCCGCCGCAGTTGCCCCTGGACTGGCAGTGCACCATGTCGAAATCGAAAACGATCTCGTCCATGTTGGCGGAAACGTTCGTGTACTCCGTAGTAAGAGGGACCGAGGAACCACTCGTGGACTGGAAAACTGCTTGATACGGGCAGTTCGCATCGGGCGGTTGCGTGGGGCAGTAGGCCGCGTCTACGAGCTGTCCCGTATGGTTGTAGCGGCTCGGATACGTAAACAGCTCGTAATCGACGCCCCAATCAGCGACGATGCCCTGCCCGAGCGGAAGGAGGCCCCGCGCAGTGTCGATGATGGGTGGCGTGCCTGGCGTATCATCAGGGCCTGCGCTATCGCCGAAGATTATTCCGGAGGTTGCGGCGCCGTGGAAGTCCGCCCTTGGAGAGGCTCCATGTACAATTAATGGGCGAGAGGCGAAACCTGGTCGAACACCTCCCCACGTACACCGCTGCCAAGGTAACCGGCGACATCCTCGAGGTCGTTGGCCCCGCCTACTTCCCTTACGTTGTTCATGTCTGGTTCGATCGGACCCCAGGGATCGAGGAAGCTTACCTCGTCCCAACCCGCCACTTCCAGAAGCTGGTCTGCTGTTAGAGTCGCTACGAAAAGGCGCTTGCCGGAATCCGGCGAATTGACGATGCCGCCGATCGTCGCCACCCGGGCAGCGACCGCGCCTTTCTGCCCGGGCTGCCACACGCGAATGTTTGTGGTATGAGGTCCAACGCCAGGTGGGTCGAGAATCAACGGTTCCAGGCGGTAGGCGGAGTGGTACGGAACGAGGGCACGGACGAAGGCCAGCGCTTCGACGGCAGCCCGCGATGAAGCGGGAACTCTGATCACGTAGGCATGGTTGGGAAGAAAATCGTAGATCGTGCAACCATGCGCTCCGACGGCTTCTCGGAAGGGGGGCAGGGGCTGGGTGACGAATTGAACGATGTAGAGCTCGCTCTCGTCATCGTTCTGTAGCGCCCCCGCGACAGCCGGCTGTTCGATGGCGGGGTCAAATGTGGTGTAGCGAAGTTCGAGATTGTAGGAAGTCGAGGTGACTGTATCCACCGTCGTCCCACTGAAACTGACGGCGTAGAAGGGCAGGGCAGCGCCGGCAGAGTCGGTCTCCATCCAGAGAGCCACAAGCCCGGCGGAGTCGGGGATCGCCACGGAGCGAAGACCGCTCACCGTACTGGCGGTGCTGCGAAACGGATCGCCATCGCCCAGGCGAAGGTAGGTGATTTGTCCGGATTGGAGCGCGTTGACCTGCGCCCGTGCCGCACTGGCCGTCAGCAATAGCGAGAGAGCGAGAGGGAAACCCTTATCGCAGAACGGTCTGCACTCCTTCCGAGAAGTGTGCCGGCGAATCACAACGGCGCCGGCTAGCGACAACGCAAAGGCGAGTGCCACAAGCGACCATAGGTTCGTAGCGGGGATTGTCAGTGTTCGGGCTTCGATGGCGTTGAGAATGATCTGCTGGCACGTCGGGTCGCCGCAGCCACCGATCCCACTGGTCAAGTAGCACTACAGCGCTAATTGTCATGGCGTTTGAGTCGTGAGGTTTTGGCGGTGCGGTTGCGGGCTTGGTGGTACTGGATGATGCGGGCGGTGCGTTCA
>SBAX01000324.1 GCA_005240095.1 Phycisphaera mikurensis
AACGCACCGCCCGCATCATCCAGTACCACCAAGCCCGCAACCGCACCGCCAAAACCTCACGACTCAAACGCCATGACAATTAGCGCTGTAGTGCTAAGTAATGGAGGCGGGTACCCAGCGCCGGGGCGACGGCTCGACGGCCATGTTGAATGTTTGTCCACATTGCGGGCATGAGGGTAATGGTTCCGATTCGCCAACCACCGAGTGCCCCGCGTGCCACGAGCGAATCACCGACGACATTTCGGCAGCTGATGACGCCCTGGTCCGCGACCTTCGTGAGGCGTTCGATTCTTCCGATGACGTGCTGAGCGGGCGGGTGGTCGCTTCTCCGAGTGGATCGTCAGGTGCACGGTCCCTGCGCGGGGCGTTCGACGACTTTCCCGCGGGGCGGTTCGGCGAATTCACCATCCTCGGCGAACTGGGGCGCGGGGGCATGGGCATCGTCTACCGCGCCAAGCAGGTCTCCCTGGATCGCGAAGTGGCCTTGAAGATCCTGCCCGGCGCGGCTTTGCGCATCGGCCCGTCGGTCCGTCGGTTTCGCACCGAGGCACGGGCCGTTGCACGGCTTGATCATCCCAACGTCGTTCCGGTCTATGCCCAAGGCGAGTTTGGGACGCATGTGTACTATGCGATGGGGCTGGTTGACGGTTGCAGTCTGGACATTGCCATCCACGACCGGCCCGAGCTGCTGAGTTCGAGCCGCATATCGCGCGGGGCGGATGAAGTCGTCCAACGACCCGCCCCGCCGCCCGCGCGGCGGAGCGAGGCGCCTGCCGGACCCGCCATTGAACAACGCAGGACGGTTCCGCGCACGCCGGAGGACTATCGGCATCTGGCGCGGTTGATGGCCGACGTGGCTGATGGGTTGTCCCACGCTCACTCCCGGGGGGTGATTCACCGCGACGTCAAGCCGCAGAACCTGCTGCTGAGCAGCGCGGGTCGAATCTTCATCACCGACTTCGGTCTGTCGCTGCTTACGGACGAGCCGCATTTCACTATCACCGGGGAACTGATGGGCACGCCGGCCTATTTGTCGCCGGAGCAGGTAAGGGGCGATGCCAGAAGCGTGGATCACCGAACGGATATTTACTCGTTGGGTGTGACGCTCTACGAGCTGCTCACCGGGAGGCGCCCGTTCGGGGGCGAAACACGAGGGGAGATTCTGGCCAACATCTGCGCGGTGGAGCCGCCGCGACCGCGGAAGCTGGATCGGCGCATCCCCGTGGAGCTGGAGACCATCTGCCTGCAGGCAATGGATAAGGACGCGGATCGGCGCTACCTCACAGCGGGGCTGTTAGCCGACGATCTGCGGGCCTTCGCCGAAGGGCGCCCTATCGCCGCCCGCCCGCCGGGACGGGTGCGGAAGGCGGTCCGTTTCATCCGCCGGCATCGCATCGCGGCCATTGTGTGCGTGTCGCTGATGGTGACCGCCGGCGTTACCGCGAGATACCTGGCCAGCATGGCCGCCGTGCAGCAAAGCGAGGCAGATCGACTTCTCCAAGGCGCCTATGACCAACTGGTTTATTTCGATTACCGCAATCCCGGGCTGGTGGCGGAGCAGATCGCGCAGGCGGAGTCGCTGGGGGCCGATGCGGCGCAACTGGATCTGGTGCGTTCCGTGGTCAGTCTTGGCACGACCGACAATGCGGACGCGATCCAGAGGCTCAATGCCCTGTTGAGTGCTGCGCCTGAGGATGTCGAGTCGCTTTACCTGCTTTCCTGGGCGAAATGGCGGACGCACGATCGCACCGGGGCCCGCGAAACCTTCGACCAGGCGGAGGCGCTGGGGGGCGCGCAGACGGCGGCGCAGTGGTTTTTCCGCGGGTTGGCGGCGCACTTCGATCGGCCTGAGCTGGCGGTTGATTCCTATGTCCGGGCCAACGCCCTTCGCGCCGCCGAGCAGCAGTTTTTCCCGCAGGCGACGCTGCATTTGGCCCGGGCGTTCAACCAGCAGATGTATGCCTCGAGGTCGCGGGACGTCTTCGAGGACGCGCGGAGCATCCTTCAGGAGCTTGTGCGCCAGCAGCACTACTCGGCCCAGCCGTATTACCTTCTGTCAATCAATCAACGGCTCTATGGCGAGATCTTGGCAGTGAGCGAGGACCAGGCCGAGCGAGCGCAAGCCGCGGAGTATTTTGCCGAAGCGCTCGATTGGGCACGGCGCGGGCAGGGCGTCGATCCCCTCGACGATCGCCCGATCGTGGCGGAGGCCGAATGTCTGGAGCGGCTCGGGCAGTATGCCGAGGCCATCGAGGCGCGCAACCGGGCGATCGCCGCCGCGGACAAGGAAGCCAAGCGCTGCGAGAGCTATCATTATCGCTGGCGCCTGCACTACTGGAGCGGCGACTACGCTGCGGCGCTGGCCGACATCCAAGCTCATGCCGCTTGCGTGCCGGACAGTTTGTTCTATGCCCGTGTCTATCCGCTCTGGGTTCACGCGGAGACGGGCGACGTGGATGGAGCGCTTGCCGAAGCTCGCCTGCTCGCTGCGGAGACTCCCGACAACGCCCAAGCTGTCCTATGGTCGGCAACCTCGCTTCGCTTGCTGGGCGAAAGCGAAGAAGCGTCCGAGTTGCTCGAAACTCATCGTAGTCAGGTGCGGTTTTCCGCCGGCCTGACTCCTCCGCAGACGGCGGAGTGGATGGAAGCGATGTGGGATTTGGCGGCCGGCACGCACGAACTTGCCGATGTGCTGGTCTTGGCGGACCAATCGTCCGAGCCGAGGCGGCTGCGGGGAGAGGCCTTTTTCCATGCAGCGTTGGCGGCCCTCGGCGAGGGACGGCGGGACGATGCCAGACGTTGGCTCACCGACGCCTATCGCTGTTTCGACGGTGAATTGCGTTATACCTTCCACGCGCGAACGCTCCTGGTGAAGGTGCAGGGCGGCCCGAATTGGCCGCCGTGGCTAGAGGGCGAAGGATTCCAGGGGGATTGAATCGGAGAAGCGGTGTCGTATAGAATAGGGAGGTCGGGGGAGGGCACATGACCAAGAGCACGGGCACGTCCGCGCCTGGTATGGCCATTTTGCGCGCCAGTTCCGTCGCCGTCGCGATGATGGTCTGCGCTGCGCGCGCCTGGGCGGCCCCGCCGCAGACCATCCTCCCCGAGCCCCTCTATTCCTTTGACCTTGCCTCGCCCACGGTGTCGCAGAGCATCGTGGAAGCCGATGATGTGCTTGCTCTGGACCAACCTTCTCCTTTGCCGGTGATCTCGGGTGCGATTCTCGGCCTCGGCGCGGCCGGGGACGAACTCGACGGTCTCTCGGGGACCAACTTTCTGAACCAGGCGAACTCGCCGTTCGTGCTTCTCTTCTCGGTGAGCCGGACCACGAGCGGTTTTGCGGATCCCGACCCCGGGCTGGTTGCCCAGGGATACCCGTACAACGTCAAGGACCAGGCAACCCGCGGGCAGCAGGCGGGCGATGAATTCATGTCCACGCTCCTCTTCACTCTCGGCGGCCCGTCGCAGGGGGACACCGAAAACAACAGCCAGGCGCGCAACAACTATGACGAAGGCGGCAGTGACCTGGCGGCGTTGCCGCAGACCAGTTCGAAGGACGTGGTCAACCAGGACCAGGACAACGTCGATGCTCTGGCGGACCTCACCGCGGCGGAAGGCCCTTACTTTTCCGCAGCAGCCGCTTCACCGTCGCTGTCCACGTTGCCGGGTTCGGCCTCGGCCAGCGGGGCGCACATCTTCCACAGCACGCTGACCATCACCACGTTGTATGCTTCGCATGCCGACCTTGGGCTGGTGCAGAGCGACGATGTCGACGCCTTCGTGGTTTTCGACTTCAACGCCAACGGCGTGTTCGACGCCACGGACCGGGTGTTGTTTTCGTTGACTCCGGGCTCGCCCTCGCTGGAGACGATCGCCGGGGCGAGTGCGGTGGGGGCG
>SBAX01000480.1 GCA_005240095.1 Phycisphaera mikurensis
GCCAACCTTCCTTTCGTTATGGTGTTCTGGATACTCAACAAACTACGAAGAGCATCCTAACCACGGGCCGAGGTTGGCTCACTTCATAGCTTCTGCGCTGTCAGCAGTGCGGCCGCTTGGTGCCTCTGGTCATCGCTCGGTTGCTGCACTCCGGACTACACCGCGTCGGCGAGCAGCTCGGCGAACTTGGGTTCCATGAGCACCTGCTCCGTGGGCACCATGGTGATGACGTCCCACGGGCACACCTGAGCGCAAAGCTTGCAGCCGATGCACACGCCCAGGTCGATGGTACAGACGCCCATGGCATAGCCGGGGTGCTTGGGGTCGGAGATCTTGTCGATGCAATCCACCGGGCAGACGGTTACGCAGGCATCGCAGCCGGTGCAGATGTCCTCATCGAGGATGGCGAGGAGCTTGGGGAGTTTCTTCTTCTTGGCCATGCGGTCGAAATCGCATTCTAAGAGCGTCTAACAAAACGAGCCGCGGGCTTCAGCCCGCGCGGACGTTCGACTGCTGTCGACGTGGTTTTGTTAGGCACGCTAAGCTCCTGCGCTAGCCCTGCGGGCGCTGTGAGCTTCCATTGCGATTGCGAAGTTTAGCGGCCATAAGCGGCGGCGGCAAGCCGCGCTCTGGCGAGCCGTTTGGACCGCGGCGATGCAGAACGGGATTCGCGAATCGGATGTGCCCGTCCCCGTTTCCGTGGCCGTTGCCATTCCCGTTCCCGGATGGAATGGGCATGTAGCGATGGCTTCGATCCAGCTTCCGCAGTCGCAGCTCGTCCACACAGATCAGGCGGGCGCCCTTGGCCCCGATCTGGCGGAGGGCCAAATCCGCCGTTGCTCGGTTCCAGAACCCACAGGCGTCGGAGACAATCGTGACTCGCTTTCCCCGGGCGAGCAGGGCCAGTGCCAAAGCCTTGACCGAGCATTCCAGCCCCGTGCCGAACACAATGTACTCATTCGCTGGCAATTGGCTGAGCAGCCGGTCGGCCTTGGGATTCCCCAGTAGATCATCGGTGCGTTTCTGGAAGATGACTTGCTGGTACTGGGAAAAAAGATCGGACGGAACGGAAAGGGTGTTGTCTGCTTCCACCCAGGCGTGCGTGGGAAAGATCGTGAATTCCAGCTTCCGCTGCCCGCACGACCCGTCCACGCAGCAGATCGGGTGTCCGCTCTCCGTCAACTCGAACGGCCGATGCGCCTCGACCGAGGAGATGATCGGCGTACAGTTTCGCCTCGCCCAGGCGATCACACGTCGCAGTTGCGGGACCAACGTGGCTGCATTGACGACGGGATAGATCCCGTCCGGCTCGCAGAAGTCCCGCTGGGTGTTGATATCCACCGCGACGCATTCGAACGCCCGACCGTTCTTGCGCCCGACCATAAGTTGATCCCCGTCCCAGAGCACTGGTGGTCCACGGTGCGCACACCGCACCGTGCCACGTTTCAGAAACTAATGAGGGGCGGGGGTTCGCTTCTTCCCTCCCGACGACCCTCAACCTGATGGGGAGATGCGCTCTCGACTGCGGGAGTGTAGCCGGGAACTGCCGCCAAGGCGACACTTTCCAACAAAATCTTTAACCTTTTGTGGATGCGGTGGTTATGAGTCACCGCACCCCAATCGTGTCCTGTGAGTTTTCCATTGGTTTCCTGGTTGTTTGCCAGTTTGGCCACCGGGGTCGGTGCTTCAGCGGACAGGGCGTACCGTCCGATAGAGGATTATCGGACAATCTGGGCGATCCTGTTTCTCCGGGGCAATCCACGGCACAGGGGTCCGACCCCTGCAAGGAGATCGGCTCCCTAGGGCTTATGGGATGTCCCCAAAACGGTCTCCAGGGACGCAAGGCAGTTTGGGAATTGGACGATGAATCGAGCGTCCCAGGGTCGCTGGGTCACGTCGAAGGCGGAGTGCCGGGCCACGGATGTGGCACCCGCTGCGATGCGCCGCGAGGGAGCGCCACTGGCGGAAGGGCGGTCAGGATGACGCGAAAGACTGCGGCCCCGTGCGCGCGATGGAATGCGCGGGGATGGCTGGTCGCCGCGATGTGCGTGAGCGGATGCAGCGGCCATCGTAAACCGGTCGAGCCGGTGATGATGCCCAACAGCACCCTCGGGGCCGTGACGATCGCCGTGGCGCCGGCCGTGAATCTCAGCGGGTCAACGGATTTTGACCCCAACCGGTTCGCGGATCTGATGGCCGGCGAGCTGATGCACGTGGAGCGTGTGTCGGTCGTGCCGGTCAGCCGCGTGCTCGCAGTGCTGGCGTCGCAGGGGACGGATCGCGTGCATTCACCCACTCACGCGAGTGAGATCGCGGAGATGGTGGGGGCCGATGCGATCCTGGTGTTCGCGGTGACGGAATACGACCCTTACGACCCGCCCAGCGTAGCGTTGTCGATGCAGTTGTTCGCCGCCACGCCCCGGGCACCCTATGGGGGGCCGCTGGACGAGGCGGGGGGGCAGGAGACCCCCGTAAGTCGGGCCGGTCGCGTGCTCGCCCAGACGCAGCGAAGGATGGATGCGTCGCACATGGACGTGGTGGAGGATGTCCGCCGTTATGCCCGTCAGCGAAGTGCTGACGACAGCCCGTACGGCTGGCGGCGATACGTGGTGAGCCAGCAGCACTATATCCAGTTCTGCTGCCACACCGCGATCAAGGGACTGCTCGATGGCCAGGGCTGGCCGGTCGTCGCAGGCAAGGGGATGCAGTAGGCCGGGCTTCTTCGGATTTGCCCTAGTTGCCCGGCTGAAACAAGCGGATGGGACATAGAACATGGGTGCTGTCCGGCAACTGTCGTTGGTCAAAGGCGAAGAGCGGTTTGTCTTCCGCTATCGCCCCGGACAGGAAGCCCAGCTAGTGGATGCTTTCTCAGAGCTGGCGGCCAGTCGCGACAGCCGGTTCGACTGGTTCGACGCCGCCGTACTGAGCTATCAGATGGGCCGACGATTAGAGACGGAGCTCGATCAGATCGCCACGTAACAGGGGAGTCAGGGACGGCGACCGCCACCTGAGGGGGCCTATAATCAGGTGGAACATGGTACTTTCGCCGAAGTGTTAATGCGATCATGAAAGACAATTCCCTGATTGACGAGTTTTTGAACTATCTCAAGTTCGAGCGCCACTTCTCGCCGCACACTGCAAAGTGCTATGCGGCCGACCTGGCCCAGTTCTGTGCTTTCCTGCTGGGGGATTCGGCGGGAGCGGCTGGACGGCAGAACTTCACCGGCCCGGCCTCAGCGGCACGAGGCGTCGGCGCGGAGGGGTTGTCTGCCACTCAAACCGCCGTCCTCACCGATACCAGCCTGCAACAGAAACTCCGCGACGTCGACGCCGAGCGGGTCAAGGCGTTCCTGGGGTTTCTGGGCACGCAGAACTACTCCAAGTCCACCGTCGCCCGAAAGCTCGCCACCCTGCGAAGCTTCTACAAGTTCTGCTTGCGCCGGGGATACGTGAAGGCCCACCCCCTCGCCGCGATCCGTACACCCAAGCAGGAAAAACGCCTTCCCAAGTTCTTGGAGCTGGAGCAGATCACCAAGCTGCTCTCGACCCCGGACGACGGCACTCTCCTCGGCGCCCGCGACCGGGCCATGCTGGAAGTGCTCTTTTCCACCGGCGTACGCGTCAGCGAGCTGGTGGACCTGAACTTCGCCGACCTCGACTTTGATGCCCAGGTGATCCGCGTCCGCGGCAAGGGCAAGAAGCAACGGACGACGCCCATCGGC
>SBAX01000210.1 GCA_005240095.1 Phycisphaera mikurensis
CCGCGGCCATGGGAAGCCTGTCCTCAGCGATCGGAGCGCTGGCCTCGACCGCGGTCACCGACTTCTACCGGCCGTTCACGCGCCTGCGCTCGGAGGGCCACTACCTCACGGTGGCCCGCATCTTCACCGCGTTTTTCGGCATCATCCTCATTGTCGTGGCACTCGCCTTCCAGAACGTGAAAGGAAGCCTGCTGTGGGCGGTTTTCCAATGGGTCAGCCTCGTCTTCGGAGGCATGCTGGGCATTTTCCTCCTCGGGGTGACCACGAGATCTCGCGGCAGCGACCGCCTGAATGTGGTCGCCATGGTCACTTCCGTGGCGATTCTGGTTGCGATCATGCTGATTCAGCAGCGCGCTGGCTCGGTGTACATCGCGTGGCCATGGTGGATCGTCGCCGGCGCTTCCGAAGATCGGGTCTATGCCATGTACATCGCCTGGCCTTGGTGGGTGGTTTTTGGCACGGTCTGGACCTACGGCGTGGCCGCGTGCGCGCGGGGAAGGCCATCGGTGCGCAATGCTTGAGGCGACGCCTCCTGGAGGGTGTGCAGTCGTTGGGCGATGCGGAGGTAGAACTGCCGCACCTTCTTCTCGAAGTTCAAGGCCACCAGATCGCCGCCGAGCATCCGATCCGGCATCCACCAGCCCACTTCGTTGAAATGGTCCCAGGGCAGGGCTCCCTGGAAGAATTCGTCCTTCCACTTGGCCGACTCCAGCGGCACGAGACCGTCGTTCTGTGGCGCGCCGAACCGGTAGCGGAGCAGCACGTGTCCGAGCTTGAGGGGCGTGAACGTGGGCCAGAACGGACAAACACCCGCCCACGTGCGATAGTGCACGCAGCAGTCGTCCTCAACGGCGGCGAATCTGTTATTGCAGTCGTGGCACGCAGGCAGCGTCAAGTCGCGAAAACCGCGGAGGTCGAGCCCGGCGAGCTCGAAATACTTCTGCAGGAATTGCAGGGCGCGACTCCGCCAGGAGCGCTCCGCGGTTATGTAGTCGGCCAGCGGCGAGCCGTGGTGGGGCGTTCCGATGGTCGTCAGGCTGCAAATCTTCGATGCGTAGCCCAGCACGCAAATGAGGTAGCGCGTATCCAGCCCGCCCATGCTATGGGCGACCACGTGGACCTTGGGCGCTCCGCTGAGCGCCAGGACGGAGTCGATCTCATGGGCGAGGTCATGAGCGCGCTTTTGAAGGGGCGCGCCCCAACTGACGTGGGTGTGAAACGCTGAGAAACCGGCGCGGAGCAGCGTGCTGCGGATCTTCTTGAAGTAATGAAAGTCGTCGTGTCCGGGTCGGTCGATCCGTCTCCAGGGCAGCAGTTCGTCGAAGCGGCTGAACCCGCAGGCCAGCACGATAGGGTAGGTCAAAGCGGCGGACATACTCTCAGAGGATTGTAGGAGCGACGGCGGCGACGGTTGCATCAGGGGATTTCTTGCTCGAGGGCCGCGACCACGCCCTCGAGGCTGGCCTTGGGGAGCCTCCTGGCGGCCTCGCGATGCGATTCCAGCCCATCGACGAAGCGATCAATGGCCTCCGCCGACAAGCTCTCCACGGCTCGCCCGGCCCCAAGCTGCTCGACGTGGAAGGCGTTGATCGCCTGCTCGTATTGCTGGGCGATGGGCACTAGAAGCATGGGCTTTTCCAGGTGCAGGCACTCGCATACCAAGCTGTGGCCCGCAGACATGATCACGCCGGCGCACGAGGCGAGGTCATCGAGAAACGCATCGACGGTCGCGGGAAGAAAGGTGGCTGAGCCGC
The DNA here is from genome assembly GCA_005240095.1 of Phycisphaera mikurensis. GTDB lineage: Bacteria > Planctomycetota > Phycisphaerae > UBA1845 > UBA1845 > SBAX01. The sequence goes on from SBAX01000210.1 coordinate 1,755, forward strand.
GCTGCCCGGTGACATCGAAGCCGTAGGCCCGAATCGGCATGCGGTTGTACGATTCCAACGTTTGCCGCATGGCATCGTTGTCTCCGCCGGCGCCTTTATAGGCCACTAGGAAGCGGCCTTGCGTGGCGCGCTTGTCGTAGACCGCCGGTCGCAGGATCGGATCGACGAGCCGAGCCGGGTGGTAGCGCACGGGAGCGCGAATGAACGTAGGGATGAGATAACGTCGCGCTCCGCCGTAGTAGAGGCGGATGGTGAGATAAGCGTTGAGCAGGTCCATGCACAGGCCGCTGGGGCGATCGACCAGGCAGTGAGTGAGAAGGTGCTGATTGTCCAGGCTGACGAAGGGAACGTCGAATCGCCGGGCATAGAAAGCTGTGAAGGGCTCGAAGTCTGTCACCACCAGGTCGGGACGAAAGGTACGGAAGGTTCGGCGGATGACGCTCTTTCCGCGGCTCCACTCGCTGCACGCCCGGCGGATGTTCTCCACGATCGTGCGGTACGACTCGGCGCGTCCCTGGTTGTAGGAGATGCACAGTCCAAAGGTGTCATCCACGCGATCGGGGAAGACAGTCCGCAGGTAGGCGCTGCTCTTGAGGCTGGCCAGAAAGCGGACGGAATGTCCGCGCGCAAGCAGTGCCGCCGCCACGCTGTGGGCGCGCGTGGCGTGACCATATCCATCCCCGTTGACCGCATAAAGAATCCGCGCCATCGGCGATACTGTGGTATCGGCCGGGGGCCATTTTGGCAACAGGGGGCGGGGAGGCGAGAATGGCACGCATGGAGCAAGCCGCACCGCAGGCCGGCCCGAGTTCGGGACGCGTCCTGGCCATCGACGTGCTGCGCGGGGCGGCCATCCTCGGCATCCTTCTCTTCAATCTGCACCTCTTCGCGATGCACCCCGCGGCGTTCAACAACCCCTATGGCTGCCCATGGACGGACAAGGTCAACGTGACCGTATGGGTGCTCATGCACATCTTCATCGGGCACAAGGATCTCACCGTGTTCAGCATGCTCTTCGGCAGCGGCATGGTCCGAATGGGGCAGCGCCTGTCGCCGCAAGGGCAGGTCGCTGCGGAGACACACTATCGGCGCATGGGTGTGCTCCTGCTCATCGGGCTCGCCCACGCGTATCTCGTGTGGTCGGGCGATATCCTCGTCACGTACGCGCTCTGCGGTCTCGTGCTCCACGGGCTGCGGAACATTCGTCCGACCTGGCAGATCGTTCTAGGGCTGCTCGTGTATGCCGTGCCCTTGTTGCTGCTGATGACCGGCGATCGGCTGCTCGCCTCGATGCTCAGCGCGGAGCGTATCGCCCAAGTCTACGACTCTTTCCGGCCCACGGCGGAGGATTGGGCACAGCACGCCGCGGACTATTCCGGCCCCTGGTGGAGCCAATTCACGCAGCGCATCGGCCAGACGCTCATGATCCAGCTCCTGCTGATTCCCACAGCGCTCGCATGGGTCGCGGGAGGAATGATGCTCGTGGGCATGGGTCTGTCGCGGTTGGGCATGTTCGACGGGCGCTGGTCGAAACGAACGTACGTCGTGCTGACGGTCGGCGGTTTGGCGCTGGGCTGGTCGCTGATTGCCTTCGGCGTCTACAAGAACTTTCATGCGGGCTGGGCCGCGGAGTACTCCATGATCCGAGGGCGGGTGTACGTCGAATCGGCCTCGCCGGTTGTCGCGGTAGGGTGGATCAGTCTTTGGGTGCTCATCTGCAACGCCGGTCGGTTGCCGTGGCTCACTTCGCGCCTCGCGGCCGTAGGGCGCATGGCGATCACGAACTACCTGCTCACGTCGGTCATCGCGACGTTCATCTTTTACGGCGTCGGACTAGGCTGGATCGGTCGCGTCGACCGCGTGCAACTTCTAGGCATCGCCGTGGCGATCGGCCTGTTTCAGCTGGTGGCCTCGCCTGTGTGGCTGCGGTACTTCCGCTTGGGTCCCATCGAATGGCTGTGGCGGACTCTGTCGTATTGGCGCTGGCAACCCCTTCGGGTTCAAGCCTCAGAGACTGTAGTCGAACCGTCGGGCATGCTCGCTGCACCTCCTGACCAGGATCTCGCGCAAGACGCGCGGTAGCTGTTTCTTGCGACCGACCGACCGGACGGAAACGGGTCTCGCTTTGCGGGTCATGACGCCGGGATCGCCGATCCCGGCGAACGGGCCTCTGGGGTGCTCGTGATCCAGCATGCAGTGGTGGAAGGCGACGTCGCACTCTACGCAAATGCTTCTCAACGTGTCCTCGGGATTGCGGGCCAGATCCTCGTACCGAATCAAGAAGACTTCGCGCGTTGCGCACCACTCTGCGAAGTCGTTCCACGTTTTTGCCACGTACTCAGCGATGTCCGCGTCCCCTCGGAACAATGGCAAGTCCGGTACGATGAATTGAGTCAGGTGGCCGACGATCCCGCGCCAAAGACGGAACATTCTTAGAGTCGAAACGGCGCAGTCGAAGGGATGGCGGATGATGCCGATGACGGGGTCTCCGCTACGTACGAAGGAATCGAGCAAGGCGACATTGGCCCAAGCGAGGTCGGAGCGAAAGGTCTCCTTGATGACCAGGCTACGGAGGTTGTTGTGCTGCGCGGCCTCGCGCAGGAACTCGAGCACCACAGAGTCCGTGGAACCTTGAGGTGGCGCACCAGCGCGGAAGTTGTGCCGCTTTCGCAACGAGCGTGCGATCCATCGTAAGCCGTAGCGGGGAAACACCTCGTGAAGCCGAAAGGGCTCGCTGAGGGAGAGCACTTGGGGGCCGCCCGCCAGCAGGAAGGCGAGGAGCGTGGTGCCCGACCGCGGTGGGCCGACGAGGAAAACCGTCTTTGCCGACGCGGTCGCTCGAACTCCGGAAAGGGGCTGAACGGGCAAGCCCTCGGACCGTGAGTCGTTTGCGACGCAGGTTTCGATTGTTGGCGCCATACCCTGCACTTTTCTGCGAAGGCCATCAGGTCAGCAAACCCCGATGCAACGGCCGGAAATGCCACAATGTAACAACGTTGACCTGCGGTCGTCGATCGTCCGATATAAGCTGCGCCTCGTCCCGCGAAGCGGATCGAGGTCGAGAATGTCGCGTGGCCAGTGGCCAAGATGATACCGACGCCCGAGTTGACAAAGGTTTACAGGACCAGAAAGATACGCACCCCACCCGAACGGACCGACGCGGTCGCGGCGCAAGCCGAAAGGGCTGGGTTCCGATAACTGAATTTTTTCGTACCCTTGCATAAGGGGAGTGAGCATCGCCGAGAACAGAGACAATCTACGCCGGCTGACGATCGGTCTGGGCGCGCTGGGAATCGTGGGAGTGGGTGCGGCCGCCTGCGCGGGGCTGATCTACACCAAGCCCCTGCCCAACAAGCGGTCCACGGCCGAGCGAATTCACGAGGTCGACGTGGCAGCCGTCGATGCGCAGGTCGCGCGGGCGCCGGTGGTCGGGCACGGCACCGTCCGCCCGAAGCATCAGGTCAACATCGTCCCGCAGGTCAGCGGGCGGCTGACGCAGGTCCATCCCGACCTAGCCCAGGGGAAGATCATCCCCAAGGGCGAATTGCTCTTCGAGATTGACCCGACCGTGTACGAAGCCCGCGTCCGGCAGGCAGAGGCCGAGGTCCGCGGCCTTGAGGCGGCGCTGGGCCGACACGATGACGAGTTGACCAACCTCGAAGCGCGGATCGCCAATGCCGAGGCCATGCTGGCGATCGATGCCGAGGACCATCGAACGCTCAAGCAACTCTACGAGGTCGAGAAGGTCGGAACACAGCGCGACGTAGACCTGGCGTATCAGAAGTACCTGCGGCAAAAAGGTGCGGTGGTGGAGCTGACCAGCCAGCGGGCGGTGATCCCACACGTGCGGGCAGAGACGCAGGCCCAGCTCGACGCCGCGAGGGCGCGGCTGGTCCTGGCCCAGCACGATCTGGACAGCACGAAGATTCGCTGCCCGTTCGAGGCCCGCGTGGAGAGCGTGCAGGCCTATAAGGCCCAAGTCGTCACGGCGCATTTCACCATCGCCACGCTCACGGACATGGAGGCGTTCGAGATCGCGGTCGGGATTGATCCGCGAGAGCTACGCTGGCTGGCGGACTCCATCCAGCCGGAGGCGCTCAATGGCGCTGAGGATAGCGATGGTCCAACGGTCAACGTGAAATGGAGTCTTCAAGGCCAGGAGCTGAACTGGACCGGGCGAGTCTCCCGCTTCGAGCGCGTCGATGAGGCCACGCGCACAGCGCGCATGGTGGTCGAAGTGCGGCAGGTGGACATGGCCGCGACCGTCGGTCCTGGTGGGGGGGAGTCCCGACCGATGCTGTCCATCGGGATGTATTGCAAAACCGAACTTCCCGCCAAGCCGTTAGAGGATGCCCTCCTGGTTCCGCGGCATGCCATCTATGAGAACCGCTGGGTGTATGTCTTCGAGCCCGATCCGGCCGCAACCGATGGCGCGGTGGGGAGGCTGGCCCGCCGCGAAGTACCGATCCTTCGTACGGTGCAGGATTCCGTGCTGGTCGATTACCGCGGTCGCGACGAACGGCAGCCCTGCGAGCTGGCCGCCGGCGAGCGGGTCGTGGTGTCGCCACTCAGCAAGCCCGTAGTGGGCATGAAAATCCGCCTTCGCGACGAGCAAACCGCGATGGGCCATGAGAGCCTCGGCGACCCCCCGGCAGCGCGTCTCTCCGGGATACCCGTGGCCGTGGTCGCCGTTCCGTTCCCTCACCGCCACACGCCGTAGTCATCATTCCCCCTACTTGGTGGTATCAGGCTCCTGCCGAGCCGCGGCTTGCTGAGCGAATGTCCGCAGCGATCGCGCCAAAAGGCCCACTGGCTCACGTGCCGGCCGGGCAAGGCCTCAACCCCGCTAAGCCTCACCCTCACCTTCGAAAAAAACGCGATTCCGACCGCCAGATGGCGGGCTCGCGTGTTGTAGCGGGTAGCGAGGAATGCTTGCGGGAGGCGTTGACCGAGCGGCGCTCCGCGAACCGTAAGTTGTTGCGTGGCAATAGTTTGCATGGCGCGGCGTCACGCTTTCAGGTGAACCATCTCCCTCGGAGAAAAGACGCCGCGCGGCGGTTGTGCGTCTTGCCAGTGTCTTTCATTGGCATTGACTTTTTTTCGGAACCGTGTAAGGTTTTCGCGTCCACTCCAGACAACAGGTTGAGCCCAGGGCTCGGCTCGTCGTCCGGCCAGTCAGACCGGGAGCGCGCCCACTTTGAAAGGAACTTGGCATGCGACAAGACAAGCCGTCGTGTCGTGCCGTCGTCGCCGCGCCCCGGATGGAAATCGCGGCGTTTTTTCTTATGGCCACGTTCGCCCATGCGGGTGTGGAGGTCGTGCTGACGGTCTCACCCCAGCAGGCTACCTACCTGCCTAGCCAAACCGTTCAGGTTGATGTCTCCCTTTCCCAGAAGCCCGGCGGGGCGGATCAACTCTTGCGGATGGTCGAAGTCGACTTCCAGGCCACCAGCCCTTCGTTGGCTATTGCTCTACCCGTGACCCACGACCGCGGCACGACCAACACCGGCGATGACGTTCGCTTCTGGCAGTTCGCTTCGCTGCTTGGTTGCGCCGCGTCCCCATCATTCTGCGGATTCAACCACTACGTCGACGACCAACTGGCGCCTGGTCCCGTTGACGCGCGCACCCCCATGCTCTCGGCCGCGTATTACGGCCTTCAGGCGGACAGTACCGCGCAGCTGCTGCTGCGGTCGGCCGGCACCCCCCTGTACGTGGGCACAATGCAGGTGACCCTGCCGGCACTCGACGGTGACTACACGTTGGACCTGCTGAACGCCGGCAATACCGCCGCCTATCGCGGGGCGCGGGTCGATTTCGGCTACGAGCCGCACACTATCTGGCGCGCCGGCAACATCGCTCCCAACGACGTGACCGGCGGAAGGGTGGTCCTTCACGTGTCGTCAACTTCGGCGATCAGCGCGCTCCGCGTTGCGCCCGTCGTCACCGCGGGCGACGCCCTCGATGATGTGCGCTTGTGCCCGACGCCTTCCAAAGTTCCTTGCGACGTGACACCC
>SBAX01000060.1 GCA_005240095.1 Phycisphaera mikurensis
CCACAAAAGCAGAATGGGCCTTGGTTGGCCGCCAACCCTGCGAGATTGCTAATCGCTCTCAACTACGAGGCGACTCGGCAAAAACTTCCCAAGCTCAACGGGGGTTGTGTCGAAAAGTGACAGCGCGATGCGCTTGATGTCTGTATCCCGACAGGTTCGCCCGGACTCGATCGTGGACCGGGCCGCGGAACAGACGAGAGCGGTCCGTTGCCTCGGCTTCATCGCAGGTGCGCCGTGTGAGCCCTTCACCAACCCGGCATCCAGCGGGATTCCCTTGGTCACGGGATCGAAAAAAAGCTCCACCGGGTCGTAGCCGGGCTTGCGGTGGATGTCCACGGTGCGGCCGAAGGCCGGGGCGGCGGCATCGTCAAGCCACCAGTAGTACGCGCACCAGCGGGCATCGTCGCACACAAGCACCACATCGCCGCTGCGCGGATGATCTATGCCGACCTGTGCCCGCTCAGCACCCTGGTACACGCCTGCTACGCCACGTGTCCCGCGGAACAGTTCGGCGACTCGGTCAATACGTTCTCCGGCTTGCACGTACACGTGGGCGAACTGGTGGTCCACCATCGCGAAGGCTTTGCTGCCTTTCAGGTCAATGTATTCCGCGCCGCCTTCTTTCCGAACGGCAAGCAGCCCCGCCTCCCGCAGAATCCGGTTGGGATAGATGACCCCGGTAACGTCCGTGAGCGCATACTCGCCCACGGCCAGGAAGACAACGTCCCTGCCGATCGCGCTGCCCAGGACCCGCTGCGCGAAGTCGCCCAGCGCACGATCCAATTCCGCCACCGCCGCCTGGGCCTGGGAACTGTTGGGCCCGAATTTCTGGGCGGCGTAGTCCAGGTGCGGAACGTAGACCCAGTTGAGGTTCGGCCGGTGCTTTTCAATGAGCCACGCCGCGGCATCCAGAATCCATTTCGTGGACCCAATGCCCGAGAGCGGCCCCCAGTAATGCTGAAGGGGGAACTGGCCGAGAGCATCGAGCAACTGCTGGTAGAGCCCTTCCGGCTTTGAGTAACACCACAGCCTGGTCGTGCCATCCGGCTCGTGAATGGGCGCCGGCGTGACGATGAAATCCGCGCCGGCATCCTTGATGTTCTGCAAGTGCCACACCGCCGAAGTGTAGCCCGGATGCCGGGCTCTCAGCTCATCCCAGACCTGCCGCCCGGTGATAACGTCGTTACGCCCCACCCAGAACTCGACCTCGTTTCGATCCCGATGAAAGAACCCGTTGGCGATCACGCCGTGGCTCGATGGCGGGGTACCCGTAACCATCGACGCCTGCACCGGCGAGGTTACGCACGGAAAGGTGGGAATGAGTTCCGCCAGCGCGCCGACGCCCGCCCAGTCAGAGAGAGTGGGTGTTTGCTGAGGGGTTACGTCCTGCCGGCGCAGGCCAGGAATCGAGAAGACAACGACGTGCTTCGACATGCCGCCATCTTACGCGGTCCGGCTGATCGCGTAACGTGGCGTCCTACTCGCGCGTCTTGCTCAGGGCAATCGCCTGAACCGGATCGCGCTCACCGATGGTGATCGTCGCCTTCCGCTTGACGTGCTTTCGGAGATATGTAACGGGAACCTCGGTCCCAGCCGGCGTAAAGCCCACAAGGCGAATCAGGTGATCCCGGCTTTCCACGGCGGTACCGTTGTACTCGGTGACCACATCCTCCGCCTGAAGCCCCGCCCGACCAGCCGGTCCGTCCGGCGCGTTCACCCGGGCGATCTTTGCCCCGCGCGGCTGCATGGAATCAGCCACGCGACGCGACGCCGGCGGGTCGACCTCCTCCACGGTCACGCCCAGATAGCCGTAACGGAACGGCTTGCCCTGCTTGAGCGTATCGAGGACGCTGCGCACGTGAACGTCCGTCGGAATCGCGAACCCATGACCTTCACTGACGCCGGAAGAAGTCTCGATCGCGGTGACCACGCCGATGACTTCGCCGTCGATATTGAACAGCGGCCCGCCGCTGCTCCCCGGATTGATCGCGGCCGACGTCTCCACCAGGTTTCCGTAGTAGCGCTCCGGATCAGCCCCGGCCAGCCGATCGGTCATGTGCCGATTCAACGCGCTGATCACACCGTAGGTAATCGACGCCTGCCCGTCGTCATTGGCGAGCCCAAACGGGTTCCCGCAGGCGAAGGCCCATTGGTTGACGCGCAGCTTCTCAGGGTCGCCCCAGCGCACGGCCGGCAGATCCGTCGCGTCGATCTTCAACACCGCCAGGTCACCGCGCTCATCCGTGTGGACCACCGACGCCTCATACCGCAACCCGTCCTGCGCTATCACCGTTACCGAGTTGGCATCTTCGATCACGTGCGCATTCGTGGCGATGTATCCGTCAGACCCGATGATGAAACCGCTGCCCTGGCTTCGAGGAACACGCAGAACGGTGTCCACTCCGCTCGCCCGCCGCGTCTGATACGTGCGAATCGCGACCACCGACGGGCGTACCTTTTCGGCCAGCGTCACGAAGGTCTGCTCCAGGGCCTTCAGGTCCGCCAGCGCATACCCCGAGCGATCCTGGGCGAATGCTCCTTTGACGAAGGCGGTGGAAAAGGCGAGGGTAAGGAGGAGGCAAACAGGCCGGCGTCTTGGCAGGGACAGTTTGTGATCCATGTCCGTCTGATACTCCGTTGGGGTCACTTATCGGGGAACCAACTCGGAGTATTATAGCCCTGTTATCTGAAAAACCAGTTAGGTAAAACGAGGATTGTGAACGACACAACATTTCACAAATTGGACTTCGATGCCGTCCGGGAGGCACTCGCCTCGCACTGCGCCACGGCCTTAGGAAAGTCCCTCGCCCGCACGCTGACGCCATCGGTCAAGACCGAGGTGGTCCGGGGCTGGCTGACGCAAGTGCAGGAGACGGCTTCCGCAGCCGAAAATCACGCCCTTCCGCCTATGGGCGGCGTCTTCGACGTCCGAGAGCACGTGCGGGCGTCGGCCTTTCCCACGCCACTGGAGGCCGACGCCCTCGTCCGCATCGCCGATACCCTCGCCGCAACCACCGAGCTGGGCCGCTGGTTCCAGCGCGTGTTACCGGTCGCTCCATCGCTGCAGTCGCTCGCCGATCGCGTCGCCGATCTGAGCCCCATTGCCGAAGCCATCCGGCAGGCCATCGACGAACGCGCCCACGTCCGCGACCACGCCACTCCCAGGTTATCGACCATACGCTCGGCAATTGAGGAGGCCAAAGGTCGTATCCGCGTCGTCTTCGACCGCGTGCTCCGCCATTCGAGCGTCGCCAAGATGCTCCAGTACGCCAGCATGACCTTCCACGATGACCGCTTCGTCCTGCCGCTCAAATCGGAGTATCGCGGGCGTATCCCCGGGATCGTGCACCGCAGCTCCGACTCCGGGGCCACGCTCTTTGTGGAGCCCTCCGAGTCGGTCGAGCTGAACAACACCATCGTCCGCCTGCGGGACGAAGAGAGCCGGGAGATCACCCAGATCCTGCGCGGACTCTGCCAGCGTGTGAACCTCAACGCCAAAGAGATCCTGGGGACGCTCGGGGCCATGGCCGTCGTGGACCTCATCGCCGCCAAATGCCGCTATGCCAAGAAGCGCAACTGCGTCTGCCCGCTGATCGACGACGGCGGGGTCCTGGAACTCCACGCCGCCCGACACCCCTTGCTGCTGGAGCTGTTCGATGCCGACGAGAAGGCCGGCACTCCGAAGCGGGAGGTCGTCCCCATCGACGTTCGTCTCGGCGTGGACTTCGACGTCCTGGTCATCACCGGGCCCAACACCGGGGGCAAGACCGTAGCCCTTAAAACCGTGGGCCTCCTGGCCCTCATGGCTCAGTGCGGCATCCCCATTCCCGCGGAGCCCGGCTCGCGCATGCCCGTCTACGGCCAGGTGTTCATCGACATCGGCGACGAGCAGAGCCTCCAGCAATCGCTGAGCACCTTCAGCTCCCACCTCGCCACGCTCCTGGGCATCATCCAC
>SBAX01000171.1 GCA_005240095.1 Phycisphaera mikurensis
AGGCCCGGCTGGATCAGATGATGGCGGCGTGAATCCCATGACCGGAAGTCTTACACAAAAACGGCTGAATCGGTTCCACTTGAACCCCGAGCCAAGACATTTGTCTTGCTCTCGGTTCTCGGAATGATGTTTGTATTCGGCCCAAGACTCTCGTCTGGGGAATCAATCTTAAAGGATTTCTTCTTCATGCTCTTGGGCTTCGGGTTCGTACTTTTTGGGTATCGATCGGCTTGTTCGCCGTCGTTTGTGATTGTGCGGAAGAAAGCCCTTATCGTGAAGCTCCCTCTGCAGGGGCCAAAGTCTTTTGCATGGTCCACCATTGACCTCTCGCTTGGACCAGGAACGCCACGCTACATGGCTGGTGGAAAGGCGACGCGAATCTATCTACCGCGGGTTCACGACGACCGTTCGTTGTGGCAGGCGATTCAGGTCGCGACGTCGGCCGCGGGCGACAAGACCGACGCATCGGTGCCTGTTGTTGATTCTGCCGCGGCCGCGCGGGCGGCAGCGAGCTTGGGCATTCGTCCGTACCCGCGACGAGCCAAGTAGCGCGACGCGAAGATCAGCCCCGTTCACGGGGCTTTCCGCCGTATCAGGCCAGCCGTTTGACGGCTGGTGAGTCAGCGAGAATACTTCCCGCTGGTTTTTCTTTTTGGCGATCTTTAGCCCGTTTCAACGGGCTTTTGGTCTCACGATCGTCTTGCGGCGCGACGGGCGGTGGCGGCCCTCGCCCCGGCCCTCTCCCCTTGACTCTGCGCGTCAAGGGCAGGCCGAGGGGAGAGGGGGAAAAAGGTATGCTCGATATCAAGTTCATTCGTGAGAATGCGGAGGTCGTCAAGCGGGCGGCGGAGCAGAAGCGCATCGCCTGCGACGTGGATCGGCTCATCGAGGTCGATCGGCGCAGGCGGGATTTGCAGGCCGAGATGGACCGGCTTCGCGAGCGGGTCAAGGAGGACGGCCAGATCGTCGGCCTCTTGCGCAATCCCAAATCCGCCGGCTATCAGAAGGCCCTCGCCGAGGGCAAGACCCCCGAGCAGATCAAGGGCGAGGCCGATCGCATCCAGGGGGAACTCGCCCAGATCAAGCCCAAGCTCAAGGAACTCGAGGACTCCGAAGGGCCCACCCTTAAGGAATTCGACGAGCTGATGCTCACCATCCCCCAGCCGGCCGATCCGGAGGTGCCGCTGGGCAAGGACGACACGGAGAACGTCGAGCTTCGCCGCGTGGGCGAAGTCCGCAAGTTCGAATTCGAGCCCAAGGACCACGTGACGCTCGGGGCGGAGCTGGGGATCATCGACATCGAGCGGGGGGTGAAGCTCGCGGGCACGCGGAACTACATCCTCAAGGGCGACGGGGCCCTGCTTCATCAGGCCGTGCTGCGGCTCGCCCAGGACACGATGGTCGCCCGCGGCTTTACGCCTATGGTCGTACCCGTGCTGGTCAAAGAGGAGGTCATGTACGGCACGGGCTATTTTCCCGCGGGGCGCGAGCAGGCCTACCTGTGCGAGCGGGACGTGATGTCCCTGGTGGGCACGGCCGAGGTCCCCGTGACCGCCTACCACACCGACGAAATCCTCAGCGAATCCTACTTGCCGCTCAAATACTGCGCCACGAGCACCTGCTTTCGCCGCGAGGCCGGCGCCGCGGGCAAGGACACCTCCGGCCTCTATCGCATCCACCTGTTCGATAAGGTCGAGCAGGTTGTCATCTGCAAGAATGACATCGCGGAGAGCAAGCGCTGGCACGCGGACATTTGCAAGAACGCCGAGGACGTGCTCCAGGTCCTGGGCCTGCCCTACCGAGTGGTCAACGTCTGCACCGGCGACTTAGGCCAGGGGCAGGTGCAGAAGTTCGACATCGAGACCTGGATGCCCTCCCGAAATGCCTACGGCGAAACTCACTCCGCCTCCCGCTTTTACGAGTTTCAGGCCCGACGCCTTAAGCTCCGCTATCGCGACGGGGCTAAGAAGGTCCACTTCTGCCACACGCTCAACAACACGGTCATCGCCTCGCCGCGAATCCTGATCCCCATTCTCGAGCTGTATCAAAATGGTGACGGCAGCGTTACTATCCCTGCGGCGCTGCGTCCGTATATGGGCGGTCGCGAACGCATTGAGAAGCGCTAGCAGGAGGAGGGACTCTGCGCCGAGATTCCTATCTCGGCCCAATCGCGTCGCGAATCCCTTCCCGCGGAAGGCGTGCGAGAATGGTTTCTTGCACCAGTTGCAAAAGCTGGAACCTTTTCCGCGGTTGCGTGTCCAATGATTCGGCGGGGCGAGGAACTCCTTGCCCATCAGGAGACGAGTTATGCGACAGCACGTATTGTTTTGCGGATGTCTTTCGTTAGTGGCAACGAGCACGGCACTGGCCGCCGATGCCAAACAGTCCACGGCCCTGACCATTTACAGCACGGCCAGGCCGGGAGCGATTCCGCCGGAGGTGTACAAACCCAACCCTTCGGGGCGCATCGTTCAGCCCATCACCCTGCCCGGCTACGCGATGGTGAAGCAGGAGCGCTCCCTTGCGCTTACTCCTGGTCGCAACACGGTGCGCTTCACCGATGTAGCCTCGGAGATTGAGCCGACCACGGTCTCGTTTGTGTCACTCACTGACCCGCAGGCGACACGCGTCCTCGAGCAGAACTACGAGTTCGACCTGGTCTCTACCGCCAAGCTCATGGAAAAGTTCCTCGATCGCGAGATCACCTTGGAACAGGGCCTTGGCGACCGCGTGGAGACCTTCACCGGCACTCTCCTGAGCACCTCCGGCGGTCTGGTGCTCAAAGGCAGCGACGGCGCGGTGCGAGTCATCAACGGGTATTCCAACGTGCGTTTTCCGGAGCTGCCCAGCGGACTCATCACCAAGCCCACGCTGGTGTGGGGCGTGCTCACCGAAAAAGGCGGCGAGCATCAGGTACGGGTCACCTACGAGACCAAGGCCATGACGTGGTGGTCGGACTACAACATCGTTTTCGAGGAAGGTCAGGACGCCAACAGCGGGGTGCTCGACGTGGCCGCCTGGGTCAGCATCGTCAATCAGTCCGGGGCCACCTACAACGACGCCAAGCTCAAGCTCATCGCCGGAGACGTGCAGCGGGCGCCGGAGCCGGAGATGTATCGTCAGGTCGGCGCGATGGCCAAGCGGGCCATGGTTGCGGAGGCGATGGACATGGGATTCGAGGAGAAGGCCTTCTTCGAATACCACCTCTACACCCTCCAGCGGCCCACAACGCTGCCTGACAATTCGACCAAGCAGCTCGAGCTTTTTCCCGCAGCGCGCGACGTGCCTTGCGAGAAGGTGCTGGTGTACTACGGCCTGGGAACCAAGTACCCCATCTACGGCGGCCCGATGACGGATCGCAACTTCGGCGTGCAGTCCAATCCCAAGGTGGACATCTACCTGCGCTTCAAGAACAAGAAGGAAATCGGGCTGGGCATGCCCCTGCCGTCGGGGCGCATCCGCGTGAGCAAACTCGACCCCGCGGACCAGACTTTGGAGTTCATCGGCGAGGACACCATCGATCACACCGCCAAGGATGAAGAGGTGCTCATCAAGCTGGGCAGCGCCTTTGACGTGGTCGGCGAGCGCAAGCAGACCGACTTCGCCGTGGACACTTCACGCAAGACCATGGACGAAAGCGTGGAGATCAAGGTCCGCAACCACAAGGAGGAAAAGGTCAAGGTCATCATCAAGGAGAACCTCTACCGCTGGGCGACGTGGACGATCACCAAGAAGACCCACGAGTTCGAGAAGATCGATGCTCGCACCATTCACTTCCCCGTGGAAATCGAGAAAGATGGGGAAGTGACGGTGCGCTACTCCGTCCACTACACGTGGTGAGGGCTCTTGGACTCGTTGGGATTAGTAAGCCAGGTGTAGCGCGAACAGCGACGCCGGTGCTATGAGAAGCAACTGCATGAAGAACAGGACGACGAACAGCGCAACCGAGCGTCCCGGCGGGTACTTTGCGTAGGGGCTGGCGTCCGCACGAGCTCTCAAAAACGCAACGAATCCGTCCAGCCAGACCATGCCGTTCAGGGCAGTAACGACGAGCACGGTAACCGCCCACGTGCCGTAGAACCACTCCAGCCCGGTGAACGCCAGAAACCAGAGCAAGGCGGGAAAAACCACGCCCGGCCACAGAACGTAGAAAGCAAGCGCCGGAATGCTCATCGGCCGCGGCGCGGCTTCGAGCATTTCCCGCAGTTTCTCAGGATCGAATGGCGTTCCGCACTCCGGGCAGCGGTTCTCGATCAGCCCGGTCAGGTTGTAGTCGCACTTCGGGCAGAACAGTCCGCTCATTGCTGGATAAGGTACCTCTCCGAACTACGAAGGGCGAGCTTTTGGCGGGGAAAACGGAGTGAGCCGCGACGGATGCACAGCTATCGCGTTGAATTGGAGGGGATCAGCTCAAACTCCACGCGGAATGGATCCGCCGCGAGATCGTCGAACTCGAAGTAGATGATCAGAAGTGCGTTGCACGGGAAGTCCACGCCGAGCAGCGCTTCGAAGGCCGGCGCAGTGCCCTGCAGGACGGGTTCGGCGGCCTCGTCGCTCACGTCGAAGAAATGCACGCCTTCCACGACGGCTTCCTCGAGCAAGTCCGCGTCGGGCAGGTTGTCTTCGATCAGGGCCAGCATCCTCGGCCCGCCGACGCTGAATACCCGCGCGCACTCCAGCGATCCGATGGGGCTGCTCTCGTCCCCCTCCAGAATCAGACCGTCCTCGTCGTGGCCGAACTGGCTGAAGTCAGGCTCGCTCGACGGATCGGTCTGATCGTAGGTCCCCACGGCGAACACCGCCCGGTACGGCGTGTTGTTGATGAACAGCACCTGCACCTCGCCCCGCCGGCCGGCCACCGACCCGCCGAGGGACGCCCACAGGTTCGCAGAGTCGCTCCCGCACCCCATCGCCGCGCAGCACAGCCCGCCCAGCGCCCTCGCCCACCGTCTTGACGATTTCCTACGCATGATTGATCCCCCTCTCCCTCTCAGGGAGAGGGCG
>SBAX01000239.1 GCA_005240095.1 Phycisphaera mikurensis
GACGATGGGGTTCTCACAGTGCTGGCTCGAACCCGAAAGGAACCAGCCGGTCTCCTCATTGGGGTCGTTGAAGCAACAGTTGATGCTCGCGGCGTGATTCTTGGCCACGCACACGTTGGCGAAGCCACCGTTGCCGCTGCCGGGGGGGTTACCGCAGCCGGCCGCGAACTCGTCGCCGCACATGCCAAAGCCCACGTCCCAGATCGGACCTTCGAAGTCCGTGGTCGTCAGGAACGCAGAGGGGTTGACCACGTAATGGAGCTGCGACGGCTGGCCGGGGTCAACCACGCGATTGATCGGACCCGTCGGAGCCGCGTAGGACAGACCGACGCACAGGGCAAGTGCCGAGGCGGCGGCAAACATACGATTGAATCTCATCTCTCTTGACCTCCAAAAGCGCTGTCGCGCTTGAACTTTCTCTCACCTTAGCCACTCGGCACACACGGCCGAGCGCGAAACAAAAACAGACCACGTCAAGCAGCGGTTGCGAGCGCCTAGCGGCCGCGCACCGTTGCGAAGGCGAGAGCAGGAGGTCCGCGAGGATTGGCCTGACGGAGGAACTCGTGAAGATCAACAACGAACTCGTAAGTGAGTAGACAGCGAACTGCGAAAGCGCCGCGAAGGAAGCGCCGCTTGGCCGCGGTTGACTCGGCCACCTCAGCGATGGCGGACAGGAGAGCCGCGTTGAAGTACGCAACCAGGAACGCGACCAGCACATAGCCCGCGAAACTGCCCACGATTCGCAGGGCGAACCCGTCGCCTTGCGTGGCCGCGAGCAGCCCGAAGTGCAGCCCCAGAGGCTGGAGCGAAAGCTCCACGCCGACCCACCCCAACGCCAGCAGATAGGGGCTGAAGCCTACGCGGCGGGTGAGCACCGCCCCGAGGTAGCCGTACAACGCCGGCACCGCGGTGAGCATCGCGAGCGACGCCGCCGACGATTCAATCGGCGAGTTGCCGATCAATGCCGCGCTGCCGAACAGCGCCGCGCCCCACATCGCGCCGGCAAGGCCCGAGGCGGTGGGTCGCAAGTTGCGAATCGCGTGGAAGAGTGGAAGGAGCGTGATCCAGCCGAGCCACCAGTACGACGACGAGCCCATCGCCGAGGCGGTCAGGTAGGCGCTGATGAGCAGCGCCCCGACGAGCCCGCAGGCCGAGGCACGCGGCGGTGACACGGCGCACCCCGCGCGCACATTGCGCCGCAAACACTGGATGAAAGATGTCAGGTCCGTAACGCGTCCCCTCACGGTACACAGGCGGCGCTAAATCGCCCGCCTAAGGCTCCTCTCCAAACAGGTCCAAATATACCGGACCCATACCCCCTATTTCAACAAGAAAATGCAGAAATAATGGCTCGGAAGCAGCAAGCCGCAGGCGAACACGTAAGCCTTTGTCAAATAAGCACTTACGATCTTGATCGGCGCCGCCGAGCCGTCTTGTGCCCTCCGATTGCCGCCTGGTGCGAACCCCTTCGGGATCGACTGGCCGCTTCCCCGGTGCAGGCTGAAAGCCTGCGCTGTGGTAGCCGGTGCCAAGCGCAGCGCCGCCACCGAAATCAGACATGAAGCCAAAAGCGACCCTGTAAGGGTCGCATAAGTTCGTTAGGTGCAATCTATCGCGGCGGATTCTCACCACGGCCTCAGGCGACCCCTCCGGCGTCGGATGATTATTGGGGGCGCGCAATCCGTGCGTGGCGCTACGCTTGCCCACGGCCACTGCCGGTCAGCCTTTCAGGGCTGCATCAATCGGCGGTCAACGCCGCCCGTGAGGTCCGTCTCCGCTGCCGGCGGTCAACGTGGGCCATCATGCGTGCGCTGGCCCCGATGTGCGGACGTGCAGGCTGAAAGCCTGCCCTACAGTAGCCGGTGGCAAGCGCAGCGCCGCCACCGGATACCGACACGAAGCCAACGGCGACCCTGAAAGGGTCGCATAAGTTGTCACGTGCAATCTCACCACGGCCCCATGCGACCTCCCCGGGGTCGGATGATTATTGTGGCGCGCCATTACGAACCCTTCCAGGGTCGATCTGAAAGCTATCGATTTCATCACTTGCTCTCCAGTTCCAGCTTCACTAGTTCCACATTCCATAGGTTTCAGAGAAAAAACGCCGCTAGCGCGTACATGGTGCGCCTCTTGGGCGATTATCTGGATGAGCGAGAAGTGCAGAATACGCCATGCGCTCTCGACAAACGCCATGGAAGTGAAGCGCCAAAGCGCGCCAGGGAGCGGTTGTGTGCACGGGGCGTCCGCGCGCGTTGCGCCCGAGTCGGGGCCTTCAGTCCTGCTCACGACCGACGAATGGCAGGCGCTGGCCAAGGGAATGCCCCTCTCGCCGCGTGAGCTACAGATTGCCCAAGGGTTTATCGATGGCCTCGACGAGCACGGCGTGGCCGTCTCCATCGGCATTTCTGAGCATACCGTACATAGCCATCTACAACGCCTCTATCGCAAGATCGGTGTCAATAGCCGGTGCGAGTTCATAAGACGGCTATCCGTCCTTTTCCTGACCAACAGTGGGCGGGGCACAGATCCCTGAGTCCCACCTGGCGTATCACCTTTATCGGCGACACCTGAAAAAGCGTCTTGCGGCGAGCGCGTAAGCGGCGGAGCATGTAACGACGCGATGCCAGGACGAAGTGATCCGGCGCGCTCCCGGAGAAACTGATTTGACAAGAAACGCTTCGCCGTCTTGGCGGAGATCTTTTTCAGAAAAAGGAGATCGCAAATGAAACGATTCCTGGTATGTATCGGTCTGTTGGTAATCGCAGCTGGGGCGTACATGCTTCAAGATGCGCACGGTACGGCCGTGGCATTCTCTCCGGAGGCGGCACCCGAACAGGGGGGCGCCAGCGAGGGTGTGAGGACATTGTCGGAACCGCAGGCGCTTTGTGACTCCTGCGCCGCCTCAGGCTGCGGACCGGCGTGTGGAGGGACAATCAACAAGTGTCCGAACAACAACGATTGTTGCAACGTTGGCGATGTGTGCGGCGCGAACAACCGCTGCGCTATAACCTCATCGATCGACCGGACCGAGGGTGAGGTCCAAGCCGACTCGGTTGGCGGATATGACGTCGAAGGTAACACCAACCAGTAGTTCATGAAGGCATGCGCGATTAGAGTCTGGCAAAAGGCGGCGATAGCGTTGAGCGCCCCCTGGCAGTTCAATCAGGGGGCGTTTTTCTTGTGTGCTTCTCGCACTCGGGGGGTGCAAGTCGCCCGTCCAACCTGCGTCTGCCCACGCGATGCGTTGTTGGTTCGAGCGGCTTTGACCAGAAGGATGGAAAGGGGCAGGGTTGGCCGGGTGCCTGCTGCGACGGCTCAACCGGCACCCGCACGAGCGCCGTTGACGTGGCCGACTGCACCGGGCCGTCATTCACCTGGTACGAGAACCAGGAGTGCGCCCACCTTGTGAACCGGGAATGGCCCCTTCGGACGGCGCTTCAATAGCGTGGGTCGCGGTACGGCTCTCCGCGGCGGTAGGTGGCGCATTGGGCCTGGAGAGCCTGGGTGAGGTCGGCCGCCCTGGCCTCCCGCGCGATCGTCAGGGCCTTCTCGCAGGTCTCGACCGCTTGCTCGAAGGTACCGGTTTCCGCATGGGCCGAGGCAAGGGCGCCGAGCACAACCGGGTCCTGGCCGCCGGTCAGCTCGACGGCCTTGGAGGCCAAGACGACGGCGCGCTTCCCGTCACGCACGGCCGCGTCCTGGGACGTGGCCAGGAGCTTGGCGAGGGTGTTGAGAAACCGCACGTTCTGGGGATGGTTGGCAACCGCGATGCCCAGCACCCGGACGGCATCGGCCAGGCGATGGTTTCCGATGTAGTAGCTGGCAAGCTCCTCCAGCGCACGGACCCGCGGGGGATTGGCGCTGACCGCCAGCTCATACATTTGCAGCGCTTCGGTTACTTCGCCGCGCTTGTTGAGCAGGATGCCCAGGGCGTGAGCCGCGTCTCCAGCGACTTCGCGAGACTGCAAAGCCCGGCGGAGGGTCTCCTCCGCCTCCTTGGACTGGCCCGACTTCTCCAGGAGCAGCCCCAGGTTGAGCAAGGCGTCACCGTGCCGCGGTTCGATCTTCAGAGCTTCCTGCAGCGAGGTGATGGCCTCCGACGTGCGCCCCAGCGACTCAAGGACCAATCCGAGACGGAAGTGCACGTCCGGGTCTTTCGGGCGGCGTACGAGGGATTCCGAGAAATACTGGGAAGCTTTCTCCAGGTGCTGGGTGGATTCGGGTGTGGGGCCCTTCTGCGCCAGCAGCGTTCCGAGGCGAGCGTGGGCGGCCGCAAACTCCGGGAAAAGCTCGATGGCACGCCGGTACTGCGCCAGGGCCTCCTCTTCGCGGCCCAGGCGAAGAAGGCTCTCCGCGTAGCGGAAGTGGACCTCCGCGTTTTTGTCGTCGA
Organism: Phycisphaera mikurensis; assembly: GCA_005240095.1. Taxonomy (GTDB): domain Bacteria; phylum Planctomycetota; class Phycisphaerae; order UBA1845; family UBA1845; genus SBAX01. Next base: position 4,391 of record SBAX01000239.1, read on the forward strand.
GCTCGAGCGATGCCTCGTAGTGTTTGATGGCCTCCTCGTGCTGGTTGAGCTTGGCCAAAGCGCCGGCCATGAGTCCGACGCCCTGGGGATTGGTCGGGTCGACCTCGCTCGCTTTTTTCAGCGCCTCGACAGCGATATCCGGCCTGTTGCTCTGCAATGCGCAGGCGCCGAGCATGAAGTGGAAGGCCTGTGATCCCGGGCTCTGCTCGGTAAGGCTCTTGAGCAGCGGCAGGGCGCGGATGAACTCGTCGGGACGATCGCTGTCCTCGATGATGTCCATGGCCAGCCGAAACATGGTCAGCAGCTCCTGCCTGTCCTTTGGATCGGGCAGGCCCTCGGTCAGGAATTCATCGACTGTCGAGGCACGCCCGCCCGTGTAGCCTATGGAAGCGAGCTTCGCCAAGGTCTCCGCGTCGATCTGTGCATCCGCGGCCTCGCCCTTGGGCATGCTTTCATAGCGGGCTTTGAGTTCGTCGAGCAGCTTCTGGGCGATCTTGGGGTTCTGGATGATGACGTTGTCTTTTTCATTGGGGTCACTCTTGCGATCGAAGAGCTGCGGATGCGTGGAGGAGACGTACTTCCATTGCGGGGTGATCCATGCCCGCTGCTCGGCCCAGTTGAAGGAGTTGTAGACAAAGAGACTTTCGGCATACAGCCCGGTCTCCTTCATCTTCGAGCCGGCCAGCGCCGGGGCCAGCGATCGGCAAAGCAACTTCTCGGGCTTGGGGAATCCGAAAAGATCCAGCACCGTCGGAAAGACTTCCAACGCTTCCACCAGTGTACCCACGCGCCGGGCGGTCGTTCCCAGCACCGGGTGGGCAAAGATCAGCGGCACCTTGATGTTCACGTCGTACACGAAGTTGGAGTGGCCATGCTCTCCGTGCTCGCCGAAGGCCTCACCATGGTCCCCGACGATCACCACGAGCGTTCGCTCCGTGAGCTTGCTCTCCGCCAGCCATTCGAAGACGCGCTTGACCTGCGTGTCGATGAAGGCCAGCTCCCCGTCGTAGGGACGCAGGTCGGGAAGGCGGAATTCCTGCGGCGGCATGTACGGGCGATGGGCGTCGTAGTAATGAATCCAACCGAAAAACGGCCGCTCCTTAACCGATTGCAGCCACTCCAGCGCCCGGTCGGTCACCACATTGGCGGGCTGCTGCCATTCAAGCTGCTGCGCCGCGAAGGTCGTCTCCCCCATGTCATCGCTGTAGACGTCGAAACCCCGCTCCAGGCCGAAACGCGAGTCCAGCACGAAGGAGGCGATGAAGGCCCCGGTGGCGTAGCCACGTTCCTTGAAGATCGATGCGAGAGTCGGATGGGCGTCGCCCAGGGCGTTGCGACCGTTGTCCCGGACGCCGTGCTCGCGCGGATAGCGCCCGGTCATGATCGAGCTGTGCGAGGGCAGCGTCAGGGGAACCTGGGCGTAGGCGTTCTCGAACAGCGTGCCCCGCCCCGCGACCGCATCGAGCCACGGCGTCTTCGCGCGGTCGTAGCCATAGCATCCCAGACGATCAGCGCGGGTCGTGTCCAGCGTGATCACCAGCAGGTTCTGCCCGGCAAGCTTTCCGGCGACCGCCGAACCATCCGGCTCGCCGCTGCAACCGGCCAAACCGGCGCAGACGAGCACCATCGTGAGCAACGTTCTCATGCAAGGTTTCATCGGCGCAGTCTATCCGCGCCGCGAACTTACCGTCAACGCAACCGCAACCGAGCAAGGTCCGTAAAACGCAAAGTGGGCTTGAGAGACGCCTGCGGTTACACTCCCGATACTCTGCCGCATCGGCCGGCGCACGGTGATCCAATGACCACGCCTGACGCTTTTCCCGAAAATGCTCGCTGTCTCGGCTGCGATTATGCGCTGCGCGGTCTGCCCACCAACGTCTGCCCGGAATGCGGGCGCGCTTTTGATCCGTCTGACGCCACGACGTACGAGACGCGCCCGCTCGGCTGGCGAAGGCGCCTTTGGAAGCGCCGGGGCATTGCAGCGGTGCTCGTCTGTCTGGCGCTTGCGCTCTTCGCGCCTCGTGGTGTGCTCAAGAGCGAAATCACCTTCGCCTGTTCGATGTGCGGTCGGGGTACGCGCTACTACCGCTACGAGCTGCAACCACCGAGTTGGATTCGATGGCGCTATCCCGGCGTAAGCGGGCCGGTGCCGTTTCTCTCCCCGCAATCGGTTCCCACAACTGGGTGCATCCATCCCCAGCACGATGTCGCGGTTCGGTTCGACTTCCGCCTCGGCGGTTTCGCCACGGGAAGCAGCCAGGGGCCGACGATCGTTAATGACGAGCTCGCCTCGCTCGACACGGCGGAGCACCTGCTCTGGTCCTTGTTGTCACCTGGAACGAACGGAATCTCGATTTGCGGGTCCGACGTGCTGGACGTACGGATGTCGCCGGACGACGCCCCGTAGGCTATTCGTAGCGCAAGGCCTGGACCGGATCGAGCCGGGCGGCACGGATGGCGGGGTAGATACCGCTGACGATGCCCACGAAGACCGCCATCAGCAGGGCGGCGACAATGATCATCGGCGGTGTGTAAGTCTGCAGAACCTGAGTGAACTCGCTGAGGAAGTTGGCGATCGCCCATCCGCAAACGATGCCCAGCCCCCCGCCGATCATGCTGATGATGCTGGCCTCGGCCAGGAACTGCTTGAGAATGTCGAAACGCCGCGCCCCCACCGCGATCCGTACCCCGATTTCCCGCGTCCGTTCCGTCACCGACACCAGCATGATGTTCATGATTCCGATGGCGCCCACGATGATGGAAATGCCCGCGATGCTGTACAGCACCACGGCGAAGATCATGGTCACCTGCCCGAGCTGCTGCTTGAACTGGTCCTGAGTGAACACCGTAAAGTCGTCGTCGTCGCCGGCACTGATCTGGTGGCTTGCCCGCAGGCTCCGCTTGACTCGCTCGATGCACGTGGGCACGCGCTGGGCACTCACGCATTGCACGGTCAGCATGGTGAGGTAGCGCTGCCCGAACATGCGGCCCATGGCCGTGGAAAGCGGGATGATCACCTGATTATCCACCTCGACGATGCCCAGCGCCCCCTTCTCCTCCATCACTCCCACGACGATGAAACTCTTGGCGTTGATCTTCACCGTCTTGCCCACCGCGGGCAGCGCTCCGAACAGTTCCTCTTTGACCTTGTGACCCAGAACGACCACCATCTGATTGCCGCTTACGTCTTCACGCGTGACGAAGCGCCCGTCCACGATCTCGTACTGGTGAATCGAGGCGTAGCTCGGGCTGGCCCCGAGGACCGCGCAATTCGTGTTCTTTTCGTAGTATTTGACCTGGGCATAGTTTGTGTACTGCGGGGCGACGGCGATGATCACGTCCTGGTTTTCCTCGGCGATCAGCTCGGCGTCCTCGGGTAGGAGCGAGCTCATCTGCGTGCGCCGATGCCCCCGCCGATCCGAGCCGTTGAACACCAGCACCTGGTCCGCACCCAAGGATTCAAACCGGTCGAGGATGTCCCGCTGTGCTCCTTCGAGGATGGAAACCGCCGACACCACCGCCCCCACGCCGATGATGACGCCCAGCGTCGCCAGCAGTGAGCGGACGAGGTTCTGTCGCAACCCACGAAAGGCCATCAGAAGAATCTGCAAGTGAAACATCGTTCAAGCACTCGGCCCCGCGAGGCCGGCCCGATTCCGGGTCTCAGCGCCGCGCGGGCAACCTGCGTATTGTCGATTGTCGATTGTCGATTGTCGAATGGGGCGGCAAGCGTGGGGATTGGGGAGGGCGAGGCTCCTGCCGAGCCGCTTGAAGAGTCGCTACATCCGCCGAAAAACCCTCGGCCCGCCGGGAGGCTCGCCCTCGCCGGACCCGCGTTGACAGACGGCTAGCGGACTTCGCTTCCAACCGGCTCGCAGTCCAGGCCGTATCGCTTCATCTTCTTGTACAGCGTCGTGCGGTTGATGCCCAGTTGCTCGGCGGTGACTTGGCGGTTCCAGTTGTTGGCCCGCAGCGCCTGTTCGAGGATCCGCTTTTCGGGCTCCTCAAGGGCCTCGCGAAGAGTGCGCGGTTGATAGACCACGGGCACAGCTTCGGCGGCTGCCCGGGTGATCCGCGAAGGAAGGTCCGCCGCCGTGATCCGGCCGCCCCGGCAGAGTACCACGGCCCGCTCGACGACGTTCTCGAGTTCACGGACGTTGCCCGGCCAGCGATAGCGCTGCAGCACCTGCAGGGCACCGACATCGAATTCCAGCGGCAGGCGGTTGGACTCGGCGCAGAACCTGTTCAAAAAGTGCCTCGCCAGAAGCGGGATGTCCCCCACCCGCTCCTCCAGACTGGGCATCTCGATGTTCACCACGTTGACGCGATAGTAGAGGTCCTCACGGAATCGCCCGGCCTTGACCTCTGCCTCCAAGTCCACGTTCGTGGCCAGGATCACGCGGACGTCCACGGTCTCGGTCTTGTTGCTCCCCACGGCCTCAAACTGGTGAGATTGCAGGAACCGAAGCATCTTCACCTGTAAGCCCGGGGAGGCCGCGGAGATTTCGTCCAGAAAAATCGTGCCTCCGTCGGCGGCCTTGAACTTCCCCGGCTTGTTGGCCACGGCGCCCGTAAACGCCCCCCGCGTGTGGCCGAAGAGCTCGCTCTCCAGCAGCATCTCCGGGATCGCCCCGCAGCTTACTTCCACAAAGGGCTTGCCCGCGCGACCGCTCAATTGATGAATGACCTTCGCGATCAGCGACTTGCCCGTGCCCGAGGCTCCCTGAATGAGCACCGTGACCCGCGAGGGAGCCACGGACTCCATCAGATCGAACACCTTGAGCATGCGATAGTCATGTCCGACCACGCTCTGAAGGCCAAAACGCAGGTCGAGCGTCTCCTTGAGAATGCGGTTCTCGCGAAGGATCGCCTGCTGCGACAGCGCCCGCTCGACGCAGACGCGGAGTTCATCGTCGATGATGGGTTTGGTGAGGTAGTCGTAGGCCCCCATCTTGATGGCCTCGACGGCACTCTCGATGGTGCCATAGGCGGTCATCATCACTACGACGGTGTCCGGGGAGCGTTTGCGAATGACGTGGAGCAGCTCGAACCCGTTGCCCCCGGGCATGTTCACGTCCGCCAGCACAAGGTCAACCGGCCCGCGATCCAGCGCCAGCACCGCCTCACGGAAGGATGGCGCGCCCTCAACGGCGTACCGTTCCAGGCGCAGGAACTCGCCCAATGAATCGAGAATGATGCGGTCGTCATCAACCACCAGGACACGGGCAGATGGTGCGTTCGTTGCAATCATGGGTTCAATCGCTTGGTAACTGGTAATTGGTAACTGGTCCCTCTCCCTTGGGTATTCTCACCGTAAACACCGCCCCTCCCCTCTCGCCGTGTGCCGCCGCGATCGTCCCCCCCATGTCCTCGACGAAGTCCTTGCAGATCGCCAGCCCCAGGCCGCTTCCCTGGCCTGGCGGCTTGGTGGTGAAGAACGGTTCGAAGAGTTTGTCTGCGGGTTCCGGCAGTCCCACCCCTGTGTCCGCCACGCGGATAAGAACGTCGTCGCCCACGACGCCCCTGGTGATCGTCAATCGCCCGCCGTCGGGCATGGCGTCCAGAGCGTTGCGGATGAGATTGCACAGCACCTGATACAGTCGGCTGCCGCGCACCTTGGGGCTGTCGGCGCATTGGAAATCCGCTGCAACCACCACTCCACGCTCGTCCGCTGCGGATGCCATTGTTCGCAACGCTTCCTCGATGACCTCGTTGATCCCCACGTCGTTGAACTCACCGCTCGAGCGGGAGTACTCCAGCAGGTCGCCGATGATCTGCACCATGCGCATCAGCCCGGTCCGTGACTCGGAGAGATACGCCTTCAGCTTCGACTCCGGAGCATCCCCCACGATCCGCAGGGCGAGGTTGATATAGCGGAGAATCCCGTCCAGGGGGTTGTTCAGTTCGTGGGCCACGCGCGCCGCGAGCTTCCCCAGCGACGCCAGCCGCCGCGACATCTCGTGCTGTTCGTCGGCGTCGCAGCCGAGCGCGATAGGCTCCACCAGCATGAGCACGAGTGGGTTGCCTGGCGGACCGCCGGGCAGCGGGCTGCACTGCACGCTCAGCAGCGACTGTGCCCCCCCAGCGCAACACAGTTGAACAACTTCACCCCGCGCGGCTCGACTCAGCACCACCGGCCAGCCTTCAAACGCGCGGGCAGGCTGCCGCGTGCGGAGGTACTCCGTCGGTTCGAGCAGGGTCGCGTTCCCGAAAAGCACGCCCGCATGGTCACCCGCGGGCAAGAGCCGATCGGCCGATGCGTTGCGGAATACAACCGCCCCACTGGAATCGACCACCAGCAGCGCCAATGGCAGACCGTCCAGTATCCGCCCGGGCGTCAGCGCGGGATCCGATCGCAGCGACGGGCGGCGACGCGGTGAAGCAGGACCTTTCTCCAGGGGCGTCATGAGGCTTCCAGGCAACAGAGGCGGCGCTATGTGGCTCCTGGGCCACACCGCTGTCGATCCAAATCATCATCGGCATTGGGAAGCGATGGTTTCAGGACCGGAGAATGGCCCGGTTATGGGCCGCTACGAGGCGAGCAGGGACAGCCCCGTCATGGATCCCGGCTTAGGAAGGCCCATCATTTCGAGGGCGGTGGGCGCGATATCGGCGAGACGTCCCCCAGTCCGCAAGCGGCGGCCGCGATAGCGGGGATCCACGACGATCAGCTCCACATCATACGTAGTGTGTGCCGTGTGCGGGCCGCCTGTGGCGGGGTCGATCATCTGCTCGCAGTTGCCGTGGTCCGCGGTGACGATCAGTCCGCCGCCACGCGAGAGTACCGCATCGACTACTTTTCCGACACACTCGTCCACCGCCTCGACCGCGCGGATGGCCGCCTGCAGGTTGCCGGTGTGACCGACCATGTCGCCGTTGGCGTAGTTGACCACGATGAAGTCATCCACGCCGCTCACCACACGGCCTACGACGGCCTCGGTCACTTCATACGCCGACATCTGCGGTTTTTGATCGTAGGTCGTCACCTCCCGTGGCGACGGCACGAGCAAACGCTCTTCGCCTTCAAACGGATCGTCGCGGTAGTCGTTGAAGAAGAACGTCACGTGGGCGTATTTCTCCGTCTCCGCGCAGCGGAATTGCCGTAGACCCCGCTCAGCCAGGTACGCCCCAAGGATCTGCTCCATCTTCGGAGGTTTCTCAAACGCCACGTGGACCGGGAGTCCTTCCTCATAGGCGGTCATCGTCGCGAAGTACACGTCCAGCTTCAGCCCGCGATCGAAGCCCTGCGTGCGGCCGTCACCATCAGGGAAAGGGAACTCATCGTAGACGAACGCCTTGGTGAGTTGACGTGGCCGATCCCCGCGATAGTTGAAGAAGATCACGCTGTCGCCGTCGCGGATGGTGGCCGGCTCACCGCCCCGCTCGACCACGACGCCAGGCACAATGAATTCGTCGCCGGCGCGCGAGGCCTCCGTGGGATGGGCGTAGTAGTGGCGCACCGCCTCAAGGGCGGACGGGAAAGGCTCCCCCTCCCCACGAACCAGCATCCGGTAAGCCTTCTCGATTCGGTCCCAGCGGTTGTCGCGATCCATCGCGTAGTAACGCCCCACTACGCTGGCGATAACCCCCACCCCGATCTGGCGGCACCTGCCCTCGATCTGCTCAACGAACTCCACGCCCCGCTTCGGGGGCGTGTCCCGTCCATCCGTGAAGGCGTGGATCGCCACGCGCTCGCCGGAGAACCCCAGCCGGCGCCCCATCTCCAGCAGACCGTAGAGGTGCTCCAGATCGCTGTGTACGCGCCCGTCGCTGCACAACCCCAGGATGTGTACCCGGCCACCCGTTTCTCGAGCATGTTTGAACGCGCCTACCAGCACCGGGTTGGAGAAGAACCGCCCGTCGCGGATGCACCCCGTGATGCGCATGATCTCCTGCTCGACGATCCGTCCCGCGCCGATGTTCTGATGCCCGACTTCGCTGTTACCCATCACTTCGTCCGGCAGCCCCACGTCGTTGCCGCAGGTTTTGATGAGCACGTGCGGATACTCAGCCATCAGCCGGTCGTCTACCGGCTTGCGGGCATGGTGTACGGCGTTGGCATGGTTCCACTCGGGATAGGGGTTGGCCCCCCACCCGTCACGGATGATGATGGCAACCGGGCGATGCGCGGCTGGACTCATGCAGGAATCATAGCGGCAGCGGGCTAAAAAAGCCTATCCTATCGGGCCGCGCCGATCGCCCCAGCCTCTTGAAGCGCACAGATCATCATATCGTAGACTTTTGCGACGTATTTTTTCGAACTGCCGGGCCTGAAGTGGAGCAAGCTTATGAGCAGTCGATGGTTTGCGGTGATCGTCGGCGTGGTAGGTCTGCTCGCCGCGCGCTCGTGGCTCCGCGGCCAGTTCACTGAAGTCATCAAGACCGCCACGACTCCCGACCAGAACCCCATCTGGGAAAACTCGCCCGACTGGTCCGAGACGGCGATCGAGTTCGATCCCAACACGCTCGTACAAACGTACACCTATCCCGGCTCCAGCTCCGACTAAGAGCTTCAACAAGAGCGAGCCGCGGGGTGAGGGCGCCCAAGGCGGAAGCCCGAACGCCCGCGCGGACGCTGGAACGCCATGGAACCGTCGCGGGCGACTGGACTCTCGCGCGCTACTCGTCCGACAGCTGGCGCTCATAGGCACCCATGTCCACGATGGGACCTATGATCGGCCTCTTTCGGGAGTTCATGTTGAGGTCCTTAGGAGTAGCCTCAATGGTGTTGCCGTCTCAGTCCAAATCACCGGCATCCGAGGGCAAAGCATCGTTGAAACCCGTGTCCCTGCACGGAGAGCGTGCGGTGAGCGCGCGGCCGTGTGCCACGGCTCTGTGAGCCGTGCTTTCGCTCGAACGCCTCTCTGTCAGCGGTTGTGAAGTCGTTCGGAAGACAAAGACTACCTATCATCTCGCCCGTGAAGTCTCCGCTTCGCAAGACGCGCAAGTCATGGAACGAACCGGGCCGCTGCGACCGAAGCCGCTTCCGTACCCCTCATCATTCCTCCCATTCTTCCTATTGGTTCCTATCCATTCCAAGCCGCGGCATCCCCACAGCCGCCGAAAAAAACCGCGCCCCGCGTAAGAATTCCGGCCCGCCGAGGTACTATGGCTTGTAGGAGCCTTCTGTCGGAAGGCTGTACGCCATGCCAATGCTCGTCTGTCTCGGCATTCTCTGGGCCCCGGCGGCCCTACCCAGGCAGGCCCTGCCGGTGGTCCCTGCCCACGAGCAACCAGCAACCCGGCCGTGGATGCCGCGCTCCGAAGCCGCTCCAGCGGTGTAATCGCGCACTGTGGTGCGTGGGACCGCGCAGGATACAAGAGCATACAAGTCAATGTCGACGCCCGGGGATGCAACGTCCTTGGCGACGCAGCGAATGAGCCCTCCATTGCTGTCGATCCGACCAATCCCCGCAAGATCGTCATCGGTTGGCGGCAGTTCAACAGCGTTGCCTCGGATTTCCGAGAACCGGGTTGGGGCTACAGCCACGATGGCGGACACACCTGGGTGTTTCGCGGTTCGCTTGATCCGGGAGTCTTCGGGAGCGATCCGGTCCTGGGATGGGGGCCGGACGGTCGGGCGCACTACCTGACCAGCAATTTCGATCAAACGCGGCTGTTCCGGTCCGCCGATCACGGACTCACATGGGGTTCTACGACTCAGGCGTTCCCGAGTTTCCACGACAAACCCTGGATGTTGCTAGACTCGGAATCCGGCGCTGGCTACGTCTATGTGTGTGCCGCTGGCAGCTTTGCGCGATCCAAGGATTCCGGAACCTCCTTCCAGTGGTTCGAGGAGATCGATGGAGGTCTCGACGTTCCTACGCTGACGATTGATCCTCTCGGGAAACTATTGATCGCCAATCGCTGGTCGGAAGTTCTGATACTGCAGGACCCCCGCAACGGGCAGGAGCCACCAAACTTCGTACACGTTCGTGTGCTCCTCGGTGGCGGTATCGGAACCGCGTTGTCGAACCCCGGCGGCTTGGCAGGGCAAATCTGGGTCGCCGCGGACCACTCTCACACGCCAACCCGCGGCAACGTTTACGTTCTGGGGAGCGTCGACACCTCCGCCCCCGGCCCTGGGCTAGATGTTTCCTTCGCACGGAGCACCGACGGGGGAATGACATGGTCGCCGAAGGTGCGGCTGAATGACGACGCCTACGGCAACGGTGCGTGGCATTGGTTCGGGATGATGTCCGTCGCCCCGAACGGGCGCATCGACGCGGTGTGGAACGACACCCGCAACTACCTCGAGGCACCCTTCGCGAACCTTTCGGAGCTATACTACTCGTTCTCCACGGCTGCCGGAGAGACTTGGTCGCCGAACATCCCCATCAGCCCCGTGTTCGACAGCTACGTCGGCTGGCCGGAGAACCAGCGCAAGATCGGCGACTACTACCAAATGGTTTCGGACAACTTGGGGGTGAACGTGGCCTATGCGGCCACGTTCAATGGGGAGCAGGACATCTATTTCCTGCGCATCGGCCCCTGGGACTGTAACGGCAATGAGATCGACGACGCCGTGGATATCGGCGAAGCGCGTAGCGGGGACTGCAACGCCAATGAGGTCCCCGACGAATGCGAGTACCGCGTGGACGTAAACGGCGACGGCCCCACCACGCTCTCCGACTTCATCGCCTTCCGCGCCGCCCTAACCGGCCCCAGCGGCCCGTGTGCCACTCCCATGAAGTGAGCCGTGTCAAGGTTTGATGCGTTCTATCGTGGAGCTTGACCAACCTCCCATTCGCGCTGGCGC
>SBAX01000322.1 GCA_005240095.1 Phycisphaera mikurensis
GATCTCGACGGTCTGGCGTTTCTGCGAGCGGTCGACAAAGCGGTGCAGGCCGGGAAAGTTGTCGTCTTCTACAAGGCCGGGCGGACCAGCGCCGGGCGCACAGCGGCCATGGGCCACACCGCCGCTGTGGCCGGCGACTACGACGTCTGCCAATCCGCTGTCGGGGCCGCCGGCGCCATCGTCACCGACACATTCAAGGAGTTCGAGCAACTGCTGGAACTTGCGACGCACTTGCATGGGAGGCAAGTATCCGGAAAGCGCATCGGGGCCATCAGCAATGCGGGCTATGAGGCCGTAGGGATGGCCGACACCGTCCGCGGTGCCCGCTATCAGCTCGAAATGCCCGCTCTGGGCGACGAAGCCCGCGCGCAACTCCAGACTGTTCTCGTGAAGAACGGTCTCGCCCGACTCGTCGATGCCAAGAATCCGCTGGATTTGACGCCCATGGCCGGCGATCAGGCGTACGAAGACGCGATCCGCGTTTTCCTGGAGGCGGACGAAATCGATGCCCTCGTGGTGGGCTGTGTGCCCATGACGCCCGCCATGCTGACCACTCCGCAGGAACTGTACGAGCCCGGCTCCATCGCCGCGCGATTGCCGCAGTTATTTGCCCGGGCGAGAAAGCCTTTGATCTTCGTCGTGGACTGCACCGGCCCCTATGATGAGTTGGCGCGAGTAGTCCGCGCGGCCGGCGTGCCCGTCTTCCGCTCTGCCGACCAGGCCGTCCGCTCTCTGGGCCGCTACCTCACGCACCGCCGCGAGCACCAGCCCGCCCCGCGCGCCCACAAGCCGGCTCCCTCAAGCCCCATCCAGCCCGCCGCCGTCGCTCTGACCTGAGGAAGCCGGGTGGCGTCGCCAAGCGTAGCGCCGCCTTGCTCGAAGGGTTCACAGCAAATCGTGTTCGGCCATGGCTTTGAGGCGCTGCCAGCGGCGATCGACTTCTTCCTGCACCTCCCGGACCAGCGGCTCGAACTCGGGCGTCAGCAGATGCCGATAGGCGCCGCCCATTTTCCTGAATGCCTCGGTGACGGGAATCTTTCGCCCGCCCTTGTCCGCGTCCACCGTAATCCGCGTGATCCCGTGCTCGACCTCATACAACGGGTGCAGACAGGCATTGACGATGGCCTCCACCGCCGACGGGCCCACATGTTCGTCCATGCCCCAGTTGAGTGGACACACGGAAATGGCCTTCACAAAGGCGAAGCCTCCCTCGCGCACCGTCTGCTGCGCCTTGCGGGCCTTGCGGATCATGTCCGTGGCGTGCGACTCGGACACCGTGGCCAGGTACGGCGCGAACGTGCCGCGGAGGATCTCGATGATGTCCTTGTGGTGCGTCATCTTTCCCTTCTGCCTTGGCCCCAGGTGGGCATTGCTGTTGCGCTGGGCCTTGAAGCCCGTGTAGCAGAGCTGCGAACCCGTGTTCATGTAACCCTTGTTGTCATACTCAAAGAGAATGAACGGGTCGTTGCGCAGGGCGCAGCCGATCACCTGATCCATGCCGATGTCGTTTCCGCCGTCGCCCGTCACTGCAATGACGGTCACATCCTCGGGCAGTTCCCCGCGTGCCTTGAAGCGCTTGACCATTTCCACAACCCCCGTCGCCGTGGAAGACGCATTGTGGAAGAGATTATGGAAATAGGGCACTTTGAAGCTGGTCAGCGGATACCCCGTGGTCACCACCATTCCGCAACCGGTGTTGAACAGAAAGACAACCTGCCCGTCGATGCCCCGTAGAAACAGGTTCAGTGTGGTGAAAATCCCGCATCCCGGGCATGCACTGTGCTTGTCAAAGCGGTTGGGCATAAGCGACAGATCGCGGAGATTGACCTTGCCGTCCTTGCCGGCATTCAGTGTGCATTGCTCAGCCGTCAGCGGCACAAGGGTCTGATCCGGCTTGTAGGACTCATCTCCCGGCCAAGCGCCGTAATACCACTTCACCTGCCGTTCATTGGGGTCCGAAAGCTTCGGCCAGACCTTCGCCAGCTCATACATGGCCAGGGCGTCGTCACTGGTGAAGTTGAGTCCGCCGATCCCATAGGTGCGCTGAATGATGGTCGCGCTGTTCTTGTGCCGTTGCAGTCCGGCGCCGATTTCGTTGGCCAGGTAGTTGCCGGCCCCATACTGGCTGGCCCGCTCCGCCACGACAATTCGCTTGGCATCGCCGATGGCCTTGACGACCTCCTCCTCCGGCCAGGGCCGCAGAACCATAGGAACCACCAGATTGACCGGCTCACCCTTTTCCGCCAAAGCGTCCACGGCATCCTTGGCCGCTTCGCCCGCGGTGTTGAGGGCCACCAGACAGCGCTCCGCTTCGCGATCCCCGTACTGTTCCACAAACCCGTAGCGCCGCCCCGACAGCCGCTCAAACTCCGCGAAGACCTCCGGCAGCATGGCCCTTGCGCGCTCGAACTTCAAATCCATCTGCACCTTGGAATTGATCAGATCATCGTTCATATACGGACCGAACGTCCGCGGGTGCTGCACGTCGAGCAGGCTGAAGCGCCCGTTCTCCCCGCGCAGCGTCTTCACAAACGGCGCCGGCCCGACAAACCGCTGCACGTCGTCGCGGTTTGCGAAGACGGAAATCCGTCGATTGGCGTGCGAAGTATAGAAGCCATCATAGGCCACAATTGCGGGCAGGTTCACGGCCTCGGCCACGCGAATGGCGACGATGTTCATGTCGTACGCCGCCTGCACCGTCGGGGCCATGAAGATCAGCCATCCCCAGCCCAGCGTGGCATACAAGTCCGAATGTCCGTTCTTGATGTTCAGCGGGGCATTCACATCGCGCGTAGCCAGGTTCAGGACCATGGGCAGTCCGAGCCCGGAAATCGCCGGCATCTGCTCAGCCTTCAGCAGCAGCCCCTGCGAGCTGGTCACGTCCACCGCCCGCCCGCCGGCCACCGCGACCCCGGTGCAGATGCCCAGCGCCGCCAGTTCCGACGTGCCCACAATGAACGCCAGGTCCGTTTCCCCATCTGCATAGGCCTTGGAGATCGCTTCGCCCACATCCGATGACGGCGTGATGGGATAGTAGCCTTCCGCGTCATAGCCGATGTCCAGAATGGCCCGCGCCACTGCCTCATTGCCGTTGCACAAATACGACTTCTGCGTCGCCGTGGAGGTCTTTCGAGTCGGCTCACTTGCAAGCACAGTCATGATTCCACCTCCACACCAACCCAGGTAAGGGCTTTACCTTTCTTGGTTTCCGGACACACTTCCACACAGCGCATGCATCCTTTGCAGAAGCGATCGTCGATGCCCACCATGCGCCCCTCTCTCCACAAGAGCCCGCCGGGATCAGAGCACACCGTCAGGCAGATGCCGCACGACGTACAGCTTTCGGGATGGAACTCGGGCACTTTCCCGCGCCCGGCGAGGCGATTGTCCCGCCCGGCCGTGGTGTGGGTGAGGGCATCGATCGTGCCCCCATTCAGCATGTTCCGCCAGCCGATCGGCCCGCGGGTCACCAGCGGCGGCAGAAACGGATAGGAATCCTCGCCAAACTCCATCGCGGTCATGGACGTCAGCGCCCCCGAGCACGCCGCCAGGTTCGCCTCCGCCACCCGCGGCCACTGCCTGGCGATTCGCGCCCGCATTGCCTCATCCGGAAACCTAAGCTCATGGGCCAACACCCCCAGCAACGGCATGTTCAGCCGGCTCTTGGTTTCAAACGCGATCCGCGTGGCGTCCACGCAGACGATCTTTCCGCTGTGGAGGCACAGCTCATCGCGAATTGCGCCCGGCGCTTTGACGGTATTGACGATGCAGGTTGCCCCCGCCCGCAGCCCGCGATTGAGTTCCAGCGGCCGGATCAAGTCGGCGTGCGAGACCACCAGAATGTGCGGGCGCGTCGTGGGACCCACCTGCCGCACAAGGGTGCCCGGCTCGCAGAAGCGGACGGACACGTCCGTGGGCGTGCCCTTCTTCTCCGAGCCGTATTTCGCGTCGTACCCGCCATCTAGGCCCAGCTCCTCGCAGCCCACCTTGAACAACAGCTTGGCGGCCATGTTCGCCCCGTCCCCGCCCAGCGCGGACATCAGCACATTGCAGAACCCCAGCTCATCCCGAAACGGCAGCTCGTAGCCCACCATGACAGCACTCCGGCTAAGTCCCGTGAGAGACTCTTAGCACGCCTCGTGCCAGGCCGAAGGGCTCGCGGAGGCATGAAGACGGGCGGGTTGCCCTATCAGGTGTGTGAATTCACACAGGAACCGGGTTATTAGGCGCGCCGGCGGGGAGGGCGATCCGAGCCGGGATGTCCCCAGCCCGGCGCAACCAGCGTGAGACCGAATCAACAGCACGGGAGATTGAGGCCCCGGCGGGGCACTAGGCCGCCTGGAAGACGAATTGCAGGCCGAGGATAAAGCCGCCCTCTTCGGCGGGGGTGGAGTGGCGGACGACGGCCCGGCCGTGGAAGCTCATCTCCGGCTCATGGAAAGCGATCTGCAGGCACATCCCCACCGGAAGGTCCTCTTCACACGTGACTCCCATGCCGTGGCGGCTGAGGTTGACCGAGGTGGCCAGGGCATAGCGCTCCCCGCGCTCATCGGGGATCCACAGCTCCACGGTCCCGGGGAAGGGCCAGCGGATCATCTGCCGGCGGTTGGAGGCCGCGGTCTCGATCTCCCGCCGGGTGAGCAGGTCATTGAGCGAATGCTCGGTCAGAGCGCGGATTTCCGTCGTGTCAACTTCCTGGCACTCCGCCCGCCATCGCGGTCGAGTCTTGTTCTTGTTGCCTGGCCCCATGACAACCTCCCAAATCGGCTCTCGAGCATCGATCATGCGTAGCGTCGGGGCTTGTCCCCGGCGCTTGACGCCAAGCGCCGCCCACCGGGGGCGACGCTACAGTTGGGCGCAAATCGCTCTACCGTACCCCGTAAGTAGGTACGATACGCGTGTGAATGGCGCGAAGCGCGCTCGACTTATCGTGTCGTGATAATCGGGATGGACGTTGGTTCGCGGGTCCGTCGGGTCCTTTATCGGCCGGCGGACCGGCGGGAGGGCATCGCTCGCTCGAAGTGAAAAATGCTCCCGGCGGCGGACTCTCCAAGAATCCGCCGCCGCAGAAACTGAGTCAGGACCAGAAGGCCAAAGCCTGCCGGAAGAAAACTACTGCGGTAAGCAGCACGGTGTCGGCGTCACGCCTGCCAGGCACAAGACCATGGGCGGCGGACTGCCATCGGCGCAGAGCCCGGTCGCTAGATCGGGCGGGCAGCACGTGGTGAGCAGACCACCGCCTGCCGGGTCATTGCAGTCCCTTGGGAACTCTCCATCGCTGCACAAGGCTGGCGGCGGAACGCTGATCGGGTCCAGCGGATCGGTCCCGGCGCTTAGCTCTCTGCCATCGGACGCACCGTCGCCGTCGCAATCGCCGAGCAGGTCCGCAGTCAGGACGACGAGCTCAATCACACCCGTCGTCGCGCTGTTTTTCGAGCGCCGCCCCTCGGCATACTTCAGCACCGCGCCGGAGTTGAAGGCGTGCACGCCGCAGGTCGTGTACTGCTGATCGCCGCCGGGGTTGATATCCGTGCGGGCGGTAAGGACCAGCACCGCGCTGCCCCCCGCGGGCAGGTTCCCGACGTTCCACGACAACGACTGCTTCTGCGTCGTCCCCACGCTGCTCAGGCTCGCCGTCCCCTGTGAGGGATTGCCCGGCCCCGGGGCGATGCTCGCATCGATCTCTCCGCCGAAGCGGTCACTGACCACCACGCCGCTCCAGGCCGCCTTGCCGTGGTTCTGCACTTCGATGATCACCTCGAACGTCGTCGGCTCGCCGACCTCGATGATCCCGTCGCCGTCGCTATCGTGGTAATCCACGGTCTTGCAGATCGACTCATTGCTGCTGCAGGCGACGAGGTCGATGCAATCCAGCGGCTCGTAGGCACACCCCAAGTCCGGCTTGCACGAATCGGCCGTGCACTCGTCGCCATCGTCGCAGTCAATGGGCGCCGCCGCGCAACCTGTAGCGAGATCGCAGGAGTCTTCCGTGCAGGCGTTGCCATCGTCGCAGTCCTCGGGCTCGTAGGTGCAGCCCGTCGCGGGGTCGCATGCGTCCACCGTGCATTTGTCGCCGTCATGGCAGAGGGCGGCGTCATGGATGCACCCGCTCACGGGGTCGCACGAGTCATCGGTGCAGGCGTTGTTGTCGTCGCAATCCTTGGGGAGAAGGACGCAGCCCACCGCAGGGTCGCAGGAAGACACCAAACATCCCTCCTCCGGCTCCTCGCATTCAACGGTCAAATGGGTACATCCCGTGATGGCGTCACAGGAATCGATCGTGCACGCGCTGCCGTCGTCGCAACGGTTGAACGCCGGCGCGTGAGTACAACCCACGCCCGTGCCGCCACAGGAGTCCACCGTGCAATCGATGCCGTCGTCGCAGTTGGCATCTACCTTGACGCTGCGGCACCCGAAAGTCGCGTCGCACGAGTCCTCGGTGCAGTCGGTGTTGTCGTCGCAGCTTACGGGCGTGTTTACGCACCCCACCGACGGGTCACACGAATCATCCGTGCAGACGGTAGTGTCATCGCAAAGGTTGGACGCCGGCGCGTGAACACAGCCCACTCCCGTGCCGCCACAGGAGTCCACCGTGCAATCGATGTCGTCGTCGCAATTGGCATCCACCTTGGCGCTGCGACACCCGAAAGTCGCGTCGCACGAGTCCTCGGTGCAGTCGGTGTTGTCGTCACAGTTTACGGGCGTGTTTACGCACCCCACCGACGGGTCGCACGAATCATCCGTGCAGACGGTCCCGTCGTCGCACGTGACGGCCACAAACTGGCAGCCCGCGGCAGGATCACAGCGCTGCGCCGTACACGCGTCGCCGTCGTCGCAGGTGGCATCGTCGGGCGTACTGAAGCAGCCGAACGCCGGGTCGCAGGCGTCCACGGTGCAATCGAGCCCGTCGGAGCACTCCGTCGAGGGGCCGGCGGCGCAGGCACCGTTCAGACAAGAATCGTTGCTCGTACACGGGTCTCCGTCGTCGCAAAGCGGGCCGGTTGCGGGCTCTCCGCCGACGCAATCGCCATTCATACAGGCATCATTCGAGGTGCATGGGTTGCCGTCGCTGCAGGAAATCCCGATCGCAATCGTATGGAAGCATGCGCCGGTAACTACACTACAAAAGTCATTCGTGCAAGGGTTGAAATCAGTACAGGTGCGCTGCGTATGGAAGCACCCCACGCCGGACACGCAGAAGTCCGTCGTGCATGGATTTCCGTCGTCGCAGTCAGTACCGAATACTCCACACACCTGCCCGTAGACAATTGTGCCTTGCCCAACCCCCCAACGACCACAAAGAGCCCGATCATCAATGTTCTTCGCATGGCATTTTTCCTCGATAGAAGGCCCGATCCTTCGCTTTTCGATTCCTCGCCCGTGATTCCACAGGCCCTCAGCCCCGACCGATCCCGCTCGGTGACGCCGTTTCACAGCGTGTATTGCGCGCCAGGGAACGTTTTTCTCACGAGCCTGTTTTTCCCTTTGGGGTCCGGTAATCGGGTCGCGAACGGCTCGAATCCCGCAGCAAGGAGTTTCTTGTTGGAATTTGTTAGAATGCAGTCGTGTTCGCGGCCGGCAGCGGCCGAGTGTCCTGGTCCCACGCGATGGAATGGATCACAACATCGACGATCCTGCACGACCTGCGCGACTACGGGAATCGCGCCGCGTGGAGCCGCTTCGTCGAGCGATTCCGCAGCCCGATCGTCCGCTTCGCGGGCAGCATGGGCCTCTCCGCCATCGACGCCGAGGATGTTGCCCAGGAGACGCTCCTGGCGTTTGCTGAAGGCTATCGTCGAGGCGAGTACGATCCCACGCGCGGACGCCTGAGCCGCTGGCTTTTCGGGATCGCCTTCCGGCAGGGCATGAAAGGGCGGCGGATCGAATCTCGCCAGCCGGCCGGGACTCCAGGCGCTGCCCTATCCTGGTCTCAGGTCCCGGATGAGGCGAGCGCGACCGTGTCGTGGGATCAGGAATGGGAGCAGACGCTTCTGGAACAGTGTCTCACCCAGGTCAGACAGGAGGTCGAGCCGGTCACCTTCCAGGCCTTCGAACTGGCCGTGCGCCTGGACCGCCCGCCCGCCGACGTGGCCCGCGAGCTGGGCGCCCCCATCAAGCTCGTCTACAACGCCAAGCATCGCGTGCTCAACCGTGTGCGCGAGCTTCGCGCCGAGTTCGAGGAAGCGGCGTGAGGTCGCCATGAACTGCCCCGACTGGGATGAGCTGGAGCAGTTGGCCACCGATTCCGTGTCCAGCGCCGAAAGTTCTGGCGTCGCGGAACACGTCTCCTCGTGCGATCAATGCAGGTTGCGCCTGGATGCCGTTCGTCAGAACCTCGCCGTCGCCGGTTCGGTCAAACGCGCCTTGGAGCGCGGCGACGGGCAGCCCACCGTGTCCGTCACGCAAGAGACCATCGGCCCGTACCGCATCCGCCGTCAGATCGGGCGCGGCGGCATGGGCCTGGTCTATGAGGCCGAGCAGCAAAGCCCCCGCCGCCTCGTGGCCCTGAAGGTGCTGGGCGTCGCCCTGCATTTCGATGAGCACTATCAGCGGCTGTTCCGGCGGGAGAGCCAGGCCCTCGCACGCCTCAAGCACCCCAACATTGCCGCCATCTATGAGGCCGGGCAGACCGCCGACGGGCGCTCCTTCTTCGCCATGGAACTGGTCGAGGGTGCGCCCCTCCTGGAATTCGCACGCCGCGCCGACCTTCCACTGCGAAAGCGACTGGCCCTCTTCAAGGAAGTCTGCGACGCCATCGCCTACGCCCATCAGCGCGGCGTGATCCATCGCGACCTGAAGCCCTCCAATATCCTGGTGGACAGGACTGGACGACCTAAGGTTCTGGATTTCGGACTGGCGAAAATGCTGGACGTGGACCCGCACGCTCCGGCGGTCACGGCAGTGACCGAGGTGGGGCGCATCCAGGGAACGCTGCCGTACATGAGCCCAGAACAGGTTCAGGGACAGACGCAAGACGTGGATACGCGGACCGATGTTTACTCGCTGGGCGTGGTTCTGTACGAGTTGTTGCTGGCCCGCCCGCCCTACGCCGTCGCATCGACCAAGTTGGTCGAAGCCGTCCGCGCTATCTGCGAGCAAGTGCCCGTTAGGCCCAGCGCGATTGATCAAAGAACGCGGGGCGACCTTGAGACGATTCTGCTCAAGGCCCTCGAAAAGGTGCCCGGACGGCGCTATGAGTCGGCCGGGGCGTTCCGTGACGATCTCGACCGCTTCTTGACTAATCAGCCCATCCTGGCGCGATCACCGAGCACGGTCTATCAGTTCCGCAAGTTGGTCGCGCGGCATCGCGTGCCCATGGCGCTCGTTGGCGTGATCCTGTTCCTGATCCTGGCCGCCGGTCCCACGATGGGCTGGCTCTACGCGCAGGCCGAAGGTCAACGTCGCCTGAGTGAGAAGGCGGCGGCCAAGGCCGTCGCCGTCAATGATTTCCTTCAAAGTTTGCTGTCGATGGCTATGCCATCCGAAGCCGGCCCTGACATCACCGTGCGAGAATCCTTGGAGGTTGCCACCGATCGCCTCGAATCCGAGGCCCTGGACGATCAGCCGGAGCTCGAGTTCGCTGTGCGCGGGACTATCGGCCGGGCCTTCGCCAGCCTGGGGGACGCGGTGAAAGCGGAAAAGCACTTCGCCACGGCGTTGCAGTTGCCCGCCGCCGCGGGCGACCCGGAAGAGCGCGTGTTGATGCGACTGTCCCTAGCCGACGCCCTGCGGGACCAAGGACGACATGACGAGTCCGAGGCCGTTCTGGAGGAGCTATACTCGCAGCTCAAGCGAACCTCTGGCTTCCCCGATAGGCTCTTCTTGAGCACGCTCAGCGACCTGATCCACGTGCGGTTGCTCGCCGGGCGTGAGGGGGAAGCTCATGAGCTCCTCCCCGAAGCCATGGCCTTGAGCGAAACGCTGGGCAAGCCCGGCAGTGGCGCCGCATCTGACATCGCCGCGATTGCGGACGCGCTGCTCACGCTTCACCAAGTGGATGCGGCGGAGCCGTTGTATCGGCGGGCCATCGCCATGTTCGAAGAAGGCCCCGGCAAGCCACATCCGGATTGGGTTACGGCGGTGGAATCCCTCAACCTGCTCCTGAGGTTCGAGCAACGGTACGAGGAGGCGGCTCAGGTGGGGTACTGTCAGGTCGAACTGTCCCGGCGGACCTTCGGCGCCAACCATCAGAAAACGGCGCGATCGCTTGGCGCGCTGGTCATGGACCTGGTGCCCTTGGAGCGTTATGAAGAGGCCGAGGTCCCGGCGCGCGAGGCGCTGGCTATTTTCGAGCAGCGAACCCCGGATCTCCACCAGGAACGGCTGAATGCATTGGCCAACCTGGCCATTGTGCTCCGCGGCGCTGGACGGATGGAGGAGGCGGAGGCGGGGTTTCGTGCTGCGGCGGAGATGTCCACGCGGCTGCTCGGGGATGAAGCGCTTCAGACGCTAAAGCTTCGAGTGGCCTGGGGCGAGGTCCTCCTTCGTCTCGGGCGAACGGACGAAGCCGAAGTGATCTGCAGCGCGTGCGGCGAAATCGTGAACGAGCATCATCCCGATGACGCCCGCCTATCCGCTGGGATAGAGTTCCTTTTCGGCGAAGTCCGGGCTGCCCGCGGACAGTTCTCCGACGCCGAGCCGCTCCTGCTTGCGGCATGGGGGCAAGCGGTCGAGCGTGCGGACCTACCAGAATATCGGCGCCGGCATCTGATCCGGCGCTTGGCCGAATTTTACGATCGGTGGGCTGCCGACGGTTCTGCCGAGGCCGCGGTACGAGCCCGGGA
>SBAX01000375.1 GCA_005240095.1 Phycisphaera mikurensis
GTCAGCGACACATGTGACTTTCGCTTCGGCCTCTGGGACGCCCTCACCGGCGGGTTTTTCGAGGAAGCCCTGGTAGCTGAAGGCCGTGCCGATGTCGGCGGCCTGCACGGGGCACGTGAGGAAGTGGAGGGTAATGGCCAGAAGCACAAAGCGCAGGTATCGGGGGTTCATGTTCGCCGCCTTCCCTTCAAGAGAGTTGGTTGGACCGGAGTCGAGACGCCGCTCCGAATGCAATGCCAGCATTATGCCCCGGAGGCAGGTTCACTCCAAGCGGAGCCGTGGGAGAGCCGGTGGGTCCCCAAGGCCGGTAATCCGTGGAAGGTCATGGACAGTGGATCGCGCGAGCCCGCCCTGACCAGTTAGGATCCAGCCTTCGAGAACTCAACGTCGAGCTGTTTGCAGAGGCCGGTGAAACTGATCTTCAGGGCCTTGCAATAACGCCAGAGCTGGACCACGTCGATGCGGGTCTCGCCACCCTCGTACCTCGAAATGTACTGCTGCGGCACGCCGAGCCGCTTGGCGAGCTCTACCTGCGAAACCCCCCGCTCGATTCGGCTTGCCTTGAGCCGCTCAAGCAGCCGCGCGTAGTGGGGCGAAAACCGGGACTTCCTCACCCCGCTGAGGCTAACCCCCTTTACATGTACACAAACTCTGTGTACTCTGGGGCAGGAGTCGCCGTTCTACCGTCCTCGCCGGGAGGCAAGAGCATGCGATGGGACACAATTGCACCTTTGGGCCTCATTCTGCTTGCGGGCTGCGCATCGACTGGCACAGTCTCAGAACCAGATCACCAGGCTGCCGTATCCGCGGTGCCCCGCATTGTTCCCGCCGAGCCGCACGACCGTCCCATGACCTTCGGCGAATGGGCGGACCGTTATTATCCGCAGTACGCGGGCCAGCGCGTTCCCAAGAGCTTGGCACAATCGCTCAGGGCTGATTACTCGACCTATCTTGCGACGTGGCAGGCAGCCTCCGAGACGCAACGGAACGAGATTGCACTTGAGCGGGAGCGTCTGGCCCTGGAGCGGGAGCGCATCGAAACCGAGCGGTTGCGTCGCAGCGCAGCTTCGGAGTCCGCCGCGCAGCCCTGACCGTCGGCCCGGGCAGATGCAGGGGGTGCCGGCCCGCGGCTGGCCGCCCATTTCGACAAGGATCGATCGTGCACGCTCGCCAAACAGCTACGTCAGCAGAAGCTACGCGAATTCCCATCGCGTGGTGGGCAGGAATGGTCGCCCTGTCCTCGTCGTCGGTCTGGGCCCAGTGCCAGCTTCAGCAGCTCGTCGCCCAGGACGGCATCTTCAATGATTCCTTCGGGGCGGCCGTAGCGATTGACGGAGACGTCGCTTTCATTGGCGCGCCTGGCGTGCAATGGGACGAGCCGGTGTTCGGCAGCGGTGCGGCCTACGTGTTCCGCCGGGCGGACGGGGCTTGGATCGAAGAGGCTAAGCTGGCTGGCCTCGATCTCGACGAAGGCGCTCGTTTTGGAGCGTCGGTCGCCGTGGACGGGGCCATTGCCGTGGTCGGTGCCCCAGGAAACCGGAACTTCGCCACCGACCAATTCCGCAGCGGTTCTGCCTTCGTTTTCGCATTCAACGGGGTGACGTGGACCTTTCAGCAAAAACTCGGCCCCCCGGACTTCGCGGAACTCGGCGATCAATTCGGTCAGGCCGTTGCGATGGATGGGAACACCATCCTCGTCGGCCGGCCCGGCGATGATCGAACCTGCCCAATTGGCGGCGGCTGCGCAGACGCAGGGATGGTGCAGGTCTATACCTTCGACGGCTCGAATTGGTCGTTTGGCCAGACCCTCACGTCAACCCGCCCCGGATTTGAATCCGCCTTCACGCACTTCGGCAGCGCGCTGGCGCTGGACGGCGACCTTGCGGTCGTGGGCGCGCCTGCGACAGGGTCCGGCTCCGGTTCCGTGTTCATTTTCCGCCGGATCGGGGGAACGTGGCAGCCGGAGCAGGAGCTGACCGAGTACCTGTTGGGTGACTTCCTGGGTGCCTCTGTCGCACTTCACGGGGACGTGATCCTGGCCGGTGCTCCCGGAGACGACTCCGCCGGTCTGGACGCCGGGGCGGCCTACGCCTTCGTGTTCAACGGGTCGACCTGGACCGAGGCCCGCAAGTTCGTCGGCACAGCTCCCGGCGATCGTTTCGGGGCAGGTGTAGGGCTGACTGAGGAATCAGCGTGGGTTGGTGCGCCCGGCGAAGATGGCCGGGGTGCCGTCCACGTGTTCCTGCGGGAGCGCAATGGCACCCCTGTCGATCCGACGGACGACTACTGGACCTCCGAACGGTCGCTCGCCCCGGCCGCCCCTTCCGCGGACGCAGACATCGGGACCGCCTGCACAACATCGGGAACCACAGTGCTGGCCGGTGCGCCATCGGAAGGCTGCCCTTCTGACCCAACCCGATTCTGCGGGACGGCCTACGTTTTCAACGCCCCAGTCTGCGTTTCGGTTCCCACGTTGGACCAGGTGGGCTTGGTCGTGTTCGCTGTGGGGTTGATGGGCGCTTGTTCTGGGGTTCTGTGGTACCGCAGGGCCCGACGGATCTGAGCGCGTCGAGCAGCTTCGGCTGTTTACGCCTCCGGTTGCTCAGGCGCAGCCTCCCCGCTGCACTCCAACTCTTCGAGCAGATCGTCAGGTATTCCGCCCGAAAGTACTCTTTCGCCGTAGAGATTCTCGACGACACCGACCTTGATGCCGTAGGACCGCAGCTCATCGACCGCCCGCTGAATTGCAGCTTCGCGTTCCACGGGGTCGACGGGAGGGAACTCGAAGGGCACGTCCTGGAGCTTCCCGAGAGCCCGGCCCAACACTTCCCTCGCCGCTGAGACGCTGCCTTCACGAGCCTTCTGCACGAGGACCTGCATGACCGCGACCATGTCCTGAGGCGTGACCGCCTTCAGGGCCGCCATCCGAAGTTTGCGGCCCCGCCGGAGGTACGCGCGACGTGGCAGGGTCGCATATTTGTTACCAGCGCTGAAGCGTCCGCGGTGATCGCGACATCCGTTTGACAATGGCAGGCACTCCTTTGCTTCACGGTTTCCCATCCGTGTTCGTTCCGTCGCATGCTACACGGTGGCGCACTGGTTTTCCAGTGTTTTTACGGCTTTTCGTATCCATCGGCGCCTCGCCTGGACGGTCGATGTGTTGGCACGCAGAGAAACAACCCCGGAAAATGGGGTTCGCGTCAGCCACCCTCAATCGTCTTCTCGATTCAAATTCCTACCGGCCGTCTAACTAATGTCTTCATGCGATGGGCTGCGACCGAGTCGTCCTCCCAATGCCATGCGGATCACCGCGCCACGGCGCCCTCGCTCTGGCACGCGGACCCGCGAGCCCCGCGGCCCCCACCATCGGCAACCGATCAGATGGCCTAAAACGGGTCCCCCGGGGAATTACCCCGTTTGCCCTATGCCCGACGCACGCACTGACCCTCGGGATCGCCAATGCTTCGAGTGGAGTCGATTTCTTGCCAATGCACACGCGCCCGGGGCTGTGCGCTGGCCGTGCGTCTGATGTTTTCCGAGCGGAATCAACTCGAAAAGCCGCACGCGCGGTCAGAGAGGTATAAGACCTAACCCCGCCGTGCCGAACGCCAGTACTGGCTGAGTCAACGCGCCGTAGCCCCCTCGACAAGACCGATGATGCGTGCCCGGACTGCCTCCGGTAACGTCGGCCAAGCCCTAACCACATAGCCAAGCAAGCTGTCATTTGCGGGTTGTGCAGCGCATTCTGCAGCGCCCGGGCCGGGGGCTTCCCCCGGTTCGGCGCGCAAGTCGCTGTCAGATAAGTCTTTACGATCCGTCGGTGGCGGCTTGATTTCGGACTGAAAATCCGTGTGTCGGCGGTTCAACTCCGCCCCTGCCCAGTTCTCCGAAGTGTTTTCGCGACAAGCACTTACCATCCTGCCAAACTGTCGCGTTCCTCGCCGAAACCCCCGGAAAACGCCTTCGTGGGTCCAAAGTGGGTCCAGTAGCAACTCCGACCATCACGGGGCGACTGGGGACGGGCCTTGAACCGCTCGTTGGGGAGTCCCCGTCCGTTCTAGGAGGGCACGTCAATGAATCGCAATGCATACCGTGGACACTTGATGCTGTCGGCCGCGCTGGCTCTCGCTCCGCTATCCCATGTACTCGCAGCGCTACCCCCTCCTGCGGGGGCGGACGCCGTCGAGGGCGTGCTGAGCCCCGGCGATCGCCCGCAGCCCCAAGGCCGCGCCCTGCGGACGGACAAGAGCGGCGGCATTGCGGGCGGGGTCAATTGCGATGACCCATTTGCTGAACACGGGGCGGGGGCCACCAAGGCCTGCAACGCTCGATGCCTCGGCGAGACCATGAGCTGCACAGCGACGTTCTTCAACCTCGACGGCTTCGAGGACTCCCTGCAACTGCTCGAGGCCTTCGACACCGTCGACGGTTCAATCCGCGTACCGGCGGCAGGGAACCTGCCGATCATCGCGGTGTTGGGAAACGCATCGTGTACCGGCGCCACCTGCAACCCGGCCACCGGCGCCGCCTGCTCCTTCCCATGCATCGTCTGCACGGCGGGGGCGTCGGACTCCCACGGCGGGCTTGCTTGCCCTGGCCTTCCCCAGGCCGGTGCTGTCCGCGTCCGGCAGAATAGTCACGTGATCACCCACACAAGTGTGACCCCTGACACCATCAGCTTCATCTACGAGGACAACTGCGACAGCGCCTGCGACAATTGTCCGACAACGCAGCTGACTACGCCCGCGGCCTCGGGCACCCTCGCCTCGGACTGTGACGACGGCGATCCCTGCACCATCGACTGCTGTGAGCTGGGAGTCTGTTCGCATCCCAGCGATTGCGTCGGTGCTACCTGTCGTGACGTCAACGGCGACGTGGTCACCATCCCGCCCGAGACCTGCGACGATGACGACGTCTGCACCAGCGATGTTTGCCTGAATGACACTGACCTGCAGACTCCTTGCTGTGAAAACCCGCCGATCCCATGTCCCGAGCAGGCGTGCTTCGATCTGAACGGCTGTGACCCGATACTCGGCTGTCAGTACTCGTCTGAATGCCTGGACCCCAATCGCTGCGATGACAACGACGTCTGCACCTCCGATATCTGCGATGAAAACCTCGACGACTGTTGCGACAACCCGCCGATCCCCTGCGCGCCGCGGGTGTGCTTCAACAACACGGGTTGCGACCCGATCGACGGATGTCAGTACGAATCGGTCTGCACCGATCCCAATTTCTGCGACGACGGCGATCCATGTACCGAGGACATTTGCGATACCGGCGCCGCGGGTTGCTGTGTGCATAACTTCATCTGCGGGTGCTCGCTGACCATCGCCAAAACCGTGGCCCGGGACGACGACTGCGACGGAACGGCGGATGGCGCCTTCACCGACTCGGTCACGCAGGACGCGGGCGAGTGCGTGGTCTACAGGATCTGCGTTACGAACAACGGGCAGCAGGACGTGAGCACGGTCATCGTGAACGACACCGGGCTGGGCGGAACCGGCGGAACGCTCAGCTTCGGGACGGTGATCGTCGGCGATACGGAATGCCAGTTGATTCCCACGGACGCCCCCGTCGGCGACTGCGCCGGCGGCTCGTGCGTGTGTGAGGACGTCGAGGGGGTCAACACGGTGGAGATCACCAGCGCGGTTTGTGTAGAGACGGGCGATGATGCCTGTGTTCAACCGAACTCGGACTGCGACGACTCCGCATCGGTGGAGTGCGTCGGGCGCGGCGTGATCTGCCGCACTCCTGGTTTCTGGGGCACGCATGCCTGTGGGGCCGACGGCATTAATTGTGAAGAGTCTGAGGCCCGCAACCTCACCCAGATCGTCGTCGACAGTTGCGGCGGCTGTGTGGAAATCTGCGGCGACGTCATCGACAATACCCTGCTGGGTGACGCGGATTCCGCCTTGGAGGCCATCTGCGTGGAGCCCGACGGCCGGCAGATTCTCCAGTTGGCGCGTCAGCTTACCGCTGCGGCGCTGAACTGCTGCGCCAGCTTTGGCGATGCCACGTGCGGTGGTACCGGGATCGGATCGATCTTCGGTCTCTGCAATCATGCCTGCGTAAAAGAGCAACGGGCCGTCCAGGTCGGCCTCGACCGAGTGGACTGCATCAAGGCCCTGGATTGCTTTAACAATGGGCACGGTTTTGACCCACGTTCGGGATCGTGCGTCGACGAAGTGGATAGCTGCCGTGATCGGCTTCTGGGCCTTTGTGCGGACGGCAGCCTGTGCGACGACACCAACACGACTGGTCCGGCGGGTTCGCCCGTCTGCGACTCCGACGGTTCTCCCTGTCGGCCTGGTCCGGCAGGTAGTGACGGGGTGTGCAACGGCGCGGCCAAACAGAACGCGTGTACGGTGATCCCTGTCCAAGGGACGAGTTGCGCCACGGGCACCAACGGCCCGGAAAGCTGTCCGTAAGTCGGCAGCGGTTAGCAAACAATCCTGGTCAAACCCGCTCGCGGGATGCGCGGCGTCCGGCGCGACCGATTCTCGTTTTCGCGCAGCGCCGGACGCGAAACCCTACTTACCGAAATACCGATAACTCGGCAGGGCCGTCGGCGCGCGCACGTCGAGTACCGTCGCCGCCAGGAACTGTTTTCGGGAGACAAGATTCATGATGGCAATTGAAACGGGCCGGTTCATGCGGCTCACCGCGTACATTTGCGCATCCGCCGCCATGCTTACGGGCTGCGGGAATCGTGGGGGCTCGCGAGATCCAGACCGCCCCTTCGGTGACACCGCGGTGGTCGTAGTCGTCAACCCGCAGGTGAACGACGGGAATACGACCGAGATTCCACCTCCGGCCTCAGCGCTCCGTGAACGAGTCGTCGTCGATTCAGAACCAGGCGGCGCAGCCACGACCGACGCGACGGGCCTGGCGGTCATCACCGATGTCGCCGCCGGCGACGCGGAGCTCGTGTTCGACGGCAGTGTAGCGTTGCCGTTGACGATCTTGTCCAACGGCGACGTATACGATCTTGCCGTCGCCTACGGTGGCGGCGATGTGGCCGCTTACCCCAATTTCGCCATTCGCTACGGCATCGGAGGCGACATCGTCGTCTTTGCCAGCGACGCAGACCCCACCGACGTGGCACAGGCTCTATCGACGAACGGGAACATCGTTTTCTTCCGCAACGGCGTGTACCGTGGCGATCTCCTGATCACGGGGGATGATGTCATCTTCTTCGGAGAAGGTTTCACCGAGCGCCAGGTGGTCATCGATGGCAACGTGGAGGTACGTGGGACCGGTGTTCGGATTCGAGGGTTCACAATCACCGGCGACCTGACCGTGTTTGGCAATGACTTCGGGATGGCCTTCAGCGTCGTGCGCGGTCGTGCGGACATTCTCGGCAACGCAGTCGCGTTTCTGCGGAACGCACTTTGCGGCGAGGTCACCGTTCCCTCGTCCAACGCGACCTTGCTGGACAATGAAGGGATGGCCCCGCTGCCGAACCCTCCGCAGGAGCTATGTGAATGAAAGCCTGGCAATGGATAAGTGCCGCAGCCTCCTGGTTGCCGAAGTTCAAATCGCTCCGGCGAGGGCGATGACCGGGCCATCGGCGGGTTTTTCCGCGCCGCGCGCTCGCGCGACACGCCCCTGCCCAGTTCTTTCCTGAGTCAACTTTCGACCTAGCTCATCGGTCCCGCCCGCGCTGCGTCCACGCGTTGCACCAGCCGCCGATGGGCCTCCACCAGGTCGCGGCAGACCAGCTCCATCCGCCGGTTGAGGTCCCGCCGTTCGCGGATCACCCGTCGCACCAGCTCCCGCATCCGCCGGTACTTCGCCGCGCGACGAGTACGAAGCTCGTGGGCTTCCAGGGCCCGCCCCACGGACTCCAGAAGTTGCTGAATCGCAAAGGGCTTCACCAGCAGGTCCGCCACCCCCAGGCGAATCGCCCCGATGGCCTCATTACAGTCCGCCCGGTCCGCCAGCAGGACCACAGGACGCGGACAGAGGATGTTGAGATGCTCCGCCAGTTCCAGTCCGTCCCCGTCGTCCAGCCTGCTCTCTGCAATCACCAGATCATGGGGGTCGTAGAGGTCCGTCTGAATGCAGGCCTCGGAGTTCGTGACACACGTGACTTGCGCATCGAACCGCCCGCGAAGGGCCGCGGCGAGCATGTCGACCATCTCCCCATCGGGCTCCACCAGCAGAATCTTATGGCTCTGGTCGGGCATACAGTTGCCTCATCCCGCCCGACAAGGTGAAAAGAGTGCGAGGGAAGCGGCTGTCGGCAATCGACAATCGCCAATCGAAAATCGACAATTCGCTTGCCTGGAAATGCAACGGGAATTGGAAGGGCCTACTGCGTCGGCGCCCTGGCGGGCAGCTCGATCGTAACCGTCGTTCCGGCGCTTAGTTTCGATTCCATCCACAAGCGGCCGCCGTTGATCTCCGCGAGCCGATAGGCCCGCGACAGTCCCAGCCCCCGGCCACGACCGGCCGGCCGGCTGGAGTAGAACGGATCAAAGGCGTGCTCCAGAACGTCTCCACTCATGCCCACGCCGTTGTCGGTGATCCGTATTCGGACTGTCTCATCGGAAGACCCGCAGGCCGAGTTAATCTCGATGCGTCGCGTCGCAGGATTGGTGGCTTCCACGGCGTTCGTCAGCACCGCTCCCAGTATTTCCCGCAGATGATTCGGGTCGCACCAGGCGGTTGTTGCGCCGGCCGTTTGAGCCCCCGCCCCCGGTGCCCAGTGCTGGCA
>SBAX01000192.1 GCA_005240095.1 Phycisphaera mikurensis
AACCTGCTCCGCCGTCATGCCACACCTCCTTTCGGTTGGAGGATGGCATCGGCCTGCTCAACCATTTCGCTTGAGCAGAACTAGCGCTGTAGTGCTAATAAGACACAGCGAGCCGCGGGCTTTCAGCCCGCGCGGACGCTCAAATGCCACCTCACCGCTGCCCAGGCTTACGGTGGCTCGTGGCCGCTGGGCTCGGCGACTTCCAGCGACGGCACGGCGATCAGCGTGTCTATAATTGGGACACGAAGCCGAGGGGCTCTTATGAAGCTAATCCGGCGGATGCCTGTCTCGATGTTGCTCCACACCCTTGTACTGGTAGCACCCGCGCGCGCGGAGCACATCATCTATGTAGATGACGATGCGACTGGTGCCAACTATGGAACGAGTTGGGCGGATGCCTTCGTTGACCTGCATGACGCATTAGCGAGCGCAAGCGCGGGTGACGAAATCTGGGTCGCCGCGGGGACTTATAAACCCGATCGAGGTACCGGGGACAGCAGGGCGACTTTCTCGCTGGTGAGCGGCGTCGCTCTGTACGGCGGCTTCGCCGGCTGGGAGGAGTGTCTCGATCAGCGCGACTGGGTGACCAATCAAACGGTCCTGAACGGCGACTTGAACGGTGACGACGGGCCGCCGAACTGCCCCGAGGTCAGCGATTGCTGTTCGGAGCACGGCTGGGATGGCTGCGACGAGCCATCTTGCCAAGCGCTGGTCTGCACAGCCAACGAGCTTTGTTGCTTTCCGAAGCGACGATGGGGCTCTTCCTGTGCCCAAATTGCCCGCGCTGCCTGCTGCCACCTGGGAAGCTGGCAAACCTGCGAGAACAGCCGCTTTGTCGTGACGGCCTTAGGAAGCGCAGAGGGGACGCGGCTAGACGGCTTTACCCTTACCGGCGCTTACTTCCATCACTCGCACGTGGACGACAATCCCTACTCCGCAGGCGCCGCGTTGCTGTGCGATGAAAGCAGCATCACGGTTGAGAACTGCACGTTCGGAGCCAACTACAGCAACGGATTCATTTCCTTCGCAAGGGGAAGTCTGGCTTTGCTCCATTCGACCTTCTACGAAACTCGTCCGGGCAGCGCGGCGTACCTGGAGGCCTTGAGCGTGCTCGTAGAAAACTGTGCCTTGTTCGACGGCGCAGTGTCGTTAGCTATCTCGTCGCCCAACGCCAGCGTGCGCGATTGCACGTTCACCGGCGTAGCCAACGCGCAAATCAGTGGGAACGCCAGCGTCGATTCGTGCAGTTTGCGCGATGGCGGCGGGGGGCTCCTCTTGTCGGATGGCCTATCGACGGTCACTAACAGCCAGTTTATCGGTAACGTTCAGCACCTTTCGATCACGTTCGGCTCCGCGATTGTTGACAACTGTCTCTTTCTCGCGAGCACCCTGAACTCAGCGCGCGGGGGCTCCGGTAGCGCGCTCTTTCGTAACTGTGCTTTCATCAACAACCGGAATGCTAGCCCGGCGATTCGGTGGGGGTTCGGCAACCTCGATGTGCTTAATTGCACCATAACCGGAAACGCAACGCGCATGAATCCAAGTAATACATTCGGTGGCGGCATCGACCTATATGAGGCCTCGGCGGAGGTGCTCAACTCCATCATCTGGGGCAACGGCAGCAGTCCGTCTCAAACGGTCGAGGAGAACCAGCTCGGAGTCCGCGCTGATTTCGGTGCTACCCTCGAGATTGACTATAGCATCGTGGAAGGATGGAGCGGGAGTTTCGGCGGAGACGGCAATTCCGGCGTCGATCCGCTCCTGGCCGATGTTGACGGCGCTGACGATATCGTCGGTTCAGAGGACGATGATGCGCGGCTTCTTCCCGGCTCACCCGCGATCAATGGGGGCCTGTCGACAAGCCCGTATCTCTTGCCCGCCGACCTCGATGGCCATGCGAGGATTCTTTGCGGCGCGGTGGACATCGGGGCCTACGAGTTCGGCATCGGGGACTATGACTGCAATCAAACGGTGGACCTGACCGACTTTGCGGCGTGGGAGTCCTGCATGACGGGACCGGTAACGGCGAGCGACGAAGCGACGAAGCGACGTAGCGACGAAGAAACCCCCCTGCCCTCACCCCTCCCCCTCTCCCAGTGGGAGAGGGGAAGCGCTGTCGGCTGCGAGGCGTTCGACTTCAACGCCGACGGGGCTGTCGATCTTTACGACTTCGCCGCCCTCCAGCCCCTCCTCATCAACCCCTAGCCGTTCTCTCGTGCCGCCCTTGTTTTGACTTTTTGACGTTTTGACTTTTTGACGTTTCTGTCTCTGCGCGCCGTAGCCTCTCTCCTGCGCGCAAAGTTCGTCGGATTGATGGCCACCGCGAGCTACGCGTTGCGCTTCATGATAGGACCGAGCTGCGTATCGGCGGCGCAACCTATCGCCCAAGGGAACCAGCCGGTCGCCGGCGTGTCCAATGGGAAGAACGCGAGGCCGACGCCTCGCCAGAGTCCGTTGGAGGTCCGCCGATGATCCGCCTTCGCTATCGCATCACTTTCGCCGTCGCCACGTTCGCCTTGGGTGTTCTTGTATGGAACCGCGTTCCGGCCAGTGCCGGCGGGGCGCACTGCGACCCCATCGCCACGGAAGGCCCAACTTGCCGCACGCGACCGATCGATCTGGTCATCTGCCTGGATACCTCCGGCAGCATGGAAGGGCTCATCGACTCCGCCCGCGCGAGACTATGGGACATCGTCAACTCCCTGGCCAAGGCCAGGCCCGTGCCCAAGCTGCGCGTGGGCCTGATCACCTACGGCTCTCCCTCACGTTCCACCGCCAACCAGGGCTGGGTCGTCAGCCAGAAGGACCTGACCACCGATCTCGACTCGGTCTACGCCAAAATGATGAGCTTCCGCACCGATGGCGGCGATGAGTTCGTGGGCTGGGCCCTGCGCCGGGCCCTCGACTGGATGAGCTGGTCCAGCGACGGGAGCGCCCTCAAGCTCATCTTCATCGCCGGCAATGAGTCCGCCGATCAGGCCTCAGAGGTCTTCAACTTCCGTTATGTGGCCGAGGAGGCGCGCAACCGCGGGATCATCATCAACTCCATCTACTGCGGCGACCGCCGCGCGGGCATCAACGAGCATTGGGATCAGGTGGCCGCCTGCGGCGGGGGGAGCTACTCCGCCATCGACATGCAATGCGGAACCGTGCAGATCGAAGCCCCGCAGGACAAGCTGCTCCTCGAACTCAACATGAAGCTCAACGCCACCTACGTGCCCTATGGCACGATGGGAGAGGCCGGGCGCATGGAGCAGATTCGCCAGGACAAGAATGCCGAGCGGGTCGGCCAGGCCTCGATCGCCAGCCGCGCCCAGGCCAAGGGCACCAGACTCTACGACAACGCCCACTGGGACCTCGTCGATGGCGTGAGGGAAAAGAAAGTGGACCTCAAAGACCTCAAAGAATCCGACCTGCCCGCGGCCATGCAGGCCATGCCCATGGAGGAACGCGAAAAGTTCGTGGAGACCCAGGCCGTCGCCCGGGCCGAAATCCAGAAGCAGATCGCCGAAGTCAGCGCAGCCCGCGAGGACTTCCTCCGCAAGGCGCGGGCCAATGCCTCCGGCGGAAAGCAATCCCTCGACGAGGCCATGCTCGAAGCCATCCGCACCCAGGCCCAGCAGAAAGGATTCGAATTCGAGTAGCCTTGAGCCTCCCCGACCCCCTGCTTACCAAAGGAGGGGGTCGGGAATGGCAGGGAGTGCGAGTTGCGGTGGTGCCCAGAACTATTTTTTCCCGCGCCTTGTGGCAGGGCGTCGCGCCTGTTTGCGGAGATCGCTTATGGTGGTCCGATCCGCCCATGCTCGACGCTCCTGCGTGTAATCGCCGGACCCCGTCTCGAATTGTTGCAGGAAGCGGATCATCCCGCTGCGCCCCAGGCGCTTTCGCAGGGCAGCGAGACCTTCCGTGCGGATTTCCTCAAGCGTGCGATGCATGCAGCGACTCCTTGCTCCATTCTAGCGGATTGGCGACGGGAACAGTCAAGAGCCGCCCAAGTCGGCGCGCCGCGCGAAGGAGCCGATCGTCGCAGGTCAGCATAATATCGGCTCCAAGGGCTTCGGCCGCGGCCACGTGCAAGCCGTCGGCGGGGCGAAGGCCTTGAGTCACCAGAACCTCGGCCCGCGCGAATACCGAGCGGCTTAGCCGAGTACGCAGCCGCCGCGGCGGCAGGAGCGCCCGGACGCGTCTGCGCCGTTCTGCGTCGCTGATCGCGGCGATTTCAAGCTCAGCCGCCTGGGAGGAAACTTGCTTCCATTTACCGGAGTCAATGCGCTCGAAGATCAGAGCGATCGCCTCCGATTCCAGGTGAATCCGCGCCTGCCTCTGGTCGTCAAAGGGACGATTTAGGCAGGAAACATCGAAATAGATTCTGAGTCGTTTTCGTCCACGACCTATTTGCTCGGCCGTCATGCCGCAGAGCTCGTGGATGAGCTGGTCGACGTCGGTTTTCCGACTTCTTCGAGGGTGACGAGCGGAATGCGCTTGAGGGTGGGCGGCGCGAGCGAACCATCTTCCTGAGCCGCTTCACGCGGCCTCGCCGCGGCGCAGCCGCACTCGCCGGCGCAGCCGGTCTCACCGTGCAGCGTGCGCCACAGCGAGCGCCCCGCGTAGACCACGGCCACGGCCACGATCGCCAGCGCGATGATGTCCTGGAACGTCATGTCCTCACACCCAGGGGATCGCCAGGCGATAGGTCGCCAGCGCCCCCACATAAGCCAGCCCCGTCATGTACACAAAGGTCAGAACCGGCCAGCTCCACGAGCCGGTCTCGCGGCGGATCGTCGCCAGCGTCGCCCCGCACTGGCAGCACAGAGCGAAAAACACCATCAGCGACAACGCCACGGCCAGGTTGAACACCGGACGCCCGTCCGGCCAGGTTGCGGCCTGCAGCGTGGCCCGCAATCCCGCCGAGTTCTCGTCGAGGTCGCTGCCCAGGTTGTAGATCGTCCCCAACGTAGCCACCACGACTTCACGGGCCGGAAACGATGCAATCGCCGCCGTCCCTATTCGCCAATCCCACCCCAGCGGCTCGACCAGCGGCTCGATCGCCAGCCCCATCCGCCCCAGCAGGCTTTGCCGAAGGTACGCCCCGGCCTCCTGCTGATTGATGCTCGCGAGGCGTTCAGTAAGGGCATCCTCGGCGAGCTGTGCGCCTCGCGCCGCCATCCGCATGGCCTCATGATCCGCGGCAATCGATGCCGGGTGCGGATAGTACCCCAGCGCCCAGATGACAATCGCCACCGCAAAGATCATCGTCCCCGCCGACGTGCAGAACGCCCGTCCCTGCTCGTACACGCGGAAGAACACCACCCGCGGCGTAGGCCACTTGAACGAAGGAAGCTCCAGCAGGAATGACTGACCCGGACCTTTGAGCACCGTCTTCTTCAGCAGCCACGCCACCGGAATTGCCACCGCCGCCCCGACGAAATACATGGCCAGCAGCGTCGCCGCCTGCAACCCGATCAACCCTCCCAAGAGCGGCACGGCGGGCACGAATGCCCCGATCATCAGCACGTACACCGGCAGCCGGGCGCTGCAGCTCATCAGCGGCGCAATCAGAATGGTGACGAAACGATCCCGCCGATCTTCGATCGTTCGCGTGGAGAGTATCCCTGGCACGGCGCAGGCGAAGGACGAGAGCAACGGAATGAACGACTTTCCATTGAGCCCGAACAGCCGCATCCACCGATCCAGCAGAAACGCGGCCCGCGCCATGTACCCGCAGTCCTCGAGAATCGCGATGAACAGAAACAGCACCAGGATCTGCGGCAGGAAGATGACCACCGCCCCCACCCCCGCCACGACTCCGTTGACCGCCAGGCTCTCCAGCGCCCCATCCGGCAGCCAGCGCGTCAGCCACTGCCCGATCGCCGCCACGCTCCCGTCGATGAAATCCATCACCGGCGCCGCCCACGCGTACACGCTCTGAAAGCAGGCCCCCATCAGAATCAGCAGCACGATCAGCCCCAGCACGGGGTGGGTCAGCACCCGATCCGCCAACTCCGTGCGCGACCGCCGCGGATGCGTGGAGTGCGTAACCACGTTCTGCAACACGCGGTCGATCCACGCGTAACGGACTCGTGCCTCAATCTCCACCAGCGACTCCCCGGCCGAGGCAATTCGCCTGCGGCGCTCGGTCAGCTCCTCCGCGAGCCCCTTTCCACATCGCTGCACCAGGCGCGACTCGTGATACCCTCCGGGATCAAGCAACGTCTGCATGGCCTCAATCCGCGAAGGAAAGACCCCCTCGCAGGCCCCGCTGGACAGCGTGCTGCACAGTCCATCCAGCTCCGCGCACACGCAATCCGGGAACGAGGCACAGTGATGAGAGCACGGCTGATCCACCGCCTCATCGATCGCTTGAGTAAGCGCCTCGATGCCCACCTGCTTGATCGCCACCACCGGAGTCACCGGCACGCCCAGCTCTGCCGACAGCGCCGCGGGATCAATCCGCACTCCGAACGCTTCCGCCAGGTCCATCATGTTCAGCGCCACCACCAGCGGGATGCCCAGCTCCAGCAGTTGCGTGGTCAGAAAGAGATTCCGCCCGAGGTTCGCAGCATCGACCACGGAGACGATCAAGTCCGGCTTCCGCTGCCCGGACTTGCCCAGCAGCGCGTCCATGACGATGGCCTCGTCCGCCCCTCGCGCCGCCAGGCTGTACGCCCCCGGCAGATCGACAAGCTCAACATCCGTGCGGGCGCGAAGAAGCCCGCAGCGCCGCTCCACCGTCGTGCCTGGATAATTCGCCACCCGCTGGCGAAACCCGGTCAGGGCATTGAACAGCGTGCTCTTACCGGTGTTGGGGTTTCCCACGAACGCCACCGTGCGCGTCTTGGAAATCGTTTGTAGTGCAACAGAAACAGACATGTTCGACGTCCCGCCTCTCCCCTTCACCCGCCTCCCCCCTTCGCAAGGGGGGGATCAAGGGGGGTCGGGTTGACTTTCAAACGCGATCGATCAACACGCTCCCCTGGTGTTCGAGCCCCAGCCCCACGTACGTGCCCCCTATTCGCACCAGGCACGGCCGGCCTGGCCGGATCATTTCCACCACCGCCCCGCGCACGAAGCCCATGTCCGCCAGACGCTTCGCTGCGGTCTGGTCCGCGGCAATGCTTGCGATCCGCGCCACGTCCCCAAAGGCGAGGTCCAGAAGGCGCGTCGAGGCGCGGTTACTCTGCGCCTCGCGACGGCCCGTCGAAGTAGTCACTTCTGCGCTGGGATTCGGCTCGAACAAACCGGACGGCCCTATCAGACCTGTGCTCCCGACTTTCAGGGGGTTCTCTCGCCGCCGTCTAACTTGCCCGGCAAAACGGCGAGCATTTCAAGCGTGTCAGCAAGCACTGATTCTGATAACCAGTATACACGATCGCGCCCCCGCGTCCACCAGCCGCCGCCTGCGTTTGGTTCCTATATCCCACCGCCCTGCACCTTCCGCGATGATCCGCTCCCGGTGAGCCCGGCATCGTACGATATTCACTACGGGTCTTGAGGCGAGGTTTCTGCGCTACTGCGCGCCGGTCCAGCTTGCGGGGTAAATCCTTATGAATCCACTCAAAGTCGGAAACGTCGTCCGCGTCGACAACGGCAAGGTCCAGGTGGTGATCACCGTCAAGGACCTCAACATGGTCCACGATGACCAGACCTTCCGCGTCGGCCAGCTCGGCACCTATGTCACCATTCCCATGGACACCAAGACCCTCATCGGGTTTGTCGTCGGCACCGGCCGGCAGGAAGTTACCGTCGTGGACATCGAGCCCCAACTCATGATGGAGATCCAGCTTGTCGGCGAGGTCCACGCCGGACGATTCACCCGCGGCGTCACCGAGTACCCCATCGTCGGGGACGACGTCTGGGTCGCCGCCCGAAAGGACTTCGAGGCCATCTTCGGCAGCTTCGATCAGCTCCTCTCCGGCTCCAAGCACCCGCAGAGCTTCGCCCTCGGAAAGTTCGGGCTCAATCAGGACTTCGAGGTCAAGGTGCTGGGTACCGAGCTTTTTGCGAAGCACCTCGCCGTGGTGGGCAACAGCGGCAGCGGAAAGAGCTGCACCACCACCCGCATCCTCCAGGAAGTGCTCGACCTCAACCGGTCACAGGTCGTCCTCTTCGACATGCACGGCGAGTATCGCAACGCCTTCTGCGACGACCAGGGGCAGATCAACGCCAACGTCACCTACCTGGGCGTGGGAGACCTCATCCTCCCGTACTGGCTGCTCAAGTACGAGGAGCTGGAAACCCTGTTCCTGGACCGCTCCAACCCGCTGCACGTGAGCATGCAGATCTCGTTCCTGCGCAGCGCGTTGCTGGAGTTCAAGCAGGACGCCGCCCACGAGCTCGACTTGACCAAGGCGTTGACTCTGGACACGCCCATCTATTTCAACCTGGAGAGGCTCAAGACCTACGCGGAGAACCTCAACGAGGCCCGCTTCGTGCTCAACGACGATCATCTGGCCTTCAGCCAGCTCGCCCTGCGCTCCCTGCCTCCCGAGGAGCAGCAGAAGCTCATGCGCGAGAAACGCTGCCAGTTCAACCGTGGCAACCCCGAGGGTGAAACCCCGCACCCGCTGTACTTCGGGAAGCTCATCGGGCTCATCGATCAGATCGACACCAAGTTCAACGACCGCCGCTACGAGTTCCTGCTCAAGCCCATCGAGCATGGCCTGAAGTCCAAGTTCTTCCGCGGGCACCTCACCCAGTCCAACACGCACGCCCGGACGTCGAGCCTGATGAACCACCTCATCCGCCTGCTCACCGGGCGGGTCGAGCCGCGCAGCAACCTGACCATCGTGGACCTCTCCGGCATCCCCTTCGAGATCGTGGACATCACCGTGGCCGTGCTCACCCGGCTGCTCTTCGACCTGAACTTCTGGACCCCGCCGGACCAGCGGCATCCCAGCCTGCTGGTCTTCGAGGAGGCCCACAACTACATCCCCCGCGTGGAGGTCGGCAAGCACTTCGCCAAGACGGCCGTGGAGCGGGTGGCCAAGGAAGGGCGAAAGTACGGGGTCAGTGCCATGGTCGTGTCACAGCGCCCCTCCGAGCTCTCCGAGACCGTGCTCGCCCAGTGCAACAGCTTTGTGGTCATGCGCCTGTCCAACCCCGAGGACCAGAAGTACGTGGCCAAGATCGTGGGCGACCACTTTGCGGGGGTCATTCAGATGCTGCCCCAGCTTCGCCCCGGCGAGGCCTTCGTCATCGGCGATTCCGTGATCATGCCCATGCGCACGCTGGTGGAGATGCCCAACCCCTCACCGATGTCCGGCAACCTCGACTTCTTCAAGTACTGGGCTGCGGATTCGACGCCCGACAACCTCGACCGCATCATCGAGCATTGGCGTCGCCAGGACCGCCAGCTCGTCAATCGCCAGTTTGCGGACGAGGAACCCGTGCCCGCCCAACCGCACGAGCCCGAGCCCGCACTCGCCGGCGCTGGCCCACAGGCTCCCGCTCGACCCGGCGCTCATCCCACCGCCC
>SBAX01000311.1 GCA_005240095.1 Phycisphaera mikurensis
CCACACGCGGGCCACGATCAAAGAACTGTCACGACGCGGCATCGACCTCCATCGAATCCGCTCGTGTTTGGATAGCAACTTTGCGCTGTACTGTTAGCTCGGTCGCGGAAAACACCAAACGAATTCCCGGGAAGAAGGATCGGAGTTCTCCGCTCCCCGGGTTTCGCGGGAAGGGATTCCCGCAATGTGGGGCCGAGATGGGAATCTCGGCCCAGCAACTGTGTGAGCAAGCTACTGGAAGACGATCCCGGCGTAGCCGACGGAGTCGCTGGAATCCTTGCCCAGAACTTCGCTGCTGGTGGTGTGTTCGAGGAGGATGCCTTGGGTGGCGCCGAGGCCTAAGGCAGCAGCGACGGTGGCGGCGGTGGCGCCGGCGTTGCAGGCGTTGCGATGGGCGGCGGCCTCGACCACCAGCTCCTCTGCTTTCATGGCACAAACCAAGTCGATGAAGCGGCGGTCGTTGATCTCCTTGGCCCACATGTTTCCCTTCACGCCCTCGCCCTTGGGGGCGAAGCCGTAACCAGGGCCGTAGTGGGTGAGGTCCGTGGTGCCAAGGACCAGGGCGTCATACTGATAGGAAGTCAAGGTGCGGGCGACGGCCTGGCCGACTTCGTGGGCGCTCGGCGTGATGGGCACCATGATGGGCACGACCTTGGCCTGCGGGAAAAGCTGCCTGATGAAGGGCATCTGCACCTCGAGAGAGTGTTCATCTTCGTGGGCGTAGGGGTCATCGACAATCAGATTGGTGTGTCCGAGGATGCGTTCAGCCAGGCGGGCGTCGATGTCCACGGGGCCCAGCGGTGTGTCCCATCGCCCGCTGCCGAAGAGGGCCGCCTCGCGCCCGCGGTAGCGATGCACGCCGCCGAAAAGCACGATGGCTTTGGGCTGCCGTGCGGAGAGGGCCTTGAACACTTTCGCGGCCGTCGCCCCGCTGCACACCCAGCCGGCGTGAGGCACAAGCCCCCCGACGAGCGTGGCCGAATCACGAACCTCGATGGGGCCGGCATGCTGGAGGAGGTCCAGCAGTTCGCTGCGGCAGGTGTCACGCTGCGCCGCGTAGAACCGCCCGGCGACGACGGGTTCACGGATCATCATGGGCGGTCTCATGGCCAAGGTGCCCGGTAGCACTGCCGGTGCCGGAATCGGGCGAAGCATACCTGCTGAGCAGCTGCGGCAGATCGGCGCTGAATCGCGAGCGGGGAAGGACCTGCTCGGCGCCGGCCGCTCTTGCCGCGGCGAGTAGATCAACATCCACGTGGGAACCGAAAGCGATCACTGGCGGAGGGCTAGCACTCGCTTTGATGGTTCGGATGGCGGTGGCCGGATCGGGCCCGGCGGCGCTTAGGTCTACGATGACGACCGCAGGGTGCCGCGAAGCGACTTCGGTGAGCAGCGCGGCCGCGGAGCGGACGCTGACTGTCTCGATCCCCAACGCCTGGGCGGTGGAACGAATCTTCGCCTCGAAGATCAGGTCGCTCACGAGGACGACGATGCAGCGTGTGGCTCCCGTATTCGACATGGCGAACAAATCATACAACAAGAGGGGCGGGCACGCTCAAAGTCGTGCCCGCCCCAGTCTTGTTACGTTGGACCGTCGCATGGCGGCGCTTCGCTTGGCCATGCCACCCGATGCGGCGCTTGATAACGCAACGCCACTTCGCGAACGCGCGCTTTGACCCTCACCCCAACCCTCTCCCTTGAAGGGAGAGGGGGGCACGGAGCTCTAGCGGCAGGTCTTGTTACCAGCCTGGCCGCGACACTTGTTCGAGCAGCACTGGTTGTTCTGTGTGCACGACGTGCCCACTGGACGACAGCAGTTGGGATCCGTCGGGTAGCTGCAGCCTGCCGGGCAGCAGCCGTCGCTGGGCCCGCAGGCCACCGGCGGATTGGAGCAGCTCGCCGTACAGGTGCCGGCGTTGTTGCACACATCCGAGGTGCAGCTGTTGCCGTCGCTGCAGTTGGCGCTGCTCGTACACGTGGGCGTAACACAGCTGTTGCTGCAGCAGATCTGTCCGCCGCTGCAATCGGCGTTGCTGGTACAGCCGGTTCCGCCTCCGCCGATGATGCTGCAGATTTGGGCGCAGATCAGGTCGATGGGCACGCCCCGGTTGGGGTCGCCGCAGAAGAGGGCCTCGCCGCGGCAGTGGTGCAGGGCGATGACCTTCTGGCTGGAGACGGCGATGACCGGGGAGCCCGAGGAGCCGCCCTGCGTGTCGTTGTTGTAGCCGATCTCCAGGCTGCCGCCGGAGCAGGTCGGCTCGTTCAGCGAGAGTACGCGGCCGACGTCACCGACATCGCCCGTGCTGTCGTAGGCGAATTCCTTGGCCCTGCCTCCGGGGTGGGAGACGAGGTAGATCTGTTCACCGACGATAGCGTCGCGGTTGTCGATCTCCAGGAAGCCGAAGGTGGCCGCGGGATTGCCGTTGGTGATCTGCACCAGGCAATAGTCGAGACCCGGACTGTCCTGAATGAACGTGGCCCCGGAGAAGACGGTTCCCGGATAGCACAGCTGGCAGTTGCTCGAACCGCAGCTTGGGGCCTCGGAGCCGAACTCGTAGTCGGTGTTGGCCGCGGCCGTGCTGGTGCTGATGCAGTGCTCGTTGGTGATCAGGTGGTTGTTCGCCGAGGCCAGCCAGCCCGTGCACAGGCTCGTCCCCTGGATCAGCAGGCGGGCCACCGCCCGGCCCCGATCGTATTCGATCGACGGGCTGCGGCAGATGGCGTTCTCAAGATCGTTGGCTCCGCAGATCTCCTCCGTCATCGGAGGCACATCGAGGGCGGCGAACCCGGCGGCATACTCGTCAATCTTGAAGCCCTTGGCCTTGTCGCCCGCGGTCACGAACTCAATCACCGCGGTGTCGCCCTTGATGTGCTGGGCCCAGAACTCTCCCAGGTTCATCTTCCCCAAGCCTTCCAGCTCATACGACTGGTCGCCGTTGGCGTCGGAAATGATGACCTTGTCGCCATCCGCGAGGTCGAACTTGCCGAAGTGTATGGCGATGTAGGTGGCGCCCTCATGCTTGAGTTCGTAGCGCATCCCCGATGAGCTTGGGAAGTTTTTGCCGAGTCGCCTCGTAGTTGAGAGCGATTAGCAATCTCGCAGGGTTGGCGGCCAACCAAGGCCCATTCTGCTTTTGTGGA
>SBAX01000328.1 GCA_005240095.1 Phycisphaera mikurensis
CGCGGCGGCAGTCGT
Organism: Phycisphaera mikurensis; assembly: GCA_005240095.1. Taxonomy (GTDB): domain Bacteria; phylum Planctomycetota; class Phycisphaerae; order UBA1845; family UBA1845; genus SBAX01. Next base: position 16 of record SBAX01000328.1, read on the forward strand.
AGTTGTGTCCTGCTTCACCACGATCACGTCGGGGTTGTACGTGGGAACGTAAACCACCGATGTGGCCGGCACGATCTTGATGACCTCTTTCTCGACGACGATCACCTGTTTGTCGTTGGTGGTGAGATTGCCTGCCGCTTGCGCCAAGCTGCGGAAGCGCTGGATGGCGCTCATCACGTCGGAGAGCTGAACGGCCACGGCGCTGCCCAGCTGTCCCAGCCACTCCAGATCAGCGTCCATCTTGTTGATAACGTCAGGAAAGTGCAGGAGCACCTTGACGCTGGTGTTCCAGTCGTTGTCCGGAACCTGATCCACCTTGCCGCCGTGTTTCTTCAAATACCGGGCGGCCTCGATCACATCCAGCGGAACCATGGACGCGGGCAGAATGTGGGCGATCAGCGTGTCCGGGTAGAGGGCGATCGGCGCCACGATCTTGTCGAGCTGCTCCGGCGACTGCTTCGCGAGTGCGGTCTGTCCCGGGCCGGCACTCGGCGGCGTCGGCGCCTGCCCCACGACGGTCCCCGCCAGCAAGATCACGAGCACCGGCGGGATTGCTCTCTTCAGGGTGATGCCCATGTTCGTCTCCCCACGTCGCGCCCATCGCTTAATAGGAGGGCTCGGGCGACTTGTGACGGCAGCCAATCGCAGATCACAGGGTTGTCGCCCCACCGGCGAGGCCATCTTAACGGATTGTTATCCGGCGGCGCGCGTGATGTGTCAAGCTCCGGTGACCAGAGCTTCCAACGCCAGCCGGAGGTCTGGAGCCGTTCAAGAAGGTGACGTTCCTGTTTTGCGGTAGCTTCGCCTCCATCCCACGAGGGCAGCGCCCGCAACAAGCATCAAAGTGAAACAGCCTTGGGCACGCAGGCCCTGCTGCCATCCTAACGGCGCGGCATTGAGAAACATGGTTACCGTGGCCGCGATCACAATCGCAAGCAAGCCGTAGCGAACCATCGCCCACAGGCCCAGCCCGATGGCGCCGCCGCCGATGAACACCAGCGAGGTGGCCCAATGGGCTCCTCGTGGAAGCAGCACCGGCAAGAGCAGCAAGCCCACCACGACCGCGGCTGGCATGGGCCGGTGAAGAACGGCCCGGGCGATGGCCAGCGGCGTGGCGAACAACAACCCCTGCGTGAGCCCGAACACAACTGATTGCACAGCGCTGGCCGCAGCCACTCGCCCGCCGACCAGTCGATCCATCGCCTGCCGCATCACGAAAGGCTCGTGCGGCGTCAAACCCAATGCCGTCACCAGCGACCACTCACAAGTCCACAGCAGGGCCCAGAATGATCCCAGCGCCAGCCCCAGAAGAACGTGCTGCCAGATCAGCGGGTCCCTGCCGCGGAAGTTCAGCGCGCGCGTCCAGCCGATCAGCAGGTGCGGCCAGTAACGCCGAGCCAGCGGCTCCAGCGCCAAATACAGAACCATCACGATGGATGCGAACCCAAACGCGCGAAGCACCGCCACCGTCGCATTCGTCAGCTCGATGCCCAGCGCCCTCACGTGAGTCGCTCCCACCAGCCACGCGGCCAGTTGGATTCCGAAGATCAGCGCTGAGGCCTTCACGGCGCCGGCGCGATCGCCGCGAGCGCTGTGGTAGTTCCTCCAGGCGAAAGGCAGACAAACAAAGGTCACCAGGAGCGCCGTAAGCCGCAGAGTGCTCTGTGCGAGGCTCGCGCCCACAACGCCTGCCCCCTCGGGTGCGCCGCCTAGCCTGGGCTGCGCGCCCACCGCTTGTGTCACAAGGCGGCCGCTTTGATTGAGCAGCACCGCTCGCGCGTCGGCGCCAACCATCGGTGGATCGAGCAGCGACACCCGTGAGTTGCCCAGCACCAGGTTCTCCGCCGACTGCGGTGACAACGGTCGCGCAGCCGTTCGCAACCAGAACAGAACCTCCCCTTCCGCCGGCGTTACGCCGCCCACTGCATTGGCTCCTGCGAAGCGATCGAGAAACGAAACCGCCTGCGCCCGGCTGCAATACCCAAACGACTCGAACGCCCCGGACTCCGCCAGCTCCTGCCGTGCTGCGTCCCTGAGGAACTCGGTCGACTTCGCTCCGGGCGATTCCCACGGCAGGCCGGAGCTGGCACGCAGCCACGGCAGAGCCACGCATGCGGCAATGACAATCAGCGTCAGCATTCCTCGGCGCTCGACGCGCACCTTCGCATCCGAAGCCGACGCGACCAGTTCCGGCGCAGGCAGTTGATCGGCAGCCAGTGCCACGGCGAGCACATCCACCCCCGGAAGCGCCGCGGCCACGGACAACGCCGACTGCGGACGCTCGTTGGGGTCCTTTCGCAGACACCAGTGCACGAGCTGCTCGACGCCCGGCTCCAACTCCGGGACGAGACTCGACAGTGGCTTGGGCTCCTCCTCTTCGTGAAACCGCTCATACTCGTCCAGCGAGTCGGCGCTGAAGGCAGGTTGGCCGGAAAAGAGTTCGTACAGAACAAGCCCCAGGGCATAGATGTCGCTGCGCGCATCTACCCCACGACCGGCGATCTGCTCCGGGGCCATGTACGCCGGCGTTCCGGCGCGCAGTTCGCGCCCTTTCCCGCCCGCAGCTACAGCAATGCCAAAATCGGTGAGCCGCACGTGCCCATCGCGCGTCACCATGATGTTGGCCGGTTTGAGATCGCGGTGCAGAACGCCCGCCCCATGGGCCGCCGCCAACCCCGTGCAGACCTGGCGGGCGATATCCACTGCCTTTTCGAAAGGGAGCTTTCCGTCTCGGCGGATCAAACCCGCTAAGTCCTCCCCCTCGACGAACTCCATGGATAGAAAGACGCGACCATCCGCCTCCCCGATGTCGAACACGCGGCAGACGTTGGGATGGGTCACGATCCGCGCAAGGCGAACTTCGTTGCGAAAGCGCTCGATCCAGTCGCTGCGCTCTGCGAAGCGGCTGTCCAGAAACTTGATGGCCACCGGCTGCTCAAGCGTCAGGTCCTCCGCCCGATAGACCGCCCCCATCCCTCCTTGGCCCAGCAAGGAAGCGAGTCGGTAGCGCCCGCCCAGGATCGTCCCAGGCTCAAGCGGCGCGCCTGACCCTAACGGTGGGGTAGGGCGAACCGGCGCTGCGCGGCTGCCGATCGGTGCGGCAATCGTCTCCGCGCTCGCATTCAATTCGAGTTGTGCACCGCTACGCCGCGACGCATCTGTCGGTGCCGCGCTCGCCAGCGTCTCCTGCTCGTGATAGGCAAGCAGCTTCTCCACTTCGCCGCGTAAGGCCTCATCCCCCGCGCACTGCTGCACCAGATAATCGCCTCGTTCGCTACGAGGCACGGCAGCCGCTTTCAGGAAGATGTCGCGAGCTAAGGCGTGGCGCTCGGGGGTCATGGAGATACTCAAGACGACCGATTCGGATTCGTCTGCTTTCGCCAGATGGTCAAGTTACCGGTTACCACGAGGTAACTGGTAATTGGTAACTGGGGACCCATGCGCTCGCCAGGCGAAGAAAACGATCTATCCTCATTCTGACCGCTCGGCTGCCAGCTTCGCCCGCAGCCAGGCCTTGGCATGGGTCCAGTCGCCCTCGACCTTGCGCTTGGACACGCCCATGACGTGGGCCACTTCTTCGACGGTCAGCCCGCCGAAGAAGCGCAGTTCGACCATGCGTGCCTGCTGAGGGTCGAGCTTGGCCAGTTCGTCGATGGCATCCTGAAGCGCCCCGAAGTCAACGTCACCGGTTTCCGTGACGGCCACCGAAGGCTCAAGCACGACACGCTGCCAGCCGCCTCCGCGCTTGCCCCTTTTCTTCGTCCGCGCATGATCAATCAGGATGCGGCGCATAGCCTCCGCCCCCACGGCCAGGAAGTGCGTCCGCCCCTGCCAGTTGACCCGCGACTGATCGACCAGCTTGACAAAAGCCTCGTGGACCAGCGCCGTGGGTTGCAGGGTGTGGTTCTTACGCTCGGCGCTTAAGTACTTGGCGGCCAGGGCCCGAAGGTCGTCGTAAACCAGAGGCAGCAGTTTCTGTATCGCCTTGGCCGGCGGACTGGACGCACTCTCTACCAGCGTTTGAGTCAGTTCGCGGTTCATGTGCTTCCACGTATGCGCTTCGGGTCCCGCGCATCATGGATGAAAGTTGCTCGACAGCAAACCCACGCCGTGGAGAAACGCGTGTGAGAACGGTATTCACGCGGATACATCGGCGGCGTCCGCCAGAAGCCAGCCTCCATCCGCAAGCGTGCGAATCGACATCCTGTGCCCGCGCGCAATGGCCTCGAACTTCGAGGAGAGCCGGGTTGGAGGATTGGCGACAATCAAGCGGCGCTCGTGCCTGTCTGTCTCTCGTGCAAGGAGCGCCTCGAAGATGGATATCAGCTCATCGAGAAACGAAGGCGCGATACCTTCTACGCCGGCGAAGTCAACCGTGATGGCGCCACCTGCGTTGCCGGAACCAGTCAGTGCTGAGCCCAGCGCATTCTCAAGCACGCGCGCGGATTCCCGGCTGACCAGAATCTTGTCCTGCAGAACATCGTGCACGCGGAGCGTGGCCATGGTTCACATCGGAATCGACAGGAAGGCCAATGTTCCCGGGAACAATCGGGTCCGCTTCGCCGAGCTTTCCAGCTCCTCCGTAATCTCCAGAGACCCCATGCCCGAGTGGAGCAACAAGGAGCGCCCCGGTCGGCGAACGTCCTCGCTGACGCCGTACAGTCCGATTCCACGGTGAGGGTCGCCGGTGCCGCTGACGCGTTCGCGAACGGCCAGCTCCAGCGCATCCCAATCGTAGGTGACGCGTGGCCGGAGGGCCGCATTCCTGCGCAGGTGTGCATGAACGCCAATCCCTCCGTCAGCCACCGCACAGGTAAACCGCGGGCCGGTTTCAAAGTCGAAGGCTTGGACGCAGGCAAACGAACCGATGGCAGACTCGCTGTGCTGGGCCGCGTTCATGACCAATTCTCCGAGAAGTTCGGTCACCACGGGCGTCAGGTTCACTGCCCCAAGATGAGAGGCTTGTAGTCTTTCATAAGCCTTGTTGGTCACTACCGTCGCCTCCGAGGTCGTCCCGAACTGCGTGATGGGCAGAATCGTTTTGGAATGGTCGCGCAAGCCGATGTCGCGATCATCCACCTCGACGCCCGTGCCCTTCAGAATGTCGAACAGGCCCAACGACTTGAGGTAAAGACAAACGCCCATGTTGGTGGGAACCAGGAGACGACAGCGTGCCCCCCGCGCAAGGGCCAGCGATAGATACACGAGGCACCATAGCGCCGCCGGGGGACGGACGAAATCGCACTCACGCAGGTCAATGTCCACTTCCTTGGCATCGAAGGACGGCTTCCTGGGATCGAAAGTATCGAAGCGCGCGGGCAACTCTCCCGCGTGCTTGAAGTTATTTGGAGGCCTGATCTCCAAGGGAACACCTGCTTCGCGGGGCGGTCGAACCGAAGCCCACGCACACCCATTCTAAACGTCACACACGTCGCGGACAAACCGACCTCTAACCTTGCGGTACCCGAGCCACTTCGTCGCGTTGTTCGGGAAGGGCAAACGCACATGCACAGAGCCACGACCATGGGCCATGCCGACGAAACAAGACAGCGATGGGAAGACATCGCCTGGGTCGAAACGGTCTGCGATCGATGGGAGGCGTTTTTCCGGTCCCTGCTCGGCGAACCGTGGAAGGCCGAGGCCCTCTGCTCTCTGGGCCTAAAGCTCGTCCGCGGCGAGGTCTGCGCCGCCCCGCAGAGCACCTCCAGCGTGTGGTTTACCTTCTTCAGCTCCCTGTTCGGCAAACCCACCGTGGCCGCCCAATTGTGCGCCCTGGGGATGCAGGTCGTCCGCGGTGACATCGTCCTCAGTCCAAACGGCGCCCGCCAGACTGCCCGATCAATCCTCGAAGGTCGCTAACGCGAAGATTCCTGGCGTTCCCTATGGGAGGGCGAAGCTCCTGCCGAGCCGCTTGGAGAGTGTGAAGGTCGGGGCGTTCCTACTGGCAGCGGTATTCGATTCTAGCCTCTAGTCTCCAGTTTCTAGTTTCTAAAAGGGGGGCGGCCGCCCCGGGTCTTCCGCGTCCCAAAGGCGACCGCCAAACTACACCCTCCGCTGGTGTGCAATCCCGGCTTACGGTCATCCACCCAGCCCGCCGAAGAGCCCCGAGATCAGACCGACGATCTGACCGGAGAGCGCCTCGACGATGGCCGCCAGGATCGAGTCGAAGATGGAACTCAAATCGAACATGGGATTGATCCTTGTCGATTCGGGTGCCGGCGCCCGACGGCTTACGCGCCGTCGCTTTCAGGTCGTTGGCACCGTCGCCCCTCTTCACCCCATCAACGCGATGAACCCCGCTTCCATCCGCATACCCGTTTTTTGACTTCTTGACGTTTTGATTTTTTGACGTTTTCTTTTTCGTCCCTAAAAAAAAGGAGGCACCGGAGCGCATGGCCCCGGTGCCTGATCCCCCAACCCCCACGCCAACTAGCCGCCCAGGACGCCGCCGAGGATGTCCGTCACCGCGCATCCCCCCGCCTGCAACGCGAACATGCCCGCGGTCAGGAGGGCCATCAGCTTGTGCCTCATCTTCATTGCGATCTCCTTGCCAAAGCGAACGTCGTCGTCCCGCCGGGAGCGTTCCGGACACACGCCGGATCGATCATGGCGCGGATCCGACGGGCGACGCCCGTTCCCCCACCACGCGACAACCGCCACCCGACCCCGCACCGGGTGCTGCCCGGGCCACCGCCCCGCTTTCCGAGTCGGGCTGTCCTCAGCCCGCAGCGATGGTGAGGTATCCCAACTATCAGGAATACGTGTGAGGCGGAGGGATCAAGGGATCGAGGGAGTAAGGGATCAAGGAACAGCACGGCGAGCCGCGGGCTTTTAGCCCGCGCGCATGTGGGAGGGCGAGGCTCCCGCCGAGCCGCGGGCGCGGGCGGGTGGCATGGACAAGCTCTGCTTGTCCGTGCGGATGGACGAAGGACCTGTCGTAAACCGCATCCGCTTTGCGGCGCGATGAAAATGGCTGCGACTCCTTGACACCGCCCGGCCATCACGGAACAATATCACACAGCGACGGCCCTGAGGGATTGGCGATGCTCGATCGAGCTTCTCCTGTCTGCCGTCGTATCCACCCCATTTCAGAGAATCGCGTCGTTGGTCTGGGGAGATGCTGTGTCCACGCAAACAAGGCTCGCCCGAATCCCAAGCGCCGCCATCATCGTCCTTGCCGCCGCGCTGACAGCGGTCGTCGTTGCTCAGGAGCGGGTCATTGTCGAACCGGTCTTCGTCGACACACCCAAACCTGACATCGGCATCGAACGCTTCCCGGTCGAACCGGGCACGGTCTTCGCTCGTCACGACGTATACGCCGAGGGCGCCGCGCCGGGAAACACCGCCGGCGTTTCGGAGGTCCTGATCTACGACAACACCCTCGGCCAGATCGCTATCAACACCGGCTTGCTCCTCGTGAGCGACGACATCGCCACTGTCGCGGCCCCGGGATGTGAGCTGCAGCGCATTGAGTTCGCGGTGACCGGCAAGGTCGATCCCGCCGGAACCGGCGGGCCGTACACCGTCGATTTCGCCTTCTACAGCAATTGCCCCGGTGCCGTACCGGGGACCAATCCCGTGATCCCGGGCACGCAGGGTCGGGTGGTCTTTCCCGACGACGCCCCGCGGCTTGTGAACTTCATCCTTCCCGGGGCAATCGCGATCCAGCCCAACGTCTGGTTCGGGGTGAAGTTCAATCGCAGCAACGCTGGCGTACTGGCCGGCGCCCCGGCGCTTTCGGGAGCGTCCTGCGATTCGTTCGACTTCCCCGGCTTCCCCTGCTCGGGCGCGTTGGGCGGCTTTCCCGACCACCCCCACGCCAGCTTCAACCTGCGGCTCTACGGGAACGCAGACACCTGCACATCCGCCTTCGTGGGCTACAAGAACATCCGACCCTCCGCGGGGGTCTTCAACCCGGGGATGGAAGAGACCCTCGTCGACGACATCCACCTGGGCGTGCCGAGCTGCCAGATGATCGGCTACGAAGTCGCCGTCCGCGGAACGGGCTCCTTCGAATTCGACATGCGCCGAAACTGCGAAGGCTCGATCATCGTGGGCAGCGAGAAGACCTACGATGGCCTCGTCAACACCGTCCAGACCGCCCGGTTCATGGTAGACCCCCCCGTGGCGCTTCCGGAGAACTTTTTCTTCGCCACGCGGGTGAACAATCCGCTGGCCGGCATCGTGACCACCGGCACTCAGGCCTGCGTCGGCTCGACTGAGGACGTGTACCTTGTGGCGGGAGAGACAGGTTGCTTCGAGACCTCCCCGCCCGACCCCGTCCTTCACGACGGCGTGAACCTCACCATCCTCTGCGCCGGCGAGCCGCCCATCGGGGCCTGCTGCGACATGTACTTTCGCGACGAGGGCAACGAAGCCGTCTGCCGCCAACTGCCCAAGATGAACTGCCCCTTCCCGCCCCGCCAATCGCCGGAATTCCGGCCCCAGTGGGTATCGGGCGCGCAGTGCGAGCCCAATCCCTTCGGGAACTTAATGTGCGGCCAGGCCGCCTGCTGCTACAAGGAGGGCAAATTCCCGGAGACGTGCGACAACCTGACCCTCAACGAGTGCAACGCGATCGAGCCGCTGGACCGGCCCCGCCAGTGGCAGATCGGGCGCTCCTGCGGCAACGCCGGTCAGCATTGCCCGATCGGGTGCGGCGGACTTTGCACCGAAGCCCTGGGCTGCGACAACCAGGAATGCTGTGAATGCTGTCGGATCATATGCGCGTACGACCTGTACTGTTGCCAAGTGGAGTTTGATGGGCTCTGCTATGAGTACGCGTGGATCCTTTGCGATGACCCATGCTTCAACGACTGCTGCGCTGCCACCGAGGAATTCCACGGGGCACGGTTGATCACCTTGGCCAACTGTTTTGCGACCACGCAGACGGCTGCGTTTGGAGCCACCACGGACCCGACTGACCCCGGCTTCGGGTGCTACATCGACAATCCCGGCGCTCAAGGGATTCAGACCGTCTGGTACAAGTTCATCGCGGGGTGTAACGACACGCTGGTTAGTACCTGCGCGAGTAATCCTCCCGCCGACGACTCGCTGGTAGCGGTCTACGCCGTGGGCGACATGACCAATGAAGAAACACAGTGTGCTACGCTTATTCCTGTGGCCTGCAATGATGACTCGCCCGGCTGCGGCTCCTCGAGAAAGAACTCTCGGCTTTGCGTGCCGACGATTCCGGGGAACCTCTACTATATCCAAGTGGCCGCGAAAGAAGCGGAGACACAGCCCGGCGTCGGGTATCGTGTGACGATCTCCAGTGCAGCCGAATGCCCGGCGTCGAATGATTTCTGCCCCTTCGCGTTTGACATCGCCGATGGGGTCACAGCTTTTGACTTCACGCCGGCTGCGCCAACGCCTGCACCGACCCTGGACGGTCCCTTTGATGAGTGCATTCCCACGACCACCGCGGACATGTGGTACGACTATCGGGCCTCCTGTACTGGTACGGTTACCGTTGCGACCTGCGGTGCCCCCAATCCGGACACCAACCTGTCCATCTACGACAGCCTACTCGGTCAATGCGTGTGCCCCATGGCTTACACGCCGTCGTTGGCGTGTAGCGCCGACGACCCGACGTGCGGGCCGGCCTCCCGCCTCCAGACCCACGTCGTGGCCGGGAAATGCTACAGAATCCGCCTCGGCGACTCCGCCGAGAGCCGCCCCGAGGGGAATCTCTCGATCACCTGTCACCCCGACTGCCCGGCCGGAACCGGACAGGCCGTGGTTCCGTCGGGTGACGTGGTGGATGCGCGGCGGGCGCACCCGCTGGGCAATTTCGGTCAGGCCGAGGGCATTCAGACCGTCACTATCGACCTGCCGCCGGACGCCCTGCCGACGTGCTTTTCACTGTGTGAGACGGCCATCGAAGGCGGGCCCAACTCGATCGTTGCCGTCGTGGAAGACCCGCCCGGAAGATACACCATCGACTTCGTCCGGCCCATCACCGCCAACGCCAAGACCACGATCACCTACCGCGACGTGGACGGGCAGGAATGGCACCTGCGCCTGGCATCCCATCCCGGCAACGTCAACGCCGACGGCTTCGTGTCGTTGGCGGATGTCACAGCGCTCATCCGGGCGCTGGAGGGCGCCTCCGCACTGCCCTACGGCCACTACAGCGGGGACATCGATCGCTCCGGGGTGATCAGCGCCGCCGACCTGCTGGCATGGGCCGACGTTCTCCTCGAACCCTGCTACGATTGCCCGACATACCCCAACCCGCTCGATGATCCTCGTTGCCCGTAGCAAGGC
>SBAX01000026.1 GCA_005240095.1 Phycisphaera mikurensis
ACGCACCGCCCGCATCATCCAGTACCACCAAGCCCGCAACCGCACCGCCAAAACCTCACGACTCAAACGCCATGACAATTAGCGCTGTAGTGCTAAGCAGACTCTTCACCCGGCGCGGCATCGTCCCTCACGGCTCGCCGGTCAGCTCAGATGCCCTCAACATCTTCCTGTTCAAGAACGACCGACGGCTGTCACGCCGCGTGACACGCCGCGGAGCGAAGTACACCCGCACATACGACGACTTGGTGGTGTCCTCGCGGAGACCAGAAACGATAGCGGAGCTCGCGACGGCGATGGAAGAAGAAATCGCACGGGCCGGTTTGAGAGTGAGCGAAGCCAAGCGTGCTCGCCGCGGGCTGCAGCTACCGTCTCAGCCCCAGGTCGTACACGGACTCGTTGTTAACAATCCTCGCGGTGTAGGGTTGACGCGCTCCCAGCATCACAAAGCAATTGAAATCGGAGAATCATACGTGGGCGCGGCAAAGTGCGTGAGCCCCGACTCCTTAGAAGCCGTGGCCGCGAAACGCCGCGTGCTTTTTGGGTGGATCAGCTATGCGAGTCAGGTCAAGTTTGGACCTGCAAAACACCTTGTGCTCCTATTGCAACACGGGGATGAATTCGTCCGGCGGCGCCTGACGTACGAAGGCATCGCTCGCACGAAAAAGTGGTGGGTCTCTTCGACACGGCGCAACCGTGCGCGCGAGATCGCCGAGCGTTGGGGCGAGGTCCGTTCCGCATCGCGTAAGGGGGCCAGCGCCGCGTAAGACGAGGCGCTCGCGTGGTCAGCTTTCCCAGGCTAACGAGAGTTCGAGATGCAGCCCAACACCATCAAAAGCCGATAGAGCCACTCATACCCCAAACGCCTGGGACAGTGCGACCTCCATGCGGCGCCGGGCCCACGGGATTCCCGTCAACAATGCGAACAACACGCAAGCGCACCATATCCAGCCGATTGGTCCCTTAATCCACGTAACAATAAGGGGTGAGTTTCTCGCCCACCAGCGGGCAACGCTCCCGGCATGTTGTCGCCTCAGAGTTGCGGAGTCGAGGTTGATGTACACGGAATCACCGTACGAACTTGTGATTCCCACAATTCGCCCAACGACGAACACCGCGTCATGCTCCCTCAGATCGCGCGCGCTTTCGTCCGACGTAATGGCGTAGAGGGATGCTCCAGTGAAGTCTTCGGTGAGTGATAGCCGCCAAATGACCGAGGGAACCTCTTCTTTTCCCGGCAGTGACCGGACCCACGCCTGCCATCCAGGTTCCCGTATCCAACGTCCGAGATACAGATCACGAACGTGGTTGTTGAAGGATGGTTGGCCTGCCAACGTGCGCACGATTTCGCCAGCAGACATCTCCTTCACATGTTCAAGCGCACCTCGCGAAATCGGCGCAGTCGGTGGAGCCTCCAAAGGACTTGGAGGCAAACCATCCACAAGTCCGCTTGGGGTAGTCAAGAAGCTGTAAATCGTAACCGGAAGACCAATGACGCCCACGAGCGATGCAAGCGAACCCCATACGCCAAGCTTCGACCAGGGGTCAAGCCGGCGATAGGACGTCTTCGGCATGGCTCTTCTACCGCGCGTTGCTTCAAGCTCCCTTGTTAATCTCCACGAAAACGACAACCAGCAAGATACAATGTCATCTCGATGTTTCAAGGGACTTCCCATCGACCAGGCCATCCAACGTCCGCGACAAGCTCATTAAAGACCTCAAACCCGCGAAGCTGCCTCGTCGCCTTGTGGGCCGTGTGCCGCCGCCGGTGTCGGCAGTGCTTTCGGGGGACCGCGTGGGCGTTGCTCATGCGTCACCGATCGGAGTCGCGCTTGGTCCTTCGTCCTTGGTCCTTGGTACTTCGTACTTCAAGCGCTGCCCACGAGGGGCGACGCTACGGGTGGCCGGGTACCCGGTGGCTCGACTTGCGTGCCGGGGGGTCTGCGTTTATCCTGCCGGGCTTGCGTTGATGGGCAGCAACGATTCCGCGGCCGCGTTGGGGCGGCCTTAGGCCAGATGAGGAGTAGAAACGAATGACGGGCGTCCTGGAGTCCATCGCCACACAGATTCGAAGCGGCCAGCACGACGCGGCCCGGAAGGCACTTGAGGGAATCAAACCCACCGATGAGCAGACCAAAAACGAAGTCCTCTTCCTTCGCGGATACCTCCAGGAGCTTTCCTACGACCGCGAGGGGGCCTGGGCGACCTACCAGAAGCTGCTCCAGCAGGATCCCGATCACACCGAGGCCGCCTTCCGCTCCGGGGTGCTCTGCGATCAGTGCGGGGACGACGAGGAGGCCATCGACCTCTACGAACGCTGCACCGCCCATCCCCCCGCCCATGCCAACGCCCTGCTGAATCTCGCCGTCCTGTACGAAGAGCGCGGGCGCCTGGCCGAGGCCGAAGCCCTGCTTAAGACGGTGCTTGAGGAGCACCCCAATCACCCGCGGGCCCAGCCGTACTTTAAGTCCGTGGAAAGCGACTTCGAGATGCTCGTGGACGAGCGCACCCAGCGGGATCGCGACAAGCGCGACGCGGTCCTGGATACGCCCATCTCCGACTTCGAGCTCAGCGTGCGCAGTCGCAACTGCCTCAAGCAGATGAACATCCGCAACTTGGGCGATCTGCTGCGGACCACCGAGCCGGAGCTGCTCTCCTACAAGAACTTCGGTGAGACCTCGCTCAACGAGATCAAGGCCATGCTCTCCCAGAAGGGCCTGCGGCTTGGACAACTCAACCAGCCCGTCGAGCCGCCGCCGCCACCTGTCCCCGCGCCTTTCCGTTCGGCGGCCAACGACACCTCGCTGCACCTCAAGCGCCCGGTGACGGAACTGGAGCTGTCGGTGCGCTCGCGGAAGTGCCTGCAGCGCCTGGGGATCGCGACCCTGGGCGAGCTGATCCAGCGGTCCGAGCCGGAACTGCTGGCGATCAAGAATTTCGGGCAAACGTCGCTCAACGAGATCAAGCGGCAACTGTCCTTGTTCGGACTGTCGCTTCGTGCAGCGCCCTAGAAAGGACATTCGCGATCAAGCGGCGCGGGAGGGCAAGCCTCCCGGCGAGCCGCGGCTCGGCGGGAGGCTTGCCCTCC
>SBAX01000471.1 GCA_005240095.1 Phycisphaera mikurensis
GCGAGTTCGCGATCGCGGCGGAGCACGCGACGTTCTTCGACCCACACGTCGATCGCGGCCTCATCCCGGCGGAGGAGCCGCTGCTCTACCTGCACATGATCCCGTGGCAATGGGTGATGCGCATCGCGCTGCTGGGCACGAAGGACCGCCTCGACGCGCAGACGGCGAAGGCGATCGGGCTGGTGACCGAGGTCGTGCCCAAGGAAGAGCTGATGCCGACGGCGTATCGATACGCGGAGATCATCGCGCAGCAATCGCCCGACGCCGTGCAGCACGCCGTCGAACTGCTGTGGAAGTGCAAAGGACTGCCCCTGGCCCAGGCGCTCGACGCCGGGTGGATGGCGATCGGCGCGCACAGCAGCTCGCCCGACATTGAGGAGGGCATGCGGGCGTTCCTCGAGAAGCGCCCGCCGCGGTGGGGGCCGACAGCGAGCTAGCGCGGCGCCGTTCGGCTACGCCCCGTCCCAGCGACGCAGCACGAGGCAGGCGTTCTGTCCGCCGAACCCGAAGCTGTTCTTCAGCACGTAGCGCACGTCGGCGCGGCGGGCGGTGTTCGGCACGTAGTCGAGATCGCACTCCGGGTCGGGCGTCTCGTAGTTGATCGTCGGGTGGACGACCCCGTCGCGGATGGCCAGCACGCAGGTGATGAGCTCGACGCCGCCGGCGGCGGCGATCAGGTGGCCGATCATGCTCTTGATGCTGCTGATGGCCACGCTTTTGGCCCGGTCGCCGAAGACCTGGCGGATCGCGAGGGTCTCGATCTTGTCGTTCTCCTCGGTGCCGGTGCCGTGGGCGGAGATGTAGTCGATCTGGTCGGGAGTCATGCCGGCGCTGCGGAGGGCGGCGCGCATAGCGGCGGTGGCACCGCGCCCTTCCTCGTGGATATCGGTGATCCGGAAAGCGTCGGCCGTCGAGCCGAAGCCGACGATCTCGGCCAGGACCCTCGCACCGCGGCGCTGGGCATGCTCGAGTTCCTCGAGGATGAGGATGCCCGACCCTTCGCCGAGGACGAAGCCGTCACGAGTACGGTCAAAAGGGCGCGAGGCTGTCAGGCAGGTATCGTTCCTCGTGGAAAGGGCGGTGAGGCGGTTGAAGCCGGTGACGCCGAAGGGATGGATCATGCTGTGCGTGCCGCCGGAGATCATGACGTCGGCGTCGCCATACTGGATGAGCCGCATGGCTTCGCCGATGGCCTGGGTGCTTGCGGCACAAGCGGTGAGCGTGTTGATGTTGGGCCCTTCGGCGTTGAACTGCACGGCGATGTGCCCGCCGGCCATGTTCGGGTCCTGCTCGAGTTCGTTGACCGCGTGCAACATCCTAAGGCCGACCTCCGCCCAGCGGACCGTGTCGAGCGAGACGATCTGCCCTCGGGAATCACGGCAGCCGGCCAGGGCCGCCGCCGCGAAGGGCTGGAAGTCCATGGGGCCTTCGCCGCCGCCCAAGTACACGCCGACGCGCGAGGGGTCGAATGTAGGACCGCCATCCAGCCCGGCGTTCTTCCAGGCCAAGGCGCAGGCGGCCAGGGCGAACTGCGAATTGCGGCTCGCCTCTCTGTGCTTTTCGCTATCCGCGCCGAGGAAATCGGAAAGACGAAAGTTCTTGACCTCGGCCGAGAAGGAAGTCGGAAAAGTTGTGGCGTCAAAGAGCGTCGTGGGCGCCACCCCGCAGGCACCCGCAAGCATCTTCTGCCAGACGGCTTCGATGTCGTGGCCCAGCGGTGTGACCCAACCCATTCCGGTAATGACGACGCGTCGTTGCACGATTACTCCTCGAACTTTCGAAGGACCAGGGCGGCACACTGCCCGCCGGCCAGGGCATAGCCGAGGCTGACGGCGGTGCGCAGGCGCGCGTCCCTGGGATCACCCTGCACAAAACGGAAGCGGCAGCTTAAGTCCAAGTCCGCCGTGTTGATGGACGCGGGGACGGTGCTGCGGTGGACGGCCATGACGGCGGCGGCGAGGTCGATTGCCCCGGAGCCCGCCCCGTTGGTGCCCACGGCGCCACGCGTGGCCAGGGCGTAAGTGCGCCCCAAACGCTCTCCGAAGACGTCATTCCAGCCGGCAAGCTCGGCGGCGTCGTGCTCGGCGATGCCCGCACCAAGCGGGCTGGCCAGATCGATGTCATCGGCCTTGAGCCCCGCGTCGTAGAGGGACTTGTGGAGTGCCACCGCGATGGCACGACCCTTCGGGTCCGGGCGGGACCAGCTTGACGTATTGCTGCTGGCCCCAAAGCCGGTGACCTCCGCATAGACCCGTGCTTTGCGGGCCCGGGCGTGATCGAGCGCCTCCAGGATGACCAGTCCTCCGCCTTCCGCCGGGGCCGTGCCCAGCCTGTCCTTACCGAATGGGCGGCAGGCTTTGTCAGGGGCGTCGTTGCTTTGGGTGTTGAGGCGTCCGCAGAGCAGCGGTCTGGCCACGGCCATGGGGTTGATCTTGCTTTCGGCGCCGCCACAGATGCACACGTCGGCATCGCCGCGAGCGATCGTCCGGAAGGCCTCGCCGATGGCCAGGTGGCTCGAAGCCTCGCCGCAGGTGATCGTGTTGGACGGCGCTTGAGCATCATGAACGATGGTCACGTGGCAAGCGAGCATGTTGGGCAGGAACTTGAGAAGCCACAGCGGCGTGAGATTGTTCATGCCCTCCGCGCCCCAGCGGCGGAAATCGAACTTGCCGTTTTCGTCGGCCGCGGTAGCCAGGGCTCCGGCCAGCTCGTTCAAGTCGGCGCAGATCAAACCTGCCCCGATGTTGGCTCCGAAGCGGGTGCTGTCCACATTGGGCTGCCCCGCCGCTTCGCCGCGTTCAATGATGCACTTGGTATTGAGGCCCGCGTCGCGCACAGCGTGGTAGGCGCAAACGACGGCGATCATGATGTCCCGCGCCATGACCTTGGCGCTCTTGCGATATCCCTTGGGGATGAAATCGCCGAGCTGGAAGGGGGGAAGCTCCCCGCCGACCTGACAAGGGAAGCCCGAAGGATCGAAGCTTTCGATGCGTTTGATGCCGCAGCGGCGCTGGAGGAGCCCTTCCCAGAAGGCCTCGATGCCGATGCCGATCGGAGCGGCCACGCCCAGGCCGGTGATGACCACGCGACGCTTACCGGTCATGGGTATCACCGATGCCGCCGCGGCTCTTGAACCCCGCCAGCAGGTTCATGAACTGCTCCGTAAAGACGAAGTTGTGGTCAGGCAGGTCCAGGGGCTGCTCGGCCTGGTTGACGTGCGAGAACATCAAGTCGATCCGTCCCATGGGGCGCCCGTTCTTGGAGACCGTACCGCTGGTGACCGCGGCCCGTTCGTCCAGGGTTTCCAGTACGGCTTCGTAGCGGAGCTGGTCGCCGGGGACCGCATAGTCGTCGAACTCCGCTCGGCGAATCTTAGCCAGAATGACGTTCTCTGCGAAGGCCTTCGCCTCGCCGACCAGGATGCCGGCCGTCTGGGCCATGCCTTCGATGATCAGGGCCGCGGGCATAACCGGGAACCCTGGAAAATGATCGTGGAGGTACTCCTCGGCCAGCGTGACGTTTTTCACCGCCACCGCCCGCCGACCGGACTCGAACTCCACAAACGCATCAATCCAGATCCAACGCATGGTTACTCATCCACACGGAATTCCGGTGGCAATCGCTCAAACACGAACGCCTGAATCTCGTGAGCGAGCGCCAGTGCCTCACGGGCTTCCCTAGGAGTCGGATCGTTCGGACCCGGATAGCGGAAGCGGACGGCGTAAGCCGTGAGCGGGCCCACACGGTCGATCCAAGTCTGGAAACCGCTGTCCAAGCTGGTGCATTCCAGGGCGAGAGCCCTCAGATCATGAATCTTCTCGAACTCTCGATCCCGCCAGAAGAGGTAGGCCTTGAGCAGCTTCTCGACGGCTTGCTGGCAATGAAAGGCGGCCGTATCCGTCACGGGCTTGGAAAGGTCCAAGGCGACCTCGGCCGTGCGAAGATCGTGCTCGGCTTTCTCGAGCCAGCGCCGTAGCTCGGCGAGGTCAGGCGGCATGCAGGAGCTTGCCCTTCTGCTTGACGGTACGCTCGAAGGAGACACGCAGCGCGGCTCGTTCCTCGAACTCAGCTTTTGTGTAAACCTGAACGTCGATCGGAAAGCGAATGTCGCCCAGCGCCCGGTAGGCGATGGCGTCACGCTCGAAAGGCGTCAGGTTGCTCTCGGCGACGACGACCAGCAGGTCCAAGTCGCTATGCGGACCGGGCGTGCCGTAGGCGTACGATCCGTAGAGGTAGATGGCGACCGGTGACAATGCTTGGCAGAGACGCTCGATCGCCTGGGAAAGCGCAGACTCGGCACGTTGCATGGGCGTTTCCTGCATCGGAGCAGAGTGTACTCCAGCCGACAGAACGTGTCGAACATCATCAGCGGCTTTCCTACGCCGCTTTGAGCTTGTTCTCGACGTAGTTGACGATCGTGTTGACGGTGAACAGATCGGGCATCTTCGCGACCAGAGGGGCCTTTTCGAACTTGGAAAAATCAGCGTGGGGCATGGCGGACTTGAGCCGCTCCAGGCCGGTGACGGTCATCTTGTCGCCATCGACATAATCGGGGTTGTTGAGGATGTCGTCGGGAAAGAGTTCGCCCTTGGGGATCTTGATGGCGAAAGCCTTTTCCAGGCGGAAGACGATGTCGAGGAAATCGATGCTCTCGGCGCCCAGGTCGCCTTGCAGCGTAGCCTCGGGCGAGACGTCCTCGGTGTCCACACCGAGGGCGTCGGTGAGCACATCCTGAACCTTGGTAAAGACCTCCTCACGGCTTGGAGCCATTCCCGTTGCGACCTCCATTGCGGACTTCATTCCTACAGAGTCTCCGTTGATCCTGCGGGGGCCGGTGAAGACTCGGCCTGACCCCCTCGCAGTAGTGCGAACCTTGCCCGCGACTCCTCGGCGATGCGGCGCTCCACTTGGGCGAAACCCTCCCGGCCCGACAGGGACACGTGGGTCAGCCCGAATCGCGCTCGGACCACCTCGGCTTGCTGGCAGTAACCTATTCCCTCGAAGTCGCTCGCCTCCCGCGCGAAGCGACGGCAGGTGACTTCCAGCCGCAGCAAATTGCCCGGCTTCACAAAGCTCTTATATGTTACGTTCTTTGCCTCCCGTAGCAAGACGACGCCCGGTTCGAAGTCCAAAGCGTCCCGAACCAACCACGTGGCCGCCTCGACCAGTGCCTGGAGCATGAAAACGCCGGGAAGCACAGGAAACGTCGGAAAGTGGTCCGCCAGGTACTCCTCGGCCAGGCTCACGGCCTTGACCGCCACGATCCGCTCGCCGCGGGACAACTCAACGATGTTGTCGACCAACCCGAAACGCATGGATTACCCCGCTATCGGCCCGCCAGGCCGCGTGCCGCCACCGAGCGGCAGGGACATTCCCGCTCCAAGGGGGCGCAGTGTAGGCTGTAAAGTCTCAGTTCGCCAGCGTACGATAGGTGGGTGGCGATCGGCATGGAGTACGAACTGGGTCATCTGGATCGAAGTGCGCTACGCGTGGGCACCTTCGATGACGACGATGCTCGCGCCTACTGGCAGTCCCGCACGCCCGAGGAGCGTCTGGCAGCCCTCGAATTCCTCAGGCAGGTGATCTATGGCTACGATCCGCTTACCGACCGAATGGAAAGAGTTCTTGAGGTCGCTGAACTCCGAAGGCGCTAACTCCCTCGCCCTTTAAGGGAGAGGGTTGGGGGTGAGGGCTGAGCGGCAGTCACGTGTGGCACCGCTGGGTCAGCGGGGCCTGCGCTCTACTGCTCCTGGGTCGTGCACCGAAGCGCCCGTGGACGGCGAGACCTCGCGGACCTCGACGGATTGAGCTCAAAGGAGGGTACTGCATGCGTGGTTTCGGATGATGCCTGAGGCAATGGGGTGTGGGATCGGCTGCTAGTGGTGACGTCAGGCGTAGGCTTGGTTCACTACCTGCCGGATGCCGGAAAGTCGCGTGAACTTCGTTCGGTCGTCGTGGAGGCCAGCGACGCTGTGCTGTTTACGAGACGCGTCGACCACACGTTCACGTCGCCCTTGGGCGAACTGACCCTGCTTTCGTATCACGCTCCTTTCATTGAGTTCGAGGATCCCCGGCAGTTTACGACCCTGCGAGGGACGCAGCATTCTCGATTCGCATGGTTGCCGGGCCGATTGGTGTCAGCGGTCGACCACGGAGAATCGGCCCGCCTTGCGGCGGCGAGATGACTGTTCCACTCGCCGTCTTGGGGCTCCGAAGATAGCATCAGGTGTAATGCCGACTGAGCGGGACATGTTGCGAGCGGGAGGACATCCTTTCTTCGAAAGGATGGGAACGCTTCGTCAGTTGTTTCTCTCCTTCGAACAGGCTGAGGACGAACGAAGCGGAAGGTACCAGGATGCCGAGATCGAGCTGCGCTTTCGCGCGACAACTGGCAACGTCGGGGAATACGAACCGGAGGCGCTAATCGACTTCGGAATTGAAGCGAGCATCATGCAGACGATGCATCGGCTCTGCCAGATAGTACTTCTCTATTCAACTTTTGAGTCATTTTGTTCTGGAACGCTGCGTGCTGGTTCGGGCTGGCAAATCGCCGGCGATTTGGTAAGCCGCGCGTCGAAGAGAGCGAAGAAGCGTAAGAATTTCGTTATCACCATTCTTGAAGAAGGAATTGGCCGGAATGAAGTCGAGTGCGTGGCCGGGACTCAGGTCGCACGTAGAGGTGTTTGTTGCGATGAGAGGCCATCTTGTTCACCAAGGGTTGGAAGTGACCAACGACCTGCGGGAGAAGCTTCTGCCGCTCGTTGGGAACATCCGCGAGATCCCTGGCGGTTCCGCGACAGAAAAGCTGCAATACTTCGGAGACGACGGACCGCTGATCCAGATTCCGCGCGCGTTCGTGTCGAGGATGTTTGAATTGGTCGAGGAGCTGGCGGCTGCTTTGATTGTTCCGGTCGACCGCGAAGCACCCGACATTAATGCTTCGATAGCGGAGTTGTTCGAAAAGGCCCGGCAAGCCAACAACGAGCGCGTAAAGTGAGCCACAGATTGGTGGGCCGGAATTCGGATACTCGACCCTTAGCGGCCCGATGAAAAGGGCTGAATTCTATGTACTATCGACGCCTGATCTTCATTGTCACGATCGCAGGCCTTTTCGCCGCCGCACCTGGGCCGCCGTCGAACACGCCTTCCGCAATACGCGACGTGCTCACGGAGCTGCGCAAGCAGCATTCGCTCCCCTCCCTGGCTGTGGCCGTAGTCAAGGCGGACAAGATCGTCGCTGCCGAAGCTGTAGGCGTGCGCTTGCTGGGAGCCCAGGCAGCTGTCGCGATGGACGACCGCTTCCACATCGCATCATGCACCAAGTCTTTCACCGCGACGCTCGCCGCCATCCTGATCGAGGAGGGCAAGCTCACCTGGTCCACAACATTCGGTGAAACCCTTCCGGAACTCAAAGGAAAGGTCCGCGACGAATACCTTAGCGTCCGCCTCGACCAGCTTCTTTCGCACACCGCGGGCCTTCCGCCGTACACCAACTTCGGACCGTCGCGCCTACAGGAATTGCTGGCGATTCCCGGCACGCACCAGGAGCAGCGTCTCGGGTTCGTGGCGGAGGGGCTCACCGAGCCCCCCGCCGCGCCCGCGAGCGAAAAAGAGCTTTATTCAAATGCCGGCTACGCTGCTGCCACGGTGATGATCGAGCGTGCCGCCGGCAAAGCCTGGGAGAAGCTCATTGAGGATCGGATCTTCGGACCGCTGGAAATGAGATCCGCCTCGTTTGGCTGGCCTGCATCGTCCAGAAACCCCAACCAGCCTCGTGGCCACTCGCTCGGCAGCGACGGCAATACGCTCGAGCCACAACCCTTGGACGATTCTTATCAACTTCCGCCATGCCTGTGGCCTGCCGGCGCCGTGAGCTGTTCCGTCGAGGATCTAGCGCGATACGCTGGCGAGCACCTTGCCGGCCTAAAGGGACGCGGCAAGCTGCTTAAACAGGAGTCGTACGAGCACCTGCATGCTACATGGAACGCCCAGCCGGCTGGCTTTACGCTCGGATGGGGCCGCCGCGTCGATCCGGAGTACGGCGTCGTTCACTTTGGCGCTGGCAGCGGAGGGACTTTCTTCGTGCGCATCTGGATTGCTCCTGAAGCGGACCTCGCCATCGTCGCCGCGACTAATTCCGGGAGCGGTGCCGAGGCTACGAAGCAAGCCATCGAGCGCCTCGCGCGGATACAGCGTTGACGGGGCAAGTTACCGCTGTCAAAAACGGCTCGCCGGTGCGAGATTCTTTACTCACATCCGGCGAATTCTCGGGCCGAGGATCCGGCATCGCCGCCTTCGATTGTGCCGGTGCACCGCCAAGCACCCGACGCGAATGCTTGGATAGCGAAGTTGTTTGAAAAGGCCGGGCAAGGCAACAGCGCGCAAAGTGATCAGGGAATTGGTGCCCAGAATTCGGATACTGTGTCCGCGGCAGGGCTGACTTTCGCGCAGCGGTACGCTAAGGATTGCAAGCTGAGGCATTGGCCTCGTGTCGTCACAAACGTCTATACGTTTCCGTGACGTCATTTCAGACGGGACGCATCACCGGGCTAAGGGGGCGAGCTTACCACTCGCCATGATGTCACCCGTAGCCCTTGACTCGCCGCTCCCTCGCGCAGCGAGGGCAGTCGCAGAGCGACCGGCGGACTTTCGTCCGCTGCGTCGTGTCAAGGGCGACGGAGGCTCGTGAAAGTAATCCCGGAAACTCACCGTTTTCGGAGTAATCTCACGTTCTATCCGATCGCGTATTTGACGGGCGACGGAGACACGCTGCGGGCTGCGCCTACCGCCAAAGGCGCCGCACCCGTCGGCGGTGGCCGACTGCCGGAGGAGGGGATCGAACCCACACCCAGTTGCCTGGACGGGTTTTTGAAACCCGCGCGTCTGCCAATTCCGCCACTCCGGCCGGGCACGCGTCAGAAGTGAATTCTACGGGGACACTGGCTGGCGGCCAAGTCGAAGCAGGTTCAGCGGCCGGCTACAGCGCGGAGGTGGGGGGCGTCGAGGATTTCGAAAGAGGTTCTCAGCGCCGCGATGGGTTCACCGCGCTGCGTGATGTTCTCCTCGCGGATCGGGCCGAGGTGGTTAGAGGCTTGTGCGAGGTAGGGTATGCCGAAGGGGTTGAGGTTCATCATACGGACGCAGGTGGCGTCCACGGCCGGAAAGTTGCGGCCCATGACGACGGCTCCCAGCGGCTTGGGCGTGCCCATGATCGGCCCATCGCCCTCCATGCCCACGATCGCATCGACGATGGTCAGCGCAGGCTTGACCGTGGCGTTGATGTCCAGAATGGACTCCGGAATGCCCTGATAGTGCAGGGCGTTTTTCGGCCAGCCGTAGATGATGCTGGGCATGACGCCGAACATGTTTTTCATCGCACAGGTCACTCCGGCCCAGTGGTGCGTCTTGAGCTTGGGCAGAGACACGACCCAATCGGCCTCCGTCACCGCCCGCGGCAGGAAAAGCTCCTTGAGTTGCGTCCACGAGCCGGCATTGGGAACGCGCACGATGTCATCATGGTTGAGATCCACGAACGACAGCTTGGCCTCATCGATGGCCCGGCCCATGCCCGATTCGTCGAGCACCAGCCAGCTATCGCGGCGGTGGCCCTGACCCTCAGCCACGAACACATCCGCGGCGTCGAGGGAACGAAACACCTCTGCAGCAGCGACCAGCACCGTGGGGTTGGTGTTGATGTGGGACTCGCCATGAGCCGTCTCCACCAGATTGGGCTTGAGCAGAATCCGCTTGCCGCGAACCTCGTCTCGCGTGATCCCCAGTGTGCTGAGGCCTTCGCGGATGATGGAAACCAGGTCACTTCGGTAGTGTGCGGCCTTCCCGATGAAGACCTCCGCGCGGAGCGTCTCTCGCTGACTCGCCCAGCGCAGTCCCGTGGCGATGCCTCCGCCGAGCAGCAATGCTCCCCCCATGCCGAGCAGCTCGCGTCGCGAGAGCTTGCGTCCTTCGGACGGCAGGACGGTCGTTTGCACCAGGTCAGCCATGAACGGTCTCCACGGCGCGCCGGCGCAATGGGCAGGTTTGCAAGGAAGCGAACAGGAGGAGTGCATCGTGCAGAGCGCACGGCGGACGGCGCAAGCTGCGTTCGGCGCTTTCTTCCAGCCACGAGTCCGCGTCGGTTGGGCGGGTGTCATGCGCTGTCAGCCCGATCAGACCCCAGGCCAGCGACATGGGCGAGCGAACTGCCGGGAGCTGCGTGCGCAGATACTCAATTCCGGCCTCGATCCGTGCGTCGCCCGGTTCATCGGCAAGGGCGGTGAGCGCCACGCCGCTGGGGCCGGGGAAGGGGCGCAGCGTGTTATGGAAGACGCGGGTGTTGCCATAGTTCCAGCCGCCGCCGGGCATGGCGCGATCGAGCAGGAGCCGAACACCTTCACGAACGCGTGGATGTTCGCCTTGGCCTGCGGAGCGCAGGGCCAGCACGGCGTACGCCGTGGGCTCGACCCACGAATGGGTACCCTCGACCCAGGACCAACCGGTCAGCGAGGTATCGTGTCCAAAAACCGCGGGGTTGTAGGGCAGAAGCTTGCCACGCGTGCCGATCAGCCAATCGGCGGCCCTGGAAACCGCGGCTGCGAAGCGACCGTCTCCGGCCAGGCACCAGGCCATCACCGCCAGTCCTGTAACCCAACAGGGTGATTCCGCGTCCGGCACTACAGGCAGCGACCCGTCGTCTTGCTGCCGTCGGGCTAGCCAATCCAGGGCCTGCTCCACGCGTGCGGATTCGCCGCCCTGCGTCTGTAAAGCGAGCGCCGCCCAGCAAGTGGGCTCGACGGCCACAGAATTACCGGGCGTGTAGCCCCATGCGCCCTCCCGCTGCGCTGCCAGCAGTCGGTCCCGTATGGTCTGGAGGTGCATCGCGCAATCATCGTCGTGGAACGGTGCAGGGATTAGGCAGTCTGGCACGAGCGGCGTGTGTCCGAATCTCTGGAGGTCCGTTAAGACGCTCGGCTCGGGCTCCTCATTTAGGACCGCTACCCCTTGTAGTCGTTTGCACATCCGAGCGGTGTATTCGACGCTGAAGATGGACTCCTGGCGGGCGCGAGATTCGCGCCCCTGGGCCTACGTCTTGGGACGACCGGAGAGGAGCGAGGGCATGAGCGCTTGGGGTGAAAGACTGAGGTTGTTCATTCGGTCCGAGGACGGCCCGACGGCCACTGAGTACGCGGTGCTCATCGCGGTGATCTGCGTCGCGGTGATCGGGGCTTTGAGCAGCTTCGGCGTACACATGGACAATCTCTATACGGACATCAACAGCACCGTGGGCGTGTTCGGATCGTAAGCGTGCAGGGGTTATGGGCGTAGCCATGGCGATTGAGGTCCGCATTTCAGGCGCGCGCCGTCGTCGGTTTGCGATCGATATTGGACGCGGGCAATCCATTTGCCTCGCGCGAAAGTGTTTCGTACGTTGACTATGACCGTAGCGCTACGGGCGCGCGGGTACTTTAAGGAGGGGGACGGGAAGTCATATCCCGCTTCGCGTTGCCCCAAGATCGCGTGTGTAAGACTCGTGCCCGATGGAGGTTCGAGTAATCGACAGGAGGGGTCAGGCCCTTGCGGCGCCTGAGCGACCTTCGAAGAAAATCTTGGGCTTACCGCAAGGGGCCCGCTTTTGGAGAGGAGTCAGCCAATGACTTTCGTGAATCGAGTGAAGAACTTTCTGCGTTCCGAAGACGGCCCGACCGCGACCGAGTACGCCGTCATGCTCGCCCTGATCATTATCGTCGCCCTGGGCGCGATTACCGGGTTGGGCACCACGGTCGACACCATCTTCACGAACGTGGATTCCAGCCTGCCGACGGGCAGCAGCTCGTAGTCAGCGATTCGTTCGGGCGCGGTCTCACGTCTTCGCCCGGATGACGAAATCGGGCCGGTGGGCGGCGTGATCCGTCGTTCACCGGTCCGCCTTTTGTGCCGCGCCGGGCTTGTGGCCGGGCGCTCCATGGCAACTGGGAAGCACGTCTTGGGCTGCCTGTCGGCGGTCCGCATTCGGAGAGGAGCCTCCTATGACCACCTTTGTGACTCGCGTAAAGAATTTCCTGCATTGTGAAGACGGGCCGACGGCGACCGAGTACGCCGTGATGCTCGCCCTGATCATCATCGTGTCCTTGGCGGCGATCACCGGCCTGGGCACCACGGTCGACGCCATCTTTACCAACGTCGATTCCAGCCTGCCGACGGGCAGCAGCTCGTAAATCGGGGCAGCCCGCAAGGTTATTCTCCACAGGAAGTGAACCTGCACCGGTGGGCGGCGGCGTCATCGCCGCC
>SBAX01000454.1 GCA_005240095.1 Phycisphaera mikurensis
CCATCCAGTCGCGCATGGCCGCGTTGATGGCGTCTTTGAGGGTTTTCTGGCCGGTGTCGACTGAGACGACCTTGGCGCCGAGCAGCTCCATGCGGAAGACGTTGAGCTTCTGGCGACGGATGTCCTCGGCGCCCATGTAGACGACGCACTCGAGGCCGAAGTGGGCGGCGGCGGTGGCGGTGGCCACGCCGTGCTGGCCGGCGCCGGTTTCCGCGATGACGCGGCGCTTTCCCATCCGGCGGGTGAGCAGGAGCTGGCCCATGGTGTTGTTGATCTTGTGGGCACCGGTGTGGTTGAGGTCCTCGCGTTTCAGGTAGATACGGGCCCCGCCGAGCTGGTCGCTGAGGCGCGAGGCGAAGTACAGCGGGCTGGGGCGGCCGACGTAGGTGGTCAGCAGCGCATTGAGGTCAACCCAAAAAGCGCGATCTGTTCTCGCCTGGGCGTACACTTCGCCCAGCTCGATGACGGCGCTCATCAAAGTCTCGGGAACGAACCTCCCGCCGAATTCCCCAAAGCGACCGGTTGGGTCAGGATCCCAGCGGGAACTCGGCGTCGGCATGATGTCGATGTTCGCCAGCGCGCTTTCCATCCTTCGCATTGTCGATTGTCGAGCGTCGATTGTCGAATGAAGGCGACTACTTCTTGCCGGCAGCATGCAGGTGCGAGACAACCGCTTGGAGAATCTGATCCGGCTCGGCCATTCGGCCCTGGCCGATGGTGCGGCAGGCGAGCCAGCCTTCGGCGGGGCCGACCATCTGGTAGCAAAGGCGGGCGAGTTTGGCGACGTTTTCCTGGACGATGGGGTTCTTCCACATGCGGTCGTTCATGGCCGGAGCAAGGATGACGGGGCAGGCGGCGGAGATGACAAGAGTTGTCACCACCTCGTCGGCGATGCCGCTCGCGATCTTCCCGATGATGTTGGCGGTGGCCGGGGCGACGAGGATGGCGTTTGCAGCGTTGGTGAGGGCGATGTGCTGAACGTCGCCGGCTTTTTCGGATTCCCAGACATCGGTGAGGACTTCGCGACCAGTGAGCGCCTGGAAGGTCAAGGGGCCGACGAAGTGACGGGCGGCGGCGGTCATGGCCACGGTCACGCCTGCGCCGCGCTGCACGAGCCTTGAGACGACCTCGCAGACCTTGTACGCGGAGATGCCGCCACATACGCCTACGAGCACTTCGTAGTTGGTCAAGTCTTGCTGGAGCATATGAAGCACCGCGCGCCTCGCTGCCGGAGCACCCCCAACCGTATCAAGGAGGGGGAAATGACAGGGGTCGCTGCGCGACCGGTCATGCGTCCGCGCGGGCTCGAAGCCCGCGGCTCGCGGGTTACAGCTGAGGCTCCTCTTCGACCACGCCCTCAGGGAGTTCGAATATGATCTTACCGGCCATGATTTCCTCGATGACGACTTCCATCTCGGTGAGGCCCTTGGGATCGACCATCGGCCGGGCCCCCTGAAGGAGCTGGAGCCAGCGGCGCTGGATGAGCGCCGTCAGCTTGAACCGCCCGCCAACCTTGTCCATGAGTTCGTCATGCCGCAATGCTTCAATCATGATTTGGTACGCTCCTGTTCGACGATTCGCTTCACCTGTTCGACGGTTGCGTCGAGGATATCATTGACCACGAAGTACGTATAGCAGCCACTGTCGCGGGCCATGGCGATTTCGCCATCAGCCTCAGCGAGGCGTTTGGCGAGCTGCTCGGCCGCTTCGGTCTTGCGGCCCTCCAGCCGCGCCCGCAGCGACTCCGCGCTGGGCGGCAGGACGAAGATGCGCACCGACTGCGGCATCTTCCGGGCGACCTGCATACCCCCTTGTACGTCGATCTCCAGCACGACGTTCTTGCCCTCCCGCAGGGCTTGTTCCACGGGCCCGCGGGGCGTGCCGTAGCGGTGTCCGACGTACTCAGCGCTTTCGAGAAACTCTCCAGCCCGCTCCTTTTCCTCGAATTCGGACCGGCTGACAAACCGGTAGCTGTGCCCGTCCACCTCGCCGGGCCGCGGAGGGCGGGTGGTCACCGACACGCTCCAGACAGTGTCTGGAAGCTGGGCCAACAAGGCCTTGCAGATCGAGGTCTTGCCGGCCCCGGAGGGCCCGCTGATGACGATCAAGCATCCGCGCTTCGTCATGGGCTGCCTTACTCGACGTTCTGCACCTGTTCCTTCAGCCGGTCGATCAGGCCCTTGATCTCCACCACGTTGCGGGCGATCGCGGCGTCGTTGCTCTTGCTCCCGATGGTGTTGGCTTCGCGGAGCATCTCCTGGGCAAGGAAATCCATGGTTCTCCCGACCTGCTCACCACGGTCACAAAGCTCGAGGAACTGATCCAGATGCGAGCCCAGACGGTTGATCTCCTCGCTGATGTCGCAGCGCTCGGCGTAGAGGGCCACTTCGCGGGCCAAGGCGTCGGCTTCCAGCTCGAAGCCGCCCGACTGCATCAGGTTCCCCACGCGAGTTCGGAGGCGGTCGCGGTACTCGTCAATGACTGTGGGAGCGCGCTCGCTAATGGCGCCCAGCTTCGTGCGAATCATCTGGCAGCAGGACAGGAGGTCCTCACGCAGGGTTCGTCCCTCCTCACGACGCATGGCGACCAGGCTGTCCAGGGCTTTGTTGATCAGGTCGATCAGCCAGGCCAGGGCGGCATCGCGCTGACGATCGTCGAGATCGGCAGGTTCGGAAACGCCGGGCAACGCCGCCACAGCAGCCAAGTCCACGACGGGCTGGACACCCGCGGGGAGTTGCACACGCGAGAGCACATCTACATATTGCTGAAGCGCCGCGAGGTCGAGCGGCGCCGCCCCCAACGCCTCGCCGCGGGTGCGTAGCGTGACGGTGACGCTTCCGCGGCCCAGGCGCTTGCGCAGCAGGCGATCGATGTCGGCCTCCGCGAACTGCATCCGCTCGGGCAGCTTGACGGAGAGCTTGAGATAGCGGTTGTTGACGCTGCGGATTTCCAGCTCATGGCAGACGCCGTCCTCGGCGTGCCGGGCGGAACCGTAGCCAGTCATGGAGTGAATCATGGAGTCGGCGGCTTTTGCTCTTCCTTTGGCGGCGTCTGGGCCGCGGAAGCGTCACCGTCACGCTACGCACCCGCGGCGAGGCGTTGGGG
>SBAX01000150.1 GCA_005240095.1 Phycisphaera mikurensis
CCCTCGCCGCCGTCGTCCTCCTCTTATTTACTCAGACGGCGTAGGCCCGAAGGGCCGCCATAAATCAGCCCAGGGCAACGCCCTGGGTTCTTTCCGGCGCACAACGGCCAAGCCCTGAAGGGGCGCGATAGACGGCACCGATCGCAACGCATGCCATGCAACCTGACGCGCCGCATCCACCGGCGCTATCCCGCTCTTTCAGCGCTTGTACACCTAAACCTGCCAACTGCCCAGGGCGATGCACTGAACTGCTCAGTTTGAGTAATTCAGCGAGCCCCCGCGGACATCGCCCCATTGCGAATGCGCTCGATCATCGTCGTCGTGCTCAGCCCTTCCACCAGCGGCATCAGGACCACCCGCCCGCCGATGGATTCCACGAACTCTTGTCCCACGACGCCCTTTCCGGCCCAATCTTCGCCCTTGACCAGGACGTCAGGTCGCACTCGACGGATGAGCAGCTCGGGGTTGGCCTCATCGAAGCCCACCACGTAATCCACACACTCTAGAGCCCCCAGAACGCTGGCCCGGTGCTCGAATGCATTGATCGGACGATCCTCGCCCTTGTTCTGCCGCCGGACGGAAGCATCGCTGTTGAGGCCCACCACCAGCAGCGACGCTTCGCGCCGGGCGCGCTGCAGGAGATCCACGTGCCCGGCGTGGAGAATGTCGAAGCAGCCGTTGGTGAAGGCCACCGTCTCCCCGCGGTCACGTCGAAGCTGCAACTCCCCGACCAGTTCCTCGACGGTGGCCAGCTTGCCGTTGCGGAGGCGATGTTCGATGCGCAGCTCCGCCAGAACCTCGTCGGCCGTGATGGGTACGCAGCCGAACTTCTCCACCTCCAGCCCGCCGGCGATGTTCGCCAGCCGCGTGGCGTTCTCCAGATCAGCCCCTCCGGCCACGGCGGCGGCCAGCATGGCCAGGACCGCGTCGCCCGCACCCGTGTTGTCGTATACGGTGCGCGGGATGGTCGGGAGATGCCGCCAGCCGCGCCCCCGCTCGATGAGCACCGCCCCATCCCGATCTACCGTCGCGGCGACGGCGCGGAACCCGTACTCCTCCAAAATCCCTTGCCCCGCCGCCGCCACCGCCTCGATCGAATCGCACGGACGGCCGCTCGCCAGGGAAAGCTCGTCGCGATTCGGCGTAATGACATCCGCCCCGCGATAGCGTTCGTAGCTGCCCAGCCGGGCCGGGTCCACCAGCACGCGGCGCTTGCGGCGGTGAGCCTCGGCGATGATCTCGCAGGCCAGCGGCTCACCGATCAGCCCTTTGTCGTAGTCCTCGAGGCAGACGATCTCCGCGCCCGCCACGCCCGCGCACGCCGCGCCCATCATGCGCCTCGTCGCGTCGTTGCCCAGCGGCCGGGTCTCCTCTTCATCGACGCGCATGAGCTGCTGGCGATGACGATGCTGGGCGAGCCCCACGAGCCGCGTCTTGGTGATCGTCGGTCGATCCGCTTGCACGATGATGCCGCTGGTGTCCACGCCCACTTCACGCAGAAGCGTCACGAGCGTTTCACCGTGCCGGTCGGCCCCGATGAGCCCGCAAACCGCGACCTCGCAGCCCAGGGCCCGAAGGCACGCCGCAACGTTCGCCGCACCGCCAACCGCCTCCCGCCGCTCCACCACCCGCAACACCGGCACCGGGGCCTCCGGGCTGATCCTCCCCGCGTCGCCGTAGATGTAGCGATCCAGGATGAGGTCGCCCACGAGCAGCACCCGCCGCCCGCGGCACGCCCGAACCCAATGTGCCAGATCGTGTTCCATACGTACGTGCCAGCGCTTCGAAAAACGAGACCGCGGCGCTTTCCGCGGCCCGAATGCTAAGCGACGAAGGGGCCGATCGTCAACCCGACGGGGGCGATGGCGAAGAGCGAAAGGCAATGCGGATAGACCACGCTACGAGGGCGGCATTGAGGATCAGGAAGAGAACGAATACGCCGAACCCGCCGACCGATGCCGCCTGCGCGTGTGCCTCTGTGAAGGCCGAGCCGCCATGGGCGGCCGCGCGGAGCGTCTCCCGCAGCGTGATTGCGGCAACAATCAAAACCAGCGTCGCCGCGGTGAGGACCGCCAGCCATCGCGCAGTCGCGTTCGTGGTTGACCGAATCCTGCTCCATCCGCTGCTCTGCACCACCATGGCAAGCGCACCCACCAGCATGGCCGTCCATCCGCCTGCCGTCTCGATCGTCGAACGTCCGGCGGCATTGAGCTGAGTTGCGTAGAACGTCGCGAAGGCCAACGAGACGAGCAGGCCGGCGCGGGCGGTTCGCTCCAGTCGACGACGCAATGGCGGCGCGAACAGATCGCGGCCGCTGCTTCCGTGCAATTGCCAGGCGATCATCAGCGCGAACGTAGGAAGCGAGCCGAACAGCCAGACGCCGAAACGCGCGTAGACGCCTGCCTTGTAGTAGGCCGGCGATTGCCGGCCGTAGAACTCTATCCACTGCGGCTCGTCCAGACTGAGCACATGGTTCTCCGTCCAGGACAAACCCGTCCATGCCACGCACAAGAATGCGCCGATGGCAGCCACGGGCATCCACTTTCCTTCGAAGGGGCGGGATTTCAGGAGGTACAACAGATAGAAGCCCACGATGAGCACGGGGACGATCGACATCCAGCGATGGAAAAGAAGAAGGTTGGCCGTGTAGAAGGGCTTCTCGTAGAGGACCTGCAGGAACAGCAGCGGCGCCACGCCGGCGGTGATGGCGGCCCCGAGGGCGAAAGGCAGCCAATCCCGCGCCATTTCCGCAATCGGGTCAGGCTCGAACGACGACCTTCGAAACGCGCGCCGAAGGGAGGCTACGGCCAGGAACGCTGTGCCGCCCAGCACGTAGTTCATGAAAACCACGTGCACGACAAGGGTCGCACCGTAGAGCACCAGGTAGAATGCCGTAGCCGATTGCATATGAGCTAGCCCGCGGGTGGCCGCACAGGTGCCGTCCCGGCTTCCTCCAGCCATGCCCTGATGCGCGACGCAGCGCCGGTCGCCGGAGGAGCAGCCCACGACGCCGGCCGACCCGCACGCTCCCAGGTCAACATCTGCACCAGCGCCTCCAGCTCCTCGGCGGTGCCGGAAAAAGGGGGCATGAAGGGCTTGGTATGCTGAAGCTTGGCGATGTTCATCCGCTTCTGGTCCAGCGTCCACCTGCCGGTCAGGTGCACCAGCCCGTTGATGCCATCCAGCGTATGGCAGATCGAGCATTGGAAACGAAAGACTTTGGCCCCGAGCCGTAGCTGGTCGTCGGGGTACTGCCCCGCATCGCGGAGAGGATAGGGATCATGCGTGACCGACCCCACCGCTCGCAGGTGGGCCACATCCCCAGGCACGATCGAGTTCGAATACAGCGTCTGGCGGATGGAATACGGCTTGCGCGAGCCCTCGCGGATGAACTCACCGCCGCCCGTTGCGCCAAAGGCGAGGGCGCATAGCAGCGCTGCGGTGGCGATGTTGACATAGAGTCGTCCGCCAATCAGCCCGACCAGCGCATACAGGCCGATCAACAGCGACACGCCCACGGTGGCAATGGTGAACATGGTCATGGCGGCGCTGCCACCCAGGAGCCACGAGCGGCTGTCGGCGGGGATAACGCGAAAGTACCAGATGCCCAGCGCCGGCATGAGCACCATGAAAACCAGCAGCGAGGCCGCTCGATGAATCAACTCCTTGCGGGCCTCCAGAGGCATGTCAGTCAGCGTGTTGATGACCACGCAGGCCATG
Organism: Phycisphaera mikurensis; assembly: GCA_005240095.1. Classification (GTDB taxonomy): domain Bacteria; phylum Planctomycetota; class Phycisphaerae; order UBA1845; family UBA1845; genus SBAX01. The sequence continues at coordinate 3,721 of SBAX01000150.1, forward strand.
AGCGATGCGATGGTCATCGCGGCGACCGTGCGATAGAGAAGCGAAGGCCAGAAGCTGGAATTGAAGAAGCCGTCCCACACTAAGCGCGTCGCAGGCCAGTCGCCGGGCGTCAGTTGCCAGGAAAGAATCCCGTTGATCAGGAAGAGGCTCATCCACGCGGCGGTGGTGTACAGGATCAGCAGGGTGAAGCGGTCGCGGTCGGACAACCGTTCCGCGCAGCGATAGAAGGCGTAACCGGAGACGACCTCCAGGCAGAAGAAGGTCCACTCCGCCGCCCAGATCCAGTGAAACTCGCGGACCATGGTGCCGATGGTCCGAGCGCTGATCTGGATGGCGGTGAACCACATCCCCACGCCCGTCAGAGCCCCGATCACGAACGCCACCAACACCAGGAATCGAAAGTAGCCGCGCAGGAACTCGCGGGCCGCGGCGCTGCGCCCGGTCTGGGCGAGCCATTGGAAGTAGCACAGCAGGATCCCCGCGCCGACCGCAAACTGCGCGGTGAAGACGTGCAGTGTCCCCAGCCCGCCGATGACCAGCCCTTTCATCACCGGGCCGAAGTCGTTGATCGGGTAGTAGGGTTGATCCATACCGCAAGCCAAGTGTATCGCGCGGCGATCACGCCACAAGACGCGCCCGACAGTGAACAGTCCGCAAGATGCCTCTTCGAACGCTCATCGCCTGCTGCCGCCTGCCGCATTGCGGGGACTCATCAGCCTGCACAACACAAGGTGGGTCGGCGCGTAGATCCCTGTTGGACAGAGAATGATCACTACACCCAGCCACAGCCACGGCGCCATCCACACCTGCGCTTCGCGCAGCGACGGGCCGTGGACCAGATTCACGTTGCCCGCCGGCCCATACACGTTTTCCGTGAGCAAATACGAGAGCAGGAGGATCATCGACCCGAAGATCGTCTGGGCGGCGAGAGCCCGGCGATCGTAGCCGAGCCGCCACACCAGCCAGAGCAGTAGAAAAGGCAGCCAGAGGTGATACAGCGACAAGGCCCGAATGAAGAGGGCAATGGTGGGGTTGAACATGTAATCGGAAAAGCCGAAGGTCCGTATCCCGGTCGTAAGGCGAACGAGGAAGTCGAGCCCCCAGATTGCCTGCGGCAGGGTCATGGCGAGCGCCTGCATGCTGGCCAGCAGGCGGCTTTCCAGCCAAAGCCCTGCGAGCGTCATCAGCAGAGCCACGTCACAGAACCACAGGAAGTTCGCCGGCGAGTAGTGCGCCCAGAACGTGGGCACGAGAACGGCCACAAAGAGCGTGTAGAGAAGCTTGATCCCCAGAGGAACCCCGGCACGTGCCAGCCGACGAACGTCCTCGCGAGCCTCGATCATCCCAGAGATCGAACCCCGCGCCGCCAGCGAAGTCAACAGCAACTCGGCACGATTCGCCTCGCTGTGGCGAGAATCCTTTCTCGGCACGATCCAAGCGGGATTCCCCTCCCGCCAACGGCATCCCGCCTCAACGGAAGGAACTTCTCGCCCTTGCTTTTCTCCCTGCACTGCGTTGTGCCTGCCCATGCCTTAAGACGCCGCAGCATTGACAGCCCGCAGGCTTTGACTTGCAATGGGATCCTAAGACCGTCGGGGCGATTAGCTCAGTTGGTTAGAGCGCCTCCCTTACAAGGAGGAGGTCACACGTTCGAGTCGTGTATCGCCCATCGCCGCAGTCGCCCGATCGGTGGGCGAGCGGATCCCGACTGCCTCCTTGGGGCCACATAGTTAGCGTGGACAGGCCACGCAGGCTGAAGGCCTGCTCGACAGTAGCCGGGGGCAAGCGCAGCGCCGCCCCCGGGACGAAGGCCAATCAAAAACCGCGACCCTGGAGGGGTCGCACTGCTGTATGGAGATTGTGAGGTTAGGATTGGGTAAGTTACCGTTTGCCGCCGGGCTCTTCTGGAAAACCTTCGTGGTCGTCGTCATCCTCGTCGTGGTGACCTGGTTCCTCGTCGTGCGCTTCGGCGGTTATCGGATGACCGCCGCCGACTACGGCGGCACCACCATCAGCACAGTCCTTTTCGCCTATCTCGTCCACCTCTGGCTAATGCCCGGCGGACCCCATGACGGGCAGTAATCCCCATTGCGCGCCTATTAATCCCACATTCGCCCGGTCGTCAGGCGCCACTCGCTCTCACGCACGTCCATCAAAGACCACTGCCCCAGTGTCACGCTGATGTGCAGGACTGCCAGCACCAAAACCAGAGCCCGATGGCTCGGAGTGTCGTTTCGAAAGATCGACCGTCCGGCGACCATACCCAGCAGCAGCAAGGGAACAAAGGGCATCCACAGTCGCACCGTCTCGCTGTTGTTGGCGAAAAAGTACGAATACGTCATGACCACGGCCGTCAGTAGCAGGATCCGGCGCCCAAGCGCCGCGCCACCGTCGCTGACGTCTCGTCGTATTCCCAGCATCGCCAATAGGCACGGGCCCGCGAAAAGCAGGAACAGCGGCAAGCCCACCAGCACCCAGGAAGGCGGCTCCGTGATGATCGGCAGTTGAATCTCCCCGTAGCGCACACCAACGCGGTAAGTGCAGCGCACCACATTCCAGCCCAAGAGCAGATAGAGTCCCACCGATGTGACCGCAAATCCGCCAACGCTGGGCGCGGCCACCGATCGAATCCAGTCGCGCCGTCGCTCCGCCGCGCCCAACGCGTCCCAGAGCGTCGCTCCCAGCACGATCGCCACTACCCATAAGTGAATCAGTCCCACCAGCAACGAGAGCGGCACGACGACGCCCAGGAGCGCTCCATACAACGCTCGGTGTTGCATATACGCCTTCACACAGAAGCAGGTGATTGCCAGCACGCTCAACAACTGCATGCAGTCCTTGCCCGGCGTGTAGCAGAGCGTGGCCGGGTTGACCACGCAGGCGAAGGCCATCACAACCGCCGCCAGCGGCGACAGCCACATCCGCACCAGTGCGTAAGCGAAGAAGAAACCTGCTCCCCAAAGCGCCGTCATCCACACCGCCAGGAGCATGGCCCCGGCAAACTCCGTCTGCTCCTCGGTGTCGTTGGCTTCTTCCAGGCCGAATGTCCGCACCATCACCGCCTTCAGCTTCGGCGACGCCACCACCGCACGTTGCGCCAAAACGCTCAGCACTGTCATGCCCGGCGGATTGCTCAGGATCCGCCGCCCGCGCATCTGCTCCGGCGTCTTCTGCAACCGCTCATAGAACGTGTCCGACAGGTATTTGCGTATGGACCCTACCGATCGTGCTTCCAACACAAACGCCCCTTCATGCGACGGCGAAAGGAGGTTGAAAACGTGCTCGCCGGGAAACAATGGCGGGGCAAACAGCGTCCAAATGACAAATGCCGCGTAAGCTAGAAC
>SBAX01000229.1 GCA_005240095.1 Phycisphaera mikurensis
CCCCTGTGGTCCCCCTTGTGAAGGGGGACGGCTTCCGTGTTTCTGCGTGTCTGCGTGTCTGCGTTTCTGCGTTTCGGCGGGCCGTCACCCCTGGCCCCTCTCCCGCCGAGGCGAGTCGCTTCGTCGCTGCCGCGAGTCCGCGCGGGCTGGAAGCCCGCGGCTCGTCGGCAGCCTCGCCCTCCCGTGTTTCCGTGTTTCTGCGTGTCTGCGTGTCTGCGTTTCTGCGTGTCAGACCCTTCGTCGCTTCGTGGCTCCGTCGCTTCGTCGCTCGTCACACAATCATGGCGAGGGATTCGTCGAGGAGCTTGAGGCCCACGTCGAGCTGGGTTTCGTTGATGCACAGGGGCGGGCAGAAGCGAATGCCGCTTTCGCCGCAGGGCAGGAGGACCAGGCCGCGCTCGAAGGCGGTCTTGAGGATCTTCTCGCGGAGCTTGGGCTCGGGCTTGCCGGTCTTGCGATTGACCACTTCGCCGGCGCACATCAGCCCCAGCCCGCGAGGATTGGCGAGGACCTTTCGCGCCTCAGCGATCTCGCGAAGCTCGGTGACCAGGCGCTTGCCCAGCGTAGCGGCATTGGCCATGTAGCTGGATTCGATCAGCTCCAGCGTGGCCAGTGCCGCGGCGCAGCACACCGGATTCCCGCCAAAGGTGCTGCCCTGCGCGCCGGGCGGCCAGTTCATGATGTCGGCGCGGGCGATCATCGCCCCCAGGGGCATGCCGCTGGCCAGGCCCTTGGCCACCAGGATGATGTCCGGCACGACGCCGAAGTGCTGGAAGCCGAACCACTTGCCGGTGCGACCCGTGCCGCACTGGATTTCGTCGCACACCAGCAGAATGCCGTACTTGTCGCACAGCTCGCGGAGGTCCTTAAGAAAACTCGGCGGAGGCAGGATATATCCGCCCTCACCCTGGATGGCTTCGACGAACACGGCCGCCACTTCCTCCGGCGACATCTGCCGCTTGAAGAGTTCGTTCTCGATGGCGTCCACGTTCCCGTACGGCACGTGAGCGACCATCGGCACGAGCGGACCGAAGCGCTCCTTCTGGCGGACTTTGGAGCTGGTCAGCGACAGCGCCCCCATCGTCCGCCCATGAAAGGCGCCATGGAAGGCGATGGCCCACTTGCGATTGCTGTGATGGCGGGCAACTTTGAAGGCGGCCTCGACGGCCTCCGCGCCGCTGTTGGTGAGCAGCACACGCTTCGCGAACTTGCCCGGAGAAATGGAAACCAGCTTCTCGATCAGCTCCACCATCGGCGGGTAGTAGAAATCGCTGCCGCAGATGTGGATCAAGTTCTTGGCCTGGTGCTCGATGGCGGCCACGACCTTGGGGTGGCAGTGGCCGGTGGCGCAGACGGCTATCCCGGCGGCGAAGTCGAGGAAACGGTTGCCGTCGACGTCCTCGATGACCGAGCCGTACGCCCGCTTGACCACCAGGGGCACGTCCCGCGTGTACGAGGGGGAGCTGTACTTCTCGTCGCGCTCGATGAAGCCTCGGGCAATGGGACCCGGCAGGTCCGTCTGAATGAGCGGTGCAGGCCCGATCCATTCATCAACGTGCCGCTGCGGCCCGATTTCTTTCTTGATACCCAGCATCGATCCCGACCTTTCGATTGTAGTGCGAGGCTTGGCTCGCACTCGTGTTGCTCGTCTCCCCTTACTCATCGGACAAACCGCCGCCTCATGCGACAGGCCTTGCCTGTCCCTTATCGGGCCGCGTATCGTAGCGGAATAGAGCGCGAATCCAAAGCACGCGAGCTTATGAGGCGTGGGATGGTGAAACGTAAAAAGCCAAAAAGTCAAAAAGTGTCAGTGCCAGGGCTGGGAGGTTGTCGAGGGATGCAGGAAACGGAGCGAGGCGCGGGAGGGCGAGGCTCCTGCCGAGCCGCGCGGGAGGGCGAGGCTCCTGCCGAGCCGGCTAGACTTTGTGGAAAGGAGTGCGGGCGGCGCGGGTGCCGTCGGGAAGGGAATACAGCTCATAATCGCCGAAGAGGTTGGGGGCTTCTTTCTGCAGGACGGAGCAGATTTCCGCGGCGACGATGCGGATTTCGGTTTCAGCGTGCTCGTTGCAGCGCAGCTCGATGAAGTGCCGCCAGGCGCGGGCGTTGGCGGTGACGAAGATTTTCGTCTCCGTAGCGTTGGGGAGGACGGATCGGGCAGCCTGACGAGCGAGCTTCCGCCGCAGCGTCTTGTCCTCGACGTGGGCGAACTTAGCCTGCAGGCCTTCGACGAGCTTGATGTAGGCCTGCTGACACTGCTCCACGGCGCTTTGCCAGACGCGATGCAGCTCGGGATCGTCGCCGATGCAGTCCGGCTCCACGAAATCGGCGACCGACTCATCCACGTACCGTTGGGAAAGCTGAGAGTAACCCCACCCGGCTCTGTGTCGGACGAGCTCGTGGGTGAAGGATCGGGACACGCCGGTGATGATGAAGTTGAAGACGCTGTGTTCGAGGACGCTGCCGTGGCCGACCTCTTTGATGTGTTCGAGATAGGTCTTGTTGCCGCCGGGGCGGGGCTTGGCGAAGCTCATGTAGCACACCCGCCCGGCCACTTCGGGCAAGACCTGGGCGGCGTTGTCCGTGTCCGTGGACCAGTTGGCTACGTCGTGGTCGGTAAGGAACCGCGACATCTGGGCCTGGTCCACGACCTGCCGCCCCACCAGATACACGCTCGGCCGGCGAATAACTCTCATGGCCGCCTGTATAACCCCAGCGAGCGCGATTGGGAAGCACAGGGAATGGCGAGGACGGTGGTGGCGGATAGAATATCTGCGGAACGTGCGTGGCGGATTGGGTAGCTGGTGACTCATGGGCCTGTCTCAGGCGATTTCAGCGGGGCGAAGGCGACTGCGGCGCGGGCAACTCTGGCCGATGCCGATACGGGAGACTGACTTGGGGCACATCTACGCAGAGGTGACCATCCGGCCGCTGCCGACTTCCCGCCGAAAATGGACCGGACGGTTCCTGGTCGATACCGGCGCGACGGATACGTTCGTTCCGGCCAGCGTGCTTCGCAAGCTCGGGATTCGTCCGGCCGGGCGGCGAGCGTATGAGCTGGCCGACGGGAGCTGGCAGGAGCTGGACATCGGCTTCGGCGTCGTCGAGGTGTTGGGCCAGGCGGCCGGCGGGACCCTCGTGTTTGCCGGCGAAACGGAAGAGCCTCTCCTTGGCGTAACCATCCTGGAGTCGGCCGGCTTCTGGCTCGACCCCCAGCGAGAACAACTCATCGCTCGGGTTCCCAAACGGAAGCGCCGCCCCTAGTCCAGACCACCGAAACGATCTTGCCTCACAACGTGCCCGCTTCATCCTCGCGCGGAGGGCGTCGGGAACGACCCGCGAGGCCCCGTCGGCTTGGAGCGCGGATGAAGTCGAGGAGTCGCTTGGCGGCGGGCGTTCGGGCAATGGAAATCAAGCGCTCCATACGTTGTTCAAAGGGCACGCGACCGTCGAAGAAGGCGCGGTAGGCTTCACGGACGGCCACAACATCATCGCGGTTCATGCCCGCGCGGCGCAGGCCGATGCGGTTGAGCCCCGCGATCCGCCCCTCCACGTCGATCAAGGCGAAGGGGAGCACGTCCTTGGGCACGCGGGCGTTGCCGGCGATCATGGCCAGCTCGCCGATGCGCACGAACTGATGGACGACGGCGCTGCCGCCGAGGGTGACACCGTCGGCAACGTCCACATGCCCCGCGAGCAGCGCGTTGTTGATCAGCGTGACAGAATTGCCCAGCCGGCAGTTGTGGGCAACATGACTCCCACCCAGAAGGAAGCAGTCTTCGCCGACCATGGTGTGCGACTCGGGCTCGGTGCCGCGATGGATGGTGACGTACTCACGCAAGATCGTGCGGGCGCCGATGCGGCAGAAGCTTCGCTCGCCCTTGTACTTCACGTCCTGCGGGGCGTGACCGACGATCACGCCGGGGTGCACTTCGCAGCCCTCGCTGATGTGCGTCCAACCGGTGACGTAGACGTTGTGATACAGGCGGCAACCCGCGTCGATGCGAACCTCACCCTCGATCACGCAGAACGGGCCGATCTCAACCCGATCGTGGATCTCCGCTCGGCGATCGATGATGGCGGTGGGATGAATAGGCATTGCCGTGCTAACTCCGCGCCGGGGCCGCAAGGCCCAAATGCGCCATGACCATCTGCAGGTCCGCCCACACCTTGCCCTTTTCCTCCGGACTTCGCAGCAGGTAGGCCGGATGATAGGTGGGCATCACCGGAATCGATCGGGCGCCGAGGGCCTCGGGAAGAACGTACTCGTGAAAGCGCCCACGAAGCTTGCCGATGGAGTCGGCGGTGTTGAGCAGTGTTTTCGCGGCGGGCGCGCCCAAGGCCACGATCATCTCCGGCTCAATGATGGCGAGCTGCTCGTGCAGGTACGGGCTGCACGCCAGCATCTCGTCAGCCAAGGGCGTGCGGTTTTCCGGCGGGCGGCATTTGACCACGTTGCAGATGTAGACCTGCTCGCGGGTGAGCCCCATGGCCGCGATCATCTTGGTGAGCAGTTGCCCCGCGGGTCCCACGAAGGCCAGGCCCTGCTTGTCCTCTTCGAATCCCGGACCCTCGCCCACGAAAACCAGCCGCGCCGTGGGGCTGCCCTGCCCGAACACGGTTTGCGTGCGCCCCTCGCACAACCGGCATTTGCGACAGTTTCGGACCTGCGAGCGGTCCAGGGTCAAGAGGCGCTCCGCGTTGGTCTCGGAGCGCGACCGCGGCGCGGCCATGGGGACCGCATCGACCCCCAGCAGTTGCTCGGTGCGAAGTTGCTGCCGCAACACCTCTCGAATCAACTGCTGACCGCCCATCTGCACCTTTTCGTTTCTGCGTTTCTGCGTTTCCGCCCACAATATCGCGTGAACTGCCGCCGACTTCAAGCTACGATGTTACCTATGGCGACTTTTGAGGAGATCACCGTTCGCCTGCCCGACGGGTACCTGGCGTACGCCCGCTACTGGCCGGTGGCGGCGCCGCGCGGGGCGATCCTTTATCACCACGGGATTCAATCGCATTGCGGGTGGTACGAGCAGTCCGCGGCCACGCTCGCCGACGCCGGGTACGCCGTGCTGCAGATCGACCGCCGCGGCAGCGGGCGAAACTCACAGGATCGCGGCCATGCCGAATCCGCCGAGCAGCTCCAGGGCGACTCCCGCGCCGCCCGCGATGAATTGCTTCGCAGGAGCCGTTGCGACGCGTATCACCTCGTGGGCGTAAGCTGGGGCGGTAAGCTCGTGGTCGCCACATACGTGGACGAGCCCGGGGGGGTGATGAGCCTGTCGTTGGTCACGCCCGGGCTGTTCCCCAAAATCGGTGTGTCCCGCCCGGAGATGGCCAAGATCGGGTTTGCCATGCTCTATGAGCCGCGCCGGCTCTTCGACATTCCCCTCAACGATCCGGAACTCTTCACTACCGTGCCGCGCTGGCAGGAATTCTTCCGCAGCGATGGTCCCACGCTGCGGCAGTGCACGGCCAGCTTCTACCTCGCCTCGCGACGCATGGACAAGATCACCGCCCGGCTGCCCTCGGCGCCGCCTGTGCCGATCCACCTGTTTGTCGCCGAGGATGAACGAATCATCGACAATGAGGCGACGGTCGATTTCATCCGCGGGTTGGACTGGCCGCACACCCGCATCACCGCGTACAAGACCGCCCGCCACAGCCTGGAGTTCGAAGGCATCCCCTCCCGATATTTCCAGGATCTCCGAACGTTCATCACCGAGCATACGCCACTGTGCTGAAGAGGGGGCCCGGGACCTCGCCGTCGTCAACGGATTCAGCTACTCAAACTGAGCAGTTTCTCCGTCAACGGATTGAGCTACTCAGACTGAGCAGTCTCTTTGGAAGGCCCGAAGGGCCGTCATAATTCAGCCCAGGGCAACGCCCTGGGTTCTTCCGGTCCCCAAACAGCCAAGCCCTGACAGGGCGCGATAGGCGGTGGCGATATCGCAACCCATGCCATGCAACCCAACGCGCCGCAGACACAACGCTATCCCACTCTTTCCGAACTTGGCACCGACTCTCGCATTCTCCCAGGGCGATGCCCTGCCCTTCCGGCCTTCCGAAACTGCTTGACCAGCCAGCTTTATCGGGCGCGCCGAAAGGATATCGGACAAGTCTGTCTCAGGCGAGCCGAGGTTATAATGGAGTCGGCTGGCGGAGCACTTTAAGCAGGTAAGGTTCTCCATGGAGTCAATGGGCACATCATCGATCTCGCAACTGCTGGACTTGGCCCAGCGCGATCCCCTCTCTGCGCCCAACCTGCTGTCCCAGGTGTACGCGCAGTTGCGGGCACTCGCCCAGAGCTATCTTCGCGCCGAGCGGCCGGATCACACCTTGCAAGCCACCGCGGTTGTGCATGAAGCCTATCTGCGTCTGGTGGGAAGCGGCCACATCGATTGGGCCAGCCCCGGTCAGTTCTTCGCCGCCGCGGCCGAGGCCATGCGCCGCGTGCTGATCGACCATGCCCGGGCCCGCGGACGGCTCAAGCGCGGCGGCGGCCGGCAGCGTCTGGAACTGACGGACGTTCCCGTGGCCATGCCCGAGGACCCCGACGAATTCCTGCGCTTGGATGCCGCCATTCAACGCTTGGCCGCGGCCCAACCGGAGATGGCCCAGGTCGTGCGACTTCGCTTCTTCGTGGGGTTGGAGATTGAGGACACGGCAAAGGTGTTGGGTATCTCCGCGCCGACGGTGAAGCGCCGTTGGCAATGGGCCCGTACCTGGCTGTACCGGGAAACGATGGGAAGCGATCCGATCCATGAATGAAGCCGACCCTCACCTTCCCACGGGGCGCGGCGATCGGGCGGCCGCGATCTTCGACCGTGCGCTCGCCCTGTCGGACGCGGAGCGGGAAGCCTTCCTCGACGCGCAGTGCGCCGGGGACGCCGCGCTGCGTGCGGAACTTGCTTCCATGCTCCAAGCTCATGCTCAGGCTGCCGGTTTCCTGGAACCGCGTAGCGAAGATCAGGCGGCGGGGCGTACCGCGGAGTCCGTGCACCGGGCCGGCGAAACCATCGGACGGTATGAGCTTCTCGAGACAATCGGTGAAGGCGGTTTCGGCATCGTCTTCCGCGCCCAGCAGCGCGAGCCCGTCCGTCGGCAGGTAGCTCTCAAGGTCATCAAGCTGGGTATGGACACGCGGGCGGTGATCGCTCGATTCGAGGCCGAACGGCAGGCCCTGGCGATGATGGATCATCCCGCCATCGCCAAGGTCTTCGACGCGGGCTCGACCGCCGCGGGGCGTCCCTACTTCGTCATGGAGCTCGTGCACGGAGTGCCCATTACCGAGTACTGCGACGCGCAGCACTTGAATACCGGTGAGCGCTTGAGGTTGTTCATCCACGTCTGCCACGCCGTGCAGCACGCCCATCAGAAAGGCATCATCCACCGCGACATCAAGCCGTCGAACGTGCTCGTGACCACGCAGGACGGCACCGCTGCGCCGAAAGTCATCGATTTCGGGATCGCCAAGGCGACCAATGCCGAGCAGTTGGAGCGGACGGTCTTCACGGAAATGCGGCAGTTCGTCGGCACGCCCACCTACATGAGCCCCGAGCAAGCGGGAGCGACGACCGCGGACGTCGACACCCGCTCAGACATCTACAGCCTGGGGGTCCTGCTGTATGAGCTGCTCGCGGGCACAACGCCCTTCGATGCCAGGAAGCTCCTGGGAGCGGGCTTCGATGAGATGATGCGGGTCATCCGTGAGGAAGAGCCGGTGAGGCCTTCCACCAGGTTCTCGACTCTGGGGGCCGCAGGCACGCAGGTCGCCGAATGCCGCCGGGCCGATACACGCAAGCTGCGCACGCTGCTTCGCGGTGATCTCGACTGGATCACCATGAAGTGCCTGGAGAAAGATCGATCCCGCCGATACGCAACGGCGAGCGCTCTGGCGGAGGACATTCAGCGGCACCTGGATGACGAACCGGTGACGGCCGGTCCGCCGAGCGCCGTGTACCGCTGGCGCAAGTTTGCCCGACGCTACCGCGCCGCGGTCGCCGCAGGCTCGGTGGTGGCGCTGGTGTTGATCGCAGCGACCTCCGTCTCCATCGCATTCGCCTGGCGTGAAGCGCGGGCACGGCAGCGGGAGCAGGTGGCCCTTGCCCGCGAAGTGGAGCAGCGCCGGCGGGCCGATCAGGAAGCCGAACGGGCCACCCTCCACGCGAGCGCGGCCGAGGCGGCTCGACAGCTCGCAGAGAAGCGGGCCGACGAAACCCGGCAGGTCGCGGATTTCCAGGCCGAGATGCTGCGCGGACTGGATGCCCAGGCGGTGGGCGGCGGCATTCGCCGTGAGTTCCGCGAGACGCTCCGCGCAACCCTGGGGCGTCAACAGATCGGCGAGTGGCCGAACCGGCGGCCACGCACCAGCGAGGAGATCGAAACCGAGCTTGCCGGCTTCGACCGCACAGCAGGGTCCGTGGAAATGGCCGACGTCGCCCGGCGGGTGCTGGATCAGTCCCTTCTCGCCGTGGCCGCAAGCACCGTCGAGCAGAAATTCGCGGATCAGCCATTGGTGCAAGCTGAAATCCGCGACGCTCTCGCCGCAGCCTATCGGGCCCTCGGGCTGTATGACCCGGCAGAGCAGCAGGCCCGCGCAGCGCTCGCCATTCGTGAACACGAGCTGGGCCGCGAAAGTGTGGAAGTGGCCGCGAACCTGAATCGTCTGGCCATGATCCTCAACGACAACGGCAAGTTCGCGGAGGCGGCAGGCCTCTGTGGCGAAGCCCTGGCGATCCAACGGCGACTGCTCGGGGAGGAACACGCGGATGTCGCCGAGAGTCTGCACGCCTTGGGAGTGTTGCATCACCAGATGGGCGACCTTGCTGCCGCCGAGCGGTTCTACCAGGATGCCCTCGCCATGCGACGTAAGCTGTTGGGAGCACGTCACCCCGACGTGGCCACCAATCTCAACAGCCTGGCGACTTTGACCGCCGCGAAGGATGACTTCGATACCGCGGAAGCGATGCTGCGGGAGGCCCTGGAGATACAGCAAGCAAGGCTCGAGGAGGGTCATCCGGACACAATCACCACGATGCGCGACCTCGCCGTGGTGCTCGGCGACCACGGCAAGTCTGATGAATGCATCGCCCTCAATCGTCAGGCGCTGGGCCTTGCCCGCGCCCGACTTGGGAACGAACATTCGGACGTGGCCGGCATCCTCAGCAACCTCGGCATCCACCTGAAACGCAAAGGGGAGTCCGCCGAGGCGGAGACGATGTACCGCGAAGCCTTGGAGGCCCGCCGCAAGGCGCTGCGTAACGACCACCCCGACCTGGCCCAGACCCTGAACAACCTGGCCGTGCTGCTTCGCGACCGCGGCGACTACGCTGCAGCCGAACCATTATTCCGCGAGGCGATCGCGATTCAGGAAAAAGCCTTTCCTCCCGGCCACGAACTGAGGGCCGTCACCCGGGCAAGCCTGGGACATACCCTGGCCAAGTTGGCGATGGAGCCTGATGTCTCCCCCGAAGTTCGCGAGGGTCATCTCGCCGAGGCCGAGGCCCTCCTCCTTCAGGCGGACGAGGACTTCTCGAAGCTGCCACACCCGAATGCATTTTTCGTTCGCCGCGTCTTGGAATGGCTCAGTGAACTCTACGAGGTCCGGCACTTGATAGACCCCTCACAGGGCTATGAGGCCCGGGCCGCTGCTTATCGGTCCCGCCTCGACCAACTCCAGCCTCGCCCCTGAAGTTGAGCCTATTCACGGCATAGTCTTTTTCTCTGATCCGCGCCCAGTTCATTTGTCGCCAATTGCTGGGACGGGCGGCGGCGTTCGCCGCACTCGACAGGAGATAGTGCGATGACGCAGAGAATGCTAGTTTGGATGGCCTTCGCCGTTTTCCTCTTGCTGGCCAACTCGCTGGCCGGCGGGCAGACGCCGCTGGGCCCCGAGTTCACCTATCAGGGGCAAATCCGTGATGACGGCGTCCCCATCGACGTGAACTCCGACCTGCAGTTCCGTCTCTTTCCCGCTAGCACCGGCGGAACCCAGATTGGTTCTACCCTGACACGCAGCGCCGTTCCCGTCGTCAACGGCCTGTTCAGCGTCCAACTCGATTTCGGTGCTGCTGCGTTCAATGGGCAGGCGCGGTGGTTGGAGGTCGCGGCACGCAGCCCGGCGGGTTCGGGGATCTTCACGACCCTCGCACCCCGCCAACCCATCACCGGCGTGCCCTACGCCCTGCAAACCCGTGGATTGTTCGTGGACTCCGGGCTCAATGTGGGCATCGGAACAAACAGTCCGGGGACGAAGCTGCACGTCAAGGGAGGGGGGGAAGGCATCCGCGTCGAGGGCTCGACCGTCGGAGCGGCCAACCAGGCGTCTGTCACTTTCACCGACTCAGGTGGAACGCGCATCGGCTACGTGGGCGATGGAAGCACAGGCGACACCAACGTATTCCTCGCCTCCGATGCCGGCGATTCCAGCCTCGTCACCAGCGCCGGACGCGTCCTCACCGCAAAGAGCAACGGCAGGGTCGGTATCGGAACGACCGATCCGGACTCCGCCCTGCACGTCCTCCAAGCGAGCGGAATCACGATTGGATCACGGGCGGCCTTCGGCGGGCACACCGGTCTGATCATGGCTCTCACCGCCGAATTCGATGGGCAGGCCTGGCTGCAGGCAATCAAAGCGGCCGGTTCTGCCTGGGGCGAAATCCTCATCAACCCCTACACAGGCAAGGTAGGGGTTGGCACGTGGGCGCCAATCGGCGGGCTGCACGTAAATGCTGAGCCGGTCACCTACGGCGGTACGTTGACTCTGGAAGGCGCTACGCACTCCTACATCGCTTTCTTCCCGCAGGGTACCGCCGGAGGACGCAAGGCTTGGTTCGGTTTCGGCGGGGCGCATACCAACGAAATCTCTCTTTGGAACGACGCCGGTGGAAACATCAATCTGGTGACCGCGCCGGGGGCCGCGACGAGAGTCAACGTGCTGGAAATCGCCGGGGCCGACTTGGCTGAGAGGTTTCCCACATCCGAAGCGCTGCAGCCCGGAATGGTGGTAGCCATTGACCCGGACA
>SBAX01000146.1 GCA_005240095.1 Phycisphaera mikurensis
ACGCTGCCGTGGGTCACCAGCGCCGCGATGTCGTCGCCACGAGTGTCATGGAAGTCGCGGATGAAATTGGGTTTGACTAGAACGGTATCTCCCGGCCGGATGACTTCCCCGAGAGGGTCCCATGTGGGCCGCCCGAAATGCTCTGCGTCCATGCCCAGATGCTGCATCGCCCCCCGAACCGCGGCATAAACGGGGTTGGGCGTGGCACTGCGAGCCCCGCGGAAGGGATACTCCGGGTACGACTCAAAGGGATGAAATGGCGGCTCGTGAGGATAGCGAGCTTCTCCGCGAAACACGGCTACGTCAGTGGCGCGCGTCATTGGGTGATCTCGTCCAGTGCGTTCCGCCAGCGGGCGGCCACGGCACTGATGCTGCAGCGGTTCAGCGCCGCCGATGCGGCCGCCTTGGACATCCGTTCCCACAAGGCATGGTCACGAAGCAATTGGTGAATCCGCCGGGCCTGCTGATCGAGGTCCGCCGGGCGCACGAGGAAGCCGCATTGCCCGTCGGCAACCAGGGCCGACAGATCGCCGATGTCGGGCACAACCGGTACAGCTCCCGCGGTCATGGCCTCGGCCAGGGCAATGGACAGCCCTTCGCTTCGCGACGTCAGGGCGAATACCCTGGAACGTCCAAGAAGCGGGGCAACGTCATCGACTGCGCCCATGAATTCGATGCATCGATCGACGCCCAAGTCGCGGGCCAATGTTTTCGCTGATTCGCCCAAGGGTCCATCTCCCACGACCACCGCGCGGACGTTGGGTTGAAGGACGCGAACCCGCGATACCAGATCGACGAACTGGAGCGGCTGCTTGATTTCATTGAGCCGACCGACGAACACGAGGTCGATGTCGCGGGCGGGGGAAGGCTCTGCCGGGGCGATGCTCCCCGGAATAACCACGATCGGCGCGACAACTCCTCTGCTACGCAGAAACCCTTCTGCCTTTGCGCCGCGAACCACGATGAGATCGAACTGGCGGACTACGGCCAGGGCTAGGCGCTCCAGCATGGGGGACGCAGTGCCCAGTGCGCTCAGCACCGGGTTTTCTGCCTGCCAGCCCCCGCCCACAAGCTCCGTGGGCCCGCCGGTCATCTGGTAGCAGGCGCGACGGCCCAGCAGGCGTGCGGCCAGTAGCGCCGAGAGCGCTGCGGGCACGATGTGGTAGCCGACAAACAGGTCCGCACCGTTGCGCGCTCCCGCGACCAGCAGCCAGATGAGCTTCGCGCCTGCCCGGCCGAAGAGGCGCGAGAGCCAGCGAGGCGGGGCCGTCAATCCGATGTGCGGCAAGCTAAGCCGCGCGTCGTCGGCGACGAAGACGGCGCGCTCCAGACCGCATTGGGCCAGCGGTGCGGCGTGGGCGCGAAACCAGTTGAAACTGTCGAATCTGGCGGTCGCGACCACTCGGCGGATCGGTCCCCGTGGCGGCCTCTGCAACCGCTTGGCGACTGCGGAGAGCACGATTGTCGCCCCGTAAAGGCAGACCAGCGGCCCTCTTGCAAGCCACTGGCGGCCAGTCGGCAACGTAGGGGACGCCCCATCGCGTACGGCGGGGGTGATCCGCAACGACCGCTCCGTCGGCAGTTCGTTGTCGCGTACAGGTAGGAAGTTTGTTTCAGGCAGCGGCATCGCTGGTCTGCTGAACGAGCGCATGGTCGGGCGACCCGCCTTGCGCGCTTTTCGACCACTGGCAGTGAAACTCGGCGAGGGTGAGGGCGTCGAAACGGGCACTGGCGAAGGCGAAGAGTTCTTCGAGCGCCGTGTAGAGGCGTTCGACGGATCTCGAAGCTGCGAATCGCGGGCTGCCGCCGGGCATCAGCTCGGAGGAGTGAAGCACAAGCATGAAATAGGGGCGGCGCTGTTCGACGATCATGCGGGCCAACTGCGTAAGCCGCCGGAAGGACTGCACGCCCGGGTACGGCCAGAGGACCTGGGGATGCAGGCGATTCACTACGCGCGATGCGAAGCGAGTCCGGGCGGCGCGTCTTGCCAATCTCCATCCTGGACCATTGCGGTTGTGGACGATAGACACAGGCAATTCCAGGAGCGCAGAGTCGCCTGGGCGGCTGATGTCGCCTGGGTCCACGAAATAGGGCTGATCGGGGAAGGCGCGATAGTCCGCTCCGCCCTCGCCATCCGGCGCGCCGAGGCAATCCTGCCATGAATAGTGAGGGGTCACTGAGCAGTCTACCTTGTAGCCGTGGTCGAGCAGGGCCTGCGCATAGGACTGGTTAAACGCCCAGCGTCCGGCGCGATGACTGAGAATCTCCGCGTCAAACAAGCTGCGCAGACGATGTGTGAGAAGAGCAATCTTCTGCCGCATGATCGCAGGGGGATACTCGATGAGATACGGCTGGTGGTGGATGTCGTTGTCGGTGAGTTGGAAGTCCGGAGGGGAATGCCACGCGTGAAGATGCATGCCGATTTCCGCGGCCCGGCGGCGGAGCACGTGGCGGGCGAACTCCTGGAAAACGGGGCAGTTGGCCATTTCCCAATTGGTAAGGTACGTCGGGCGAAGTCCGTAGCTCTCGCAGAGCGTTTGAAAACGCGGAAGATACTGCGCATTATGCGTGGTGATGGTAGTCGGCCGGGCCCAGAGATTGTCGCCCTCCGTGTCGATGGTGATCAGGAAGGCCGGGCGATGGGATGAATCCGGGTTCAAGCGGCAGTCTCCGGAAAGACCAGAGGCGACCAGGGGATCTGGGCGTAGGTGGTATCGCCGGTGTGGTGAAGCTGACAGGAGCATGGGTTGCCGTCGGGCAACAGGACCTCGACCTCGCGGCGTCCCGGGGTCGCGAAGGTGATGCCCTGAAGCTCCGCCAAGGTCGGCGGGCGCTTACCGTCGATGGCGTCATGAACATAGCGAATGTGAACGGCCACTACGGCGCCCATACGGCTGACGTCGAAGCGCAGGGCATCGCGGGCAGTGACGTAGCGCAGAAGGCGGCTTGTGGTCGTGACGAGGATTTCACCGGCATGAAACCGTGCTGCAAGAGAGCGGAAACCGGTCACCGCGCTGCCCAGGTCGGTGCACCCTTCACAGAAGAATTTGCCGAGGTGGGTGTAGAGAATCGCCGCGCCGCCGTGCTCGGAGAGCCGGTCCAGGATGCGGGGCGACAGCACGTAGGCAAGTTCCTCGGACGTGTCGGCGTGCTCCACGCCCTTCCAGTGGGGGTTGGTACGGAGGAACTCGATGACCTTGGATCCGTCGCGAAGGAGCGCGGGACGGCAAAGCCTGTTGCGAGCGTGCATCCGGTACTTCTCGTCTTCGGCCTGTCCCAGGCGATGTTTGGCGCTTTCCTTCAGAGCGGTCCTGGCCGAGGCAAACGGGTGCGCTGCAGAGAACAGGCCGCGGACGGTGTGGGGGATATCCTGGCCGATGACGCTGGTGACCCGCCCCCGCCAGACGAAGCGGATTCCATAGTTAATCGTCAGGTCCGCGTGGTATGCCGGCGAAGTGGGGACATCGCCTGCGCCGCACATGATATCCTCGCCGAAATTGGTGGGCGCCTTGGAATGATCCACCCAGACCGTGATCCGACAATCGTGTTTGGTGAGCTCGGTTAGCGCTCTGGCGGCGGCCTCACGAGTGCGGGCGTTGTCCCCATAGGAGTGCAGGACATCGACGTGCCCGCTCCAGATATGCTGCCTGATCATCTCCTGTTCTGCCGGCGTGGCATTCCAGTAGGCGAACTGGCCGGGGTCCATGTCGAAGTAGATGCTGTTGGCGCACTCGAGCCTTACGCCCGGGCCGAAATCAGTGGGCCGGTCGGTGTTGAGAAAACAGAGTAGTTGTTCATAGGCCCGCGCGTTGGGCGTGCGGTCCAGGTCACTGCAGATGGCCAGGGCGCAGCGATAGGGATAGGGAAACCGGCGCAGGGTGACCTGCGGCAACCGCTCAGTTGTCTGCGGGGCCCTGGAAAAAGTGACTGGCGCCTCAGCGAGCCCGATTTCCACTATCGTTTCCTTCCTATGAGAAGGTAGGAGCGGGTCAGCAATTCTTCCTCCGGATAACCGGCGAGCTGCGAGCGTAGCGACGGCGTGAGCAATTCCGGATGCTCGTAGGCGAAATCCGGTTCTCCCTTCCTGGCATGGTTCTTGGCCAAAGGAACTACATCAAGAACCTCAAAGTGCTCGGCGAGCAGATGGCGCATCGCCTCCACCCGAACTCCGTTTAGGTGTCTGGGATTGGTTCGATAGATGCCGCGGAGGTGTCCCCAGGGATACCGGCGGCAGAACCACTCCTCGCGCAAGGAGCCGGAGAAGCTGCAGTAGTTGTGCAGGACGTGATAGGTAATTCCGCCCGGCCGCGTGAGGCGGGCGGCCTCGGCGAAGAACGCGGGCAGGTCCATGACGTGCTGGAGGACGGCGTTGGAAATGGCGGCATCGAAGTGGCCGTCGGGGAATGCGGACCTGCCGCCATCGTAGGAGTTAAGCCGCGCCTCCGCGTGGGCAAGCTCGTGGGCGCAATAGCGGCGGAGTCGCCGATAGTATCGCGACAAGCCGCGGCGCTCGGCGACGGCATTGTAAAACGCCGCCGTGACGCTCTTGCCTACCCGGCGCTGTTGATGGAACTGGGCCAGCCAGCCGTCGCGATAGAAGGGCGAACGCACGTCGAGGCCAACGGCTTCATGGGCACAAGTTGAATACAGCAGGACGTCGGGGTAGCGATAGCCGCAGCCCATGACCATCATACGCGCCTGGGCGAGGGGCACGGGGAGCAATGCCTCGAGATCGCGGCGGCTTCGCAGGAACACATTGAAATAGTCGTGGTCCGCCGAGGTGGCCGGAAGCGGCTTGAGGCCATCCCAGTACGTACGCAGACGGTTGGTCAGTCCCGCGAATCGGGATTCCTGCGTCATCGCCCTCTGCGGAGCGACCCGCGAGGTCACAGGGGCAACGGATGTGGTGGCTTGGGTCATCGGAGCGGAAGTCCTTCGCCCGCAGGAGGAGCATACGCGCGCTCGCGGACATAGAGGCGATGCCAGATCACGTAGGTGGCAATGGCAAACAGAACGCGGGATGAGTCGGCAAGGCCAGAGCGATGATCGCGTTGGACACGCTCAATGGCGGCCGGGCTGAGCTCTCCGGTGCCGTTGTCGGCGAGCAACTGTTGCAGGAATCCGTCGAGATCGCCACGAAACCAGGCGCTGAGGGGAACGTCGAAGCCCTGCTTGGGGCGGCTCAGGAGCTCGGCGGGAACCCGTCCGCGAAGAGCCTGGCGGAGCAGATACTTGGGGCTAAGCCCGCAGATGCGCTGCTGGCTGGGCAGGGAGGCGGCAAATTGGACCAGGCGGTAGTCGAGCAGCGGCACGCGCACCTCGAGGCCGAAGGCCATGCTCATGCGATCGACTTTCCGAAGCATGTTGTTGGGCAGGCCGAAGGCAACATCGGCATGCAGCATTTTTGCAAGAATGTCATCAGTCGGTGTGGAGAGGAGGTGCCGGGCGACCCTGGCACGGGCGGAGGCGATGTCGACGCCCGCGAGTTGCTGGACCCGATCCGTAGACATGAGCGCGAGCTTTCCCACGTAGCGCTCGATGGGATCCAGGCCGGCGCTGCCCAGGATGCGCTGCATTCGGTTCATGCGTTCGCGGAGTCGTACGGGCATGGGCGCGGTGGCCACGGCGCCCGCGCCGCGAGCCAGGGCGCGCACCGTCCACTTGCCCGCTGGGCCCAGTCGGGAGGCCACCTGCTCGGTGCGGTATTTGTCGTAGCCGGCAAAGAGCTCGTCTCCGCCGTCCCCGGAGAGGGCCACTTTCACTTCCTGGTGAGCGGCGCGGCACATCATGTAGGTGGGCAGGAAGGCGTCGTCGGCGAAGGGCTCATCATTATGGCGAACCGCGTCGGCGAGGATGGACACCCCGTTGGGCTCGAAAGTCAACTCGCTGTGCAGCGCTCGCACGTGGTCGGCCATTCGGCGAGCATACCGGGCTTCATCCACGGAACTGCCCGGGAAAGAGACACAGAACGTGCGCAGATCGTCGGCTCCGTTTACGGCGGCCATGGAACTCACGACGGCACTGGAATCGACGCCCCCGCTCAAGAAGGCCCCGACCGGGACGTCGCTGATGAGTCGCAGGCGCACAGAGTCGTCCAGATGGGCGAGCAGCTCGTCCGGGGAGGCGGCGGCGGACTGCTCCAGGAAAGGCGCCAGGCTCCAGTATCGCTCCACGCGATAAGTCCCCTGCCGGTATTCGAGGAAGCAGCCGGGCGGGAGCTGCTGGATGCCCTCGAACATCGTGTGTGGCTCGATGGAGTGGCCGACCAGAAGATACTCAGCCAAGCCCTCGCGGCGGAACGTGGGCGGTACTCCTGCGGCCAGAAGGGCTTTGATTTCCGAGGCGAAGAGAAAGGCTCCGGAGGCCGGGTCGTAGTAGTAGTACAGCGGCTTGATGCCGAGCCGATCGCGTGCCAGAAGCAATGATTTGTCCTGGGCGTTCCAGAGTCCCAAGGCCCACATGCCGTTGCACTGCGACAGCCCGAGCGCTCCGTCGCGGGCGAGGAGCCGCAGGAGGACCTCGGAGTCACATCGAGTGGAGAACTGCTCGCCCTTGCCTTCCATTTGCTGACGCAGGTCGGCGAAATTGTAGATCTCACCATTGAAGGTGATCCAATGTTGGGCATGGGGAGTGGACATGGGCTGTCGCCCGGCATCGCTCAGGTCGAGGATGGCGAGGCGTCGGTGCCCAAGCCCCACGATCCACCGCGGGCGGCCCTCCGGCAGTACGACGGCGCCTTCGCCGTCGGGTCCGCGATGAGCGAGGGCGTCGGTCATGCGCTGAAGGCGTCGGCGAGCGGAGCCTTCGGGTTCAGGAAGAATGAAGCCGGCAATGCCGCACATATGCGTAATCGCTATCGAGCCAGCGGGAGAATCTCAGTGGCACGTAGTGGGCTTTCGCCGCGAGAAGTGTCCGCGGCAGCGGCAGGTGCATCGAGGCAACTGCACAGGAAGTCCCCCAATCGCTCGCACCAGCGATCGAGGGTGAAGTCGCGCGCCACCCTTTCGAAACCGCGCTGCCCCATGCAGCGCCGCAACTGAGCGTCGCTCAGCAACCGGGAGAGCCGCTCGGCGAAGACTGCGTCGTCCTCGGAGGGCACCAGAAAGCCGCTTACCCCGTCATCGACGATGAATTCCGGACCGCTGGCGGCCGTAGTCACGACCGGCCGACGGGCGGCCATGGCTTCGAGAAGAGCATTGGGAAGACCGTCCTGCTTTGAGGTCAAGGCGACCACGTCGCAGGCGGCCAGAAGGTCCCACACGTCCTGGCGGTGGCCCAGCATGTGCACGCGCTGTGTCAGGCCGAGTTGGGCGGAAAGCGCCAGTACGCGCGGGCTATCGGGACCGTCTTCTCCGGCGAAAACCCAGTGGAGCGAAGGGATTCGATTCGCGAGGCTTGCCAGAACCCGCACGGCCATGAGGGTGTTCTTGCTGGGCAGGTAGCTGGTTAGTTGAAGCACAATCGACGCATCGTCAGAGATCCCCAGTTCTTTCCGCAATTTCGATCGGGCACTGGATCCATCGGCGGCGGGCATAGCGCGGGTATCGATGCCGCTCCAGCGGACAAAGATGCGGGAGTCCGCGATGCCGTGGGTGCGGAGACTGTCCGCGATCAGCGGCGTGGCGGCGACGAAGCGGTCGATGCAGCGGCGATAGAAGACGGCCTTGGAGCGGGCGAAGCGGTGCGGAGGTTCCAGGGAGTTCCAGGCGGCGTCCCAGATCGTAACCGCGCCGGCGCGATGCCCGGCACACAGCGGAGGAAACCGATGGGCAAAGGCCGCGTAGACTCCGCCGAACCGCTCATTGTTGAGCAGCCGATGAAACGCCTTCGTCCTCCGCCAGGGAGATCCGGTGTGAATCCGCTGGTGTATGACCGTCGCGCCGATCTTGGAAAGCTCAGCAAGAATGGCCGGCTCTTCCCTTTGGCGACTGGGATCAGCCCAGATCCACTCCTCCGGGTCATCGGGAGGCAGACACCAGACGAGATCCAGCCTCCCTCGGAGACGGTCGGTGAGGGCGACATAGCGCTTCTGGATGCTGTTGTAACTATCCGCCGTGAAGCCGGGGACAAACAGGAGTCGGTTCATGCAACTGCTACAACCGGCGTAGTCTGCGGCACGGTGCGTAACAGGGCCCGATAGCATTGGGTGAGACGGGCCACGGCCGCCTGGGGGTGGAACCGTTCGCGGGCCGTGCTCTTCGCCTGAGCGCCCATGCGGACGCGGAGGTCCGCCTCGCGAAGCAGGCGGCTGAGGCGCTCGGCCAGGGCGGAGACGTCGCCGGGTTCAACGAGAAACCCGCTGACGCCTTCCTGAACAAGATCCGGGATGCCCCCCACACGGCTCGCCACGACAGGCACTCCGACGACCATGGCCTCGGTGATGGCCGCGGGCATGTGCTCGCGCAAGGAAGGATGAGCGAGAATCGCGGCTGTTGCCAATTCCCCTAGAAGCTGGTCGCGCGACAGACTCCCCAGAAGCCGACATCGCGCGTCCAGTCTGAGGGTCGCAATGCGCTCACGCAATTGCCGAGCGTACGATTCCGCTCCCCCACCGGCGAAACGTAGTTCGAAGTCGATGCCTGCATCGCGAAGGATCGCGGCGGCGTCGACCAGCGCCAGACAGTTCTTCAGCGGGCTAACCTGGCCCACGCAGAGAATGCGGCCCGGGACTTCCTCGCGCGTCACCACAAAGAAGTCAGCGTGGACCGGTTCCTCGCAGATATGGACTCCCGCGCGGCGGACATGGGAGACGTCTTGAGCAATGGCTGCACAATTGACTATAAGTGCGTCGGCCTCACGCAGGGCGCGGGATTCCATCCGCGCCCAGACGGGGCTTGCGAGGCGACCCAGCGGCCCTTCAAAAAGACTGTCGCGCGCGATCTCGCCCTGAATGTGGTAAACCACAGGGCAGTCCGCGTCACGCACTTTGAAGTAGGAGGTGTCGCATGCGTGGATAATGTCCGGGCGAAGAGCGGCCAATATCTGCGACATGATTTTGCGCTGCTGGGTGAGCACGCCGAGCAGGGTCGGCAGTTTCATGCAGCGCCGGTAGTGCAACTGGGTGCGCAGGAAAGGAACATCCCGGTCGACGGTCACTGTGGAATTGATCGCCACCGCGTGCACATCGAGGTCGCAGTAATCCGAGAAGGCCCGCAGCAAAGCGACGGCGGTGGACTGAACACCGCCGCGGGGGCGGTGAGGATCGGCCGGCAGGTTGGTAAGCAGTACGACCTTCATGCCAGGGATTCCGCAACCGGCGCGGACAGCCGGGAAGATCGATGGGCGGACAGGGCGCGCTCGATGAGGGTCTCGAATCGCGGAATCACGACGCTCATGGCATGATGTTGACGGAAATACTGCCGGGCCTGGCGACCGCGTGAAGCAAACAGCGCGGGTTCGTCGCGGACCCTGGCGACAAGGCGAGTGAATTCGTCCATCGTCTCTACCGCCCATCCCGTTTCGGCGAGCACTTCGTCCAGTCCGGGGGCGGAGAAGCCGACGGCGGGCACGGCCGCACGCCACGCCTGAAGGAACACGACGGGGAGTCCTTCGCGCTTGGGTTGCGTCGTGCTCACCAGGAGAAAAGCCTTTTGGAGTTCGTGATCGATCTGCGCCGGGCTTTGGAATCCGAGAAACCGGACATTGGGAACGCCGCGAGCCGCGTCCTGAATCGCGTTGAAATAGCGGCGCGAAGCCGGGTCCCCCTCTGCCCCACCGATCATGGTGAAGGGAACGTCCGGCAGGCGGCGAGCCAGTTCCAGCAGCAGCTCGGGGCGCTTGTTGGGGCGCATCATCGCGATCCAGATCACGCCGCTTCTGCAGTCGTCGCGGGTTTCGTCGCAGTCCATGTATACCGAGGGGAACACTTCGGAATCGACGGCGAAATCGCGAGCGAGACTCTCAGCCTGGCCGGTATGCTGGGCGAGAACCAAAGAGGCACGCCGCAGGCCCCAGTAGTACAGACGAGCCTGCCACCAGTTGCCGTCCATCGGTTCGGTGGCGGAGACATCGCGATCGCTGGCCACGGCGTGGATCAGGACGGCATCGAATCTTCGGGCGTAAGCAGCGCAGACGCCGGTGGTCCAGTCAGCCATGCGCTGATAGATCACTTCCGGGCGAATCCGCAGCAGCAGCTTCCACAAGCGGGCGCATTTCACGAACGCATTAGCCCCCGGCATGATGTGCGGGGAACGGAAGGCTAAAACGCGAATGTTGCGACACACGAAGGCGGGCTCGGCGCCCGCGTCCTGAATGATAAAGGAGACCTCGTGTCCTCTGTCGGCCAGGGTGCCTGCGAGCATCACCTGCTGGACTTCTGCCCCGCCGGAATAACGGCGGTCCCAGTCTTCCAGAAGGACGGGTCCGGCGTACGGGGCTACGATGCAAATCCTGCGCGGGTGCATTGAAATAGGCGCTCTTACGCTTCGGCGGATAGGGCGGCGTTCAGCGCCGGCTCGGTGACTGAGTATGCCTGCTCTTGGAGCGCGACAGCAGCTCTGCGTTCGCCCAGCGGCCATTCGTGAGCGACCAACAATGTGGCCGCGTGAGTCAGACCGCCGGCGAGGGCCGCAGCGCTGATGGCCAGCATGCCGGCGCCGCCGAAACCCATGCGCATCACTCCAATGACGACCACAAACGGTGCGACCATGAATGCGGCTCGCGCCGTGGTCGCGGCGTACTTTCGCAGCGGCATGCCGACGGCGCGGGCTGCGCAAATCGGGACCACGATTCCGTGGGCGATGCTCAAGGGCAACACGATGCTGAAGGCGGCGCCCTCAAGGCCGAACTGCCCGAAGCCCAGACCGGCGATGTTGATGATCAAGCTGATGCACGCGGCGATCAGCGTGGCGAGGGCGGCAGTGCCGTGGCGATTCATTCCCAGCAGAATGTGATAGGGACCGATCTGCATGAACGTCGCCAGGTGGCCGACGGCGAGGACGGTCAAAAGGTGACCCACCCGATAGCCCTCGCCCATCCACAGGGTCAGCAGGCCGTCGCCGAACACGACGAGGAATGCGGCCATTGGCAAAGCCAGCAGCACAGAGTATCGCGTCGCGCTGAGCAGCAGTTCGGCGAGCTTGTGATCGCCCTGGCTGGCCTGGAGATCGCTGGCCACGGGGGTGAGTACGCGCCCGAAATGGTAGATCAACTGCTGGCAGGCATTCACGAGGCCCAGAGGGCGGGCGAACATCGCCAGGGCGACGGGGCCCAGGTAGGCCCCGAGGGCGACGCGATTGAGCTGGTAGGCGGCGATGTCGGCTACGAAGTTCATGTAGGTCTTGCCGCCGAAGGCGAGGACGCAGCGGATGTCGCCGCGGCGGATGCCCCTGAGCGAGAGACGCAACGTCGGGCAGATGCGGTGGGCGGTCAGGTACTTCAGGAGCCCCACACAGCCTTCCCGCAGCGCGGTCAAGACACACAGGGCGATGAGCCCGAACCCCAAGAACAATGCGCCGATCATGGCGGCCACGGACACGATGCGACAACCGGTTTCGATCCATGTGGCCAAGTCATAACGCTGGTGTCCGGTAATGACGCCGTGATAGGTGGCGACGGGAAGTTGCGCGGCCATGGAGATCCCGAGCAGGAACACCACAATCCGCGCTTCCCACAGGCCGGTCTCCAGAGCCGCAGGAAAAAGGACGTAGATCCACCAGGACGCGGCGGTGGCGAGGGCCATGGCGCCGGCGGTGCACAGCAGATACAGGCCCATGCAGGCGCTGACCGTGCGGTTGAGCGAAGTCCAGTCGGCAACGGCGCGATGGCGGGCCACGTAGCGATTGACGGCGGAGCCGATACCGCCGGTGAGGATGAAGAAGCTTCCCGCGATGGACCAGGCGAAGTCCCAGAGCCCCAGGCGCACCTGGCCGATGTGATCGTTGATCAGTCGGGGCAGAATGAACCCGGCGGCCAGGGTGACGCAGTGCCCGCCCCAGTTGGCGAGGACGTTCCTGGCCAGAACCCGCATGTCCACGACGGGCTGTTTGTCAACCACTGCGGCCGTCATGAAGTAGCGCCCTTCACCATGGCAGTACGGCACGCGCGGCGCAGGCCGTGTTGCAGGTCGCCGAGCCCGCTGGCCAGTTTTTCAAAGACGGCCTGTCTGGGGTGGGCATGGACGCGTCGCAAGCGGAACCAATCCGCGGTCCTGAGTCGATTCACGCCTTCCACGCTGGTGAAGGCCATCTTGTACCCC
>SBAX01000238.1 GCA_005240095.1 Phycisphaera mikurensis
CCGCCCAAGGCGGGGTCATCATCGAGCTCGTTCCCGATCCTCCGGACATATTCGGTTATTCCCCTGGCGCTGTGGTCACGGTCGAGGTGCGCCTCATTCAAAGTCCCATTGGCTCGGACCAGCTCCTGCGGCTCATTGAGCTCGATTTCCAGGCTACGAGTTCCGCGCTTACACTGAGTTTTCCCATAACGCATGATCGCGGCACGCAGGATACCGCAGATGACATTCGCTTCTGGCGCTTTGATTCTCTGGCCCAATGCAGGAAGGAACCCTCATTCTGTGGCTTCAATCACTTCACCGACGACGATCTGCCGGCGGGGCTCGTGGACACGCGGTCCAACATGATGGCCATGGCCTACTATGCTCTCGCGGACAACACCGCGCAGCTGACCCTCAAGGGCGACGGAACTCCCCTCGTCATCGGAACGATGTACGTCACCATGCCGCCGGCATACGGGAGCTACGTCCTCAACGTAGTGAATGCGGCAGACGTAGACGTGAACAACCGCCGTGCCCGCGTGGACTTCGGATTCGAGCCGCACACCATCTGGCGCGCCGGGCAGGCCGCCCCGAACGACGTGTCCGGAGGCCGCTTGGAGTTGAGCACGATCCACGTGGACCCGTGCTGTGTTTTCGGGCCGGGCGGCTGCTGTCCGACTCTGGTATCCTCGGTTCCGCCATTCACACCGGTCGGCCAGACGAGCGCTCCCCAGACCGGCACGCTATGGCGCTCCCGCTTGAATACCCTTCGCTTGAAGTTCTCCACCCAGCTTTTCTATGGCCCTGATTACGGTGAGGTGCTGATCCAGGAGCTGCTGCCGGACGGCCAGTTTGGACCTGACCTCTCGTACGGGTTTTCGTTCACGGTAGAGGGAGATGTACTTCGCGTGCGTGATCTCGGATCGCACCTCGTCGACCGTCGCTGGTACGCCATCCGGAACCTCGGTTGGCATTCCTATTGGGCGTGGCCATTTGAAATCCACTTTCCTGTCGTCGTGGGTGACTTCGACGGCAACCGGTTCACGACGCCGACGGATGTGAGCGGCATCAACAACGGGGGCGCTCCATCAGGGCCGCAACCGGATCAATCGCGGGCGGACATCAACGGCGACGGCTTCAAGACGCCCATGGACGTCAGCATCGCCAATGCCAGCCAAGGCCCGCCGCCGGCCAAGCCCACCGGGCATTAATCTATGGGAGAAGCGGTCATGCGAAGACATGCAAGGACAGCATCGGTCAGTGGGACCATCGTTGCGATCTTCGTGATGGGGCTTGCAGCAGGGGCGGGGGAGGACGACCAAGTCGCCGGTGATCAGGCGCTTGCAGAGCTCGTTTCCTCGATTCCTCCATTCACGGCCGTGGGCCAGTACGCCGGCTTTCCTGTCAACGGAACGCTGTGGCGAAGCCGGCGGCACGTGATCCGCCTCTTCTTCGACGCCCCCATCACCGCGCCACAGCCGGGGCAGCTGCTGGTGCAGAGTCTGTTGGGGGGAGGCCTGTGGGGCTGCCCGCCGAGCCAGCCATACGGGGCCGATGTTTCTGCGAGCTTCGAGTACACGGTGGAGGGTGAGACGGTCCTGCGAATCTACGAGCCCTCGCCGACGAGCACCGTCCTGGCCGATCGCCACTGGTACGTGATCCGCAATGTGGGCGACTGGCCGGGCGTAGCCGATTTCGAGATTCAGTTTCCGGTGGTGGTGGGCGATGCCGACGGCAACCGCTTTACCACGCCCTCGGACGTCGGTATGGTCAACGTCCTCGTGCTGGGACGGGTCCACGATCAGTCCCGCGTGGACATGGATGGCGACGGCTTCCGCACGTCCACCGACGTAAGCATCGTCCACGCCAGTCAGGGCCCGCCGCCCACCAAGCCCTGCGGGCATTGACGCGATCGGTACCGCGACTGTGAAGGAGCAGGCAGGGGAAATGGGCCACCAAGCAGAATCTGCGACCAAAGCCAAGACCGCCTGCGGGCCAGGTTGTGGTACAATGGGCGCGGAGGTCAGCCCGTGTCGATAGCCCGCCCGGTTACCGCGATGGTTTTTATTGTCTCCGCCCGGGCCGTGGCCGGCGTCGTGACCTTCGATCCCCCAGAGGTCTTCGTCCAGCCCGGCCAGCCGGCCGTATTCGAGGTCACCGTCGCGAGCACCGAGATGGCGACCTTTGATAGCGTGGGTCTCTTGATGGGCTTGGACGAGCTGAGCTTGGGGCTTGAATTCGAGTATGCGCCCTCCTTCCGAGAGAGTGTGGCGCGGTGCGATTCCTGCACGGGTTGGTGGGGGCCTGCGCCGCCCGCCCCGTTCGGCGTCTGGCCGAGCGACTTGTTCGTCGGAGGCAATCGGTTCAGACTCCCGCTTTGGGGAGGCGCGCCGCTGTTGATTGGAACACTGACGATCGACACGACGGGCTTGCCCGCGGGAACGTCATTCGATGTGTTCGTCGATGGCATTCAGGAGATCGAAGAGGTCGGTGCTGCGTTGAGTTTCGTCGCCCTGGGAACCGCAGAGCCGGAGCCGCTGCGGGGTTTCGCGCGAGTCAACGTCGTCCCCGAGCCGGGGATGCTGGCGATGATGGGAGTGGCCGTGGCCGCCGCGATAGGCTGGCGGCGAAGATGGCCGGCCAGCGGTACGGCGCTCGTAGTATTCCTCGCCGTGCTTGCCGCGGTGAGTCTTCCGGCCGAGGGGGGCGTCGTCACCTTCGATCCCATGGAGGTTTCCGTGCAGCCCGGCCAGCCGGCCGTCTTCGAGGTCACCGTCGCGAGCACCGATTTGCAAGGGTTCAATGCCTTTGGGTTGTTGATGGGCTCGGATGAGGTGGGACTATCCCTGCATTTCGACGCTAATCCGGCGCTGTGCCAAGGACAGGTTTGCCCACCGCCAGCACCGGGTGGATATGGACCTTTTGGTCTATGGGGGAGCGACCTATTCTTTGGTCGTTCCGGTTCCAAGGGCTGGGAAGCACCAGTGTTCATGGGGACGCTGAGCGTAGGCACGATCGGGGAGCCTGCGGGCTCCTCGTTAGACGTGTTCGTGGACGGCTTTCGGGAGATCGAGGTACTCTCGGGAGCGCTGAGTGCCGTCGCGCTGGGCCCCGGAACTCCCGAGCCGCTTGTGGGCTATGCGCGGGTCAACGTCGTCCCCGAGCCGGGAACGCTGGCGATGATGGGAGTGGCCGTGGCCGTCGCGATAGGCTGGCGGCGAAGAGGAGCGCGCAGTAGAGTGATGCTCGCAGTATTTCTCGCCGTGCTTGCTGAGGCGAGCCTTCCAGCCGAGGCGGGCGTCGTGACCTTCGATCCGCCGGAACTGTTGTTGGTATCCGGCGAGCCCGGGGTTTTCGACGTATGGGTGGGTGGCACAACGCTCGAAACGTTCGACACCGTCGGCATGCTCATCGGCATCGATTTTGCCGGAGTCCCCATGGAGTTCGACTATGCGGCGTCTTTTCTGGCGAGCACGACCGGGCCGCCTGCCCCGCCAGCGCCTGTCAGCCTCTGGGCAAGTGATCTCCTCGTCGGCGGCACCCGGCTGGTACCACCATCGGATCCCACAGCATGGCGTGCACCATTGTTAGTAGGGACGCTTACGATCGACACAACGGGAATGCCTTTCGGGCTTTTCGACGTGTTCGTTGACGGACCTCGTGAGCTGCAATTCCTGGGCAAGCTCAGTGCCGTGAGTTCGGGAATCGGTACGCCTGAGCTCTTGCAAGGCCAGGCCAGGTTTTTTACCGGCGTCCCCGAACCGGGGATGCTGGCGATGATGGCGGCCATGGGACTGGTGGTCCTGCGAGCAGGGCCGGGCGCACCTGACCAAGAGCGGAGCAAGCCGATGCGGAGAATCGCTGGTTGGGTCCTGTTGCTCGTGGTTGTCGAACCTGCGCTCGGCGGGACGGTGATCTTCGACCCACCGGAAATCATTGTTCAACCCGGAGAACCGGCGCGGTTCGACGTGTGGGTGGACAGCGATATGCCAGTCTATGACGCCGTGGGGATCTTGTTTGGTACAGGCTTCCCGCTGTTTAGCGCACTCCCGCTTAGCTTCGAGTATGCTGCGACGTTCGCTCCCGGCCCGTGCCATACGTGCGTGACACTGCCGGCGCCTCCGCCCTCTCCATTCGGCGTATGGGTGCCCATCGATCTTTTCGTCGGTGGAAACCGGTTTGCTAAGCCGCAGTGGGGCACGACCGACCCGCTGCTGATCGGCACGCTGACTGTCGATACGACGGGCGTGTCCCCAGGCACTTCCTTCGATGTCTTCGTAAGTGGGAGGGTTGAACTTGAGCTCTTCGCCACGGCACTGAGTGCGGTCTCGCTAGGCACCGGTTTGCCCGAGCGATGATGGCCTTGATCGCAGGGGCCGCGGCGGTGCGGCAGCGGCGTGACGGGCGCCGGCATGTCGGTTAGACTCTCCGCAAACGAGGCGTGATCAGCCGCCACCAAGCGCCGCCCACGAGGGGCGACGCTACAATCGGGATTACCATGGAAACGGATCACACAGTTCTTTTGGTCGACGACAACGCCCAGAATCTCGAGCTCCTCGAGGCCTATATGGAGGACCTGCCCGAAGTGCGGGTCATCACCGCCACCAACGGGCTGGAGGCCATGAGCAAAGTCGCCGCCGAATCCCCCGACCTCATCCTTCTGGACATCATGATGCCCAAGATGTCCGGCTTCGAAGTCTGCAAGCGAATCAAATCCGACCCCAAGACCCGCGACACCATCGTGGTCATGGTCACCGCCCTCAACGAAACCAGCGACGTGGAACGGGCGGCCGAGGTCGGCACCGACGACTACATCACCAAGCCCATCGACCGCAAGGCCCTAGTCGGCCTCGTCCGCAACCTGCTGGCCACAAAGGGCCGCGAGTAAAACGCAGAAACGCAGAAACACAAAAAACGCAGAAATAACACGCCGGGATCCCCCGCCCGCGCCATCGTGTTTCTGTGTTTCTGCTTTTTTGCGTTTCTGCGTTTCAGCGCCGCGGCTTGGACGTCCGCTGCGTGCGCTGGGCCTTCTGGGCTTCCTCGGCCATCTTCTGAAGGCGCTCGAACCAGGAGCCTCCGCCGGGCTTGCGCGGACGGTCTTCCCTCGATGAATCGTGCGGCTTGGGCGGCGGGCCAAACAACGTCCCGTCCTTTTCCTGCTGCTTGATGTGCTTGCGGATGACCACCTGCTCCAGCCAGCCGAAGAGGGAGCTGAACATGATGTACAGGTTCAGGCCGGAAGGCATGTTGTAGAAGATCACCAGCATCATGATGCTCATCAGGGGCATCATCTTCTGCATCATCTCCTGCTGCTGGCGCTGCTCCTCGCTCATGTTGGGACTCACCGGCGGCTTGGGAGCGGTCTTCTGCTGCAGGTACATGAACACCGACACCAGCAGGGGCAGCAGATTGAAGGAATAGATAGGCCAGCCCAGCAGCGGCACGACAAACGTCGACGGAAAGGGAATCAGAGCATCCGGCGCGGTCAGGTCCTTGACCCAGGTGAACAGAAACGGCTCATGCCGCATGAGGATGTTGTTGGACAGGCTCAGGAACAGGGCCACCCAGATGGGCATCTGAATGAGCATCGGCAGGCAGGACATGAGCTGCCCGGCCGGATTGAGATTGAGCTTCATCATTTCCTGATTCATGCGCACTTTGTCGTTGGCGTACTTCTTCTTGATCTCCTCGATCTTGGGGGCGAGGTCGGCCATGCGCCGCTGCATTCGGGCCATGTTGACCTGACCCTTCTTGGTGAGCGGGTGGAGCATCGCCCGAACCAGCAGCACGAGGATGATGATGGCCACGCCGAAGTCGCGGACGACCGTGTGGAGGGAATTGAGCAGCCAGATCATCAGCTCCACGAGGAAGGTGAAAGTGCACCAGCCGAAGCCCTGCGAAATCTGGTAGTAGTAGTTGCGGTCGCGGTAGAAGGGCTCGCTGCGGAAGGCGCGTCCGTCCTTCTCCCCGATGTAGAGCTGCGCCGGGTATGCCAGACTCGCTTCGGGTTGGATGGTGGCCGCGGCGGTGACGAAACGCACCGTGGCGTCGTCGGTGGTCAGGGCGTTTCCGTCGAGATCGAGCAGGGAGACCTCGGCCAGATAGGGCGCCGGGCTCTTGCCATCCGCGCCCAGCGGGGCCACCGTGCAGGTGAAGTAGGTGTTCCCCGTTGCCGCCCAGGAAAGCCGTTGGTCCGGAACGGCCGGGGTCGGAACAAACAAGGGGAGGGGCCGGTCGGCGGTGGCCGCGGCTTGGGATGCGGTCTTGCGCGCCCCTCCAACTTGGCCCGGGGCCGTTTGCACCCCCACGTCGATCACGCGGTCGTCGGTCGAGCGGTCCTTGGGCACCCCTACGCCGCCGTGAGAGGTCACGACCACGCGATGCGGCTCGCCGGACAGATTGGCGACGGTCAGCTCCGAGTACAGATCGTGCCGCCCGATCTCTTCCGGCTGTTTGGGCAAGCGCCACGTGCGGACCAGGCGCACAGCGGGCTGGCCTGCCTTGAGCACGTCGATCCGGAACTGGATCGACTGCCCCTCGGAAGCACCGTATTCCTTCACCCCTTCGCTGTGCCAGCGCTTGTCGTGCAGCGTGAGGTCCACGCCGTCGACGTTGATCTTGTCCACGCTCAGCGAGCGAAGGATGGTGCCGTCCGGACGCGGCAGGGGGGTCAGAAGCTGATAGCGCTCCGTGGATCGCACCCTCGCGGCGTGGTCGGTGATCTGGGCCAGCTCGATGGAGGCTCCTACGTTGGAGACCTCCAGGCGCATGCGGTAGGGATCGTCCTTCCAATTGCCCTCGGCGCGGTCCGCGAGCTTCGTGCCCAGCTCGAACGTTCGGGCCTCATCGGCCTGTGCCACAGAGAAACCACCCGGGCCGGGTGCGGCTTCCCCTGGGGCAGTGGAAGGAGGCTCGCCGGGGCCGGCAGGTACATCAGACGGCTGACCTTCAGGCGTCGTGGCTGGCGCGGTCAAAGACTTCGGCGGCACGGGCGGAGCAGGGGGGAACAGGAGGGGCCCTACGCTGAGAATGAACACAAACACCGCCGCCGCCACCAGGAGATTGCGTAGCGTATCTTGTTTGCTCATCAGCGCTTATCTGCCCTCGAAGAGGCGGGTGCCGAGAAAGTCGTCGAGCTCGGGGACGGCGTAGATTTTGTTGGCGGCCTTCTCGATGTCGTATTCGAGGCGGACGAATTCGAGGGTGACGCAGTATTCGTCGGGCCCGACGTTGGGCGGGTCGTAGCCTTCCAGGTTGTCGCCTTTCTCGTAGATGACCACGTAGCACAGCCGCGGGTCGCGATCGCGGGGCTGGCCGATGCTGCCCACGTTGATGATGGCCTTTTCGTCTGAAGTGATCGAGTAGATGCCCATCTCCGGCAGCTCGTCCGGCGGGTCAAAGCAGGGATCGTCCAGGAACACCCCCGGAACGTGGGTGTGTCCCACGAGGCAGGCCATGTGATGGGCTTCCAGGCGCTTGAAGTTGTCGAGGATCTTTCCCGGGTTGGTGTAGACGTCCTCGGGGAACAGATACTCGTTGACTGGCCTTCGGGGCGAGGCGTGGACGAGCAGGAGCCCGTCCACTTCGTGCCGGATGGGCAGCCGCCCCAGGACCTCCCACCGGTTGTTACGTTTGGCTTTGTTGGACTCGTCCTCGAGAACCTGTCGCGTCCAGTAGGCCGCCCGCTCCGCGCCCACGTTGAAATTCATGGGTTCGTAGAACACCGCCTGGTCGTGGTTGCCGCAAAGGGATAGTTCGCAGTGCTCGATCACCGCGTCGAGACATTCTTTGGGGCTGGCCCCGTAGCCGACGATGTCGCCCAGGCAATAGATCTTCTTGATCGAGCGTCGCTCGATGTCCTCCAGAGCCGTCTGGAGCGCTTCCCAATTGCCGTGAATGTCGGAGATTACCGCAAACATTTGTCTCGTTGGGGTCAATCTAGGGGTTACGTCGGGTTAGGTCAATCGGGCCGCCAAGTCGGGTTACGGGTGCGCATCCAGGGCGCGTTCGCGAGTTTCGACCGCCCGGCCGACGAGTTCTTCCTGGGTAGGTGCTTGGGCCTCTTCGAGCACGAAATGCCGCTCATGCTGGTCGTGGAGCTGGCCGGGCCAGAGAACCTCCGCGAAAAAATCAAACGGCACCCACTGGTACCAGGGGGCCTTGACCGTCCAGTTGGTCTGCAGCGTCTGATAGCCTTCCTTGCGGATGGTCACGTCGTAGTCGCCGTACCACAGGAAGTCCGTGGTCACTTCGCTGCGCCCGATCTCCTGATCGTTGAGGAACACGCGCGCGTTGGGCGGCTCGGTGGTGATCTTGATCGTCCTGCGCACACACGCCGGCGTAGCTGCAACAAGAGCGATCAGCAGCACACAAATAGGACCAATGGGTCCTATAGGACCTATCCCTTCGTTGCTTCGTCTCTTCGTCTCTTCGTCGCTTCTCATACCGGCAGCTCGCAAACTTCGGCGGAAGGGCCCTCCGTGTCAAGGATCGCGACGGTGCATCGCCCGCTCTGCCAGCCGCAGCACTCCCCAGGGTTGAGCAGAAGCTTGTGACCTTCAAGGTGGTTGACCACCTCGTGGGTGTGGCCGGTGATGACGATATCGGCGGCCGCGATGTCCTTTGGCGCGCACCAATCGATGAAGTGATGC
>SBAX01000383.1 GCA_005240095.1 Phycisphaera mikurensis
AGTGTGCGGCGTCCAGCGCCAGCGCGAATGGGAGGTTGGTCAAGCTCCACGATAGAACGCATCAAACCTTGACACGGCTCACTTCATGGGAGTGGCACAACGAGTCACGATTTGTTGGTGGTGCCGAAGTCGCGCTGGAAGGCGGCAAAGTCGGATAGATCGACGTCCGCGTCGCCGTCGTCGTCGGCGATAATGAAGAGCGAGTGGCCGGGAAGCTGGGCGCCTCTGCAGGTGAACGTGGGAGGCAGCTCGGAGTGTTCCCAGAAAGTGCAGTAGGCCGTCGAAGGGTCGGGCAACTCCGCGGTACCGCCGGCGCAGAGCTTGTTCTGCCAGTCGCCGAGTTCGACGGGCTCGGAGAAGCCGAAGATGCAGTTTGTGGCCGTGTCGCACATTGGGGGAATGTCTACTGCCTCGGGGCCCGACAGGCAGGCGCCGATGTTACGGACGACCGATTCGGGGACGCAGCACTCCGCGTACACGAGCATCGCCTGGCTTTGTGCCAGTTTTGGCGTCACGTCGTATACGAACTGGAAAACGGCGAGGTCCGCAAGGTCGAGGTCCCCGTCGCCTTCGTCGTCGTAGATGCTCCAGAGATTGACGCTGGGGTCAGCCTTGGCCACGCACTCCGCCAGCACGACCGTCGCATCGTCTTGCCATGAGGTACACTGGGCGCGCCTGGGCGGAGGGGTCACCGGCTCGAGCGGATCGCACAGGGCCGCCATAGCCGCGTGGTTCTTACCGAATCCCAGCACACATTTCGCCGCGGGCGGACAGTCTGGAGGCAGGACGACCTCATACACTCCGGACATGCATTGGGCGACTCTCTGATAGTCGGCGTCTTCAGCGCAGCAGCGGACGGACACAATCTGCGCGCGGCAGACTGCCGTGAACACGCAGAGGTTGAAGATGACAACTACGTGTTTCATTCTCCTCAAGGCCAGATCAAGGAGTCTGTGGTTGAGTACATCCCGGGTCCGGCTCCGAAGGCTCCCTGTCCCGGATAGGGGTTTTGCGCTGCCGAAACATGCGGGTTATCGCCATGGATTCTGTTGTATGGTGATTTACTCCACTCATTAGTGATGAGAGTGTAGACGTTGTCCGCGTCAATCCCGGCGGCCGGAATCCGAGCGAAGGACGTGTGTCCATCGGCAAACAAGACGGACTGTCCGTCACCATTACGACGCCCCCCGTGGTTCGTCGAGTTCAGCGGTCGCCACAGCCTCGGGGAGTCCTCGAGGTCCAACGGCGGAGGGTCACCGAGGTTCAGGGGGCTGGGGTCATAACCAGGTGTATAGTAAGGACCCTTGTCTGCCGCGAGGATGAGTCTCGGATCGGCGCCCTCGCGCGGTCGGGTGTCTGGAGGGCCGAAGGGAACCTGATAGCCGTAGGAGATGCTGTCGTAGCGCGTGAAGTCGTAATACAGGTCGAGTTGTTCCGTCGGATCGGCGAAGTCGCTCAGATGACTCGGACAGATGAAGTGCTGGACCCTCACGTCCCCCGAGCGAACGAGCATCCAGTACGCACGGGTAACCGATATCTCTGTGCTCCCCGCCGCCGGATACGTCGGTGTCTCGGAGTAGGTCTCCTGGTCCCGGATCCAACCAGCCGCGCCCGGGTCGCTGTAGGGATAACCGTAAAAACCATAACTACTGGGCAAGTAATCGATCCCCTCCTCGTCGATGGCACTCTGCTTGAACGGCGGCACCATCCATTGCCCATTGTGCGCCGCAGCGTAGATTCTGGCCGAAACGCCGATGCCGCGCAGATTCACCGAGCAGGCGGCTCGCTTGCTGAGTTCGCGGGCGCGAGAAAGGGTGGGCAGCCCCAGCGCCAGCAGAAAGACCGCTATCGCCGTTAGGCCCAGCAGATCAACCAGCGTAAACGACTTTCGGCCAAGCCTCTTCGCGCTCATGGATAGATCAACGAATCCGTCGATGAGTATTTGCCGGCGCCTGTGCCAAGCGCATTCTGCCCGGGGTACGGCGCGGAACCTGTGGACGCCCGATGTGGTGGATCTCCGTGAATCCTGTTGTACGGCAAGCTCGACCACTCGTCGATCATCAGGGTGTAGAGGTTATCGTCATCCACGCCGATGGCGGGGATTCGGGTGAAGGAAACATGCCCGCCGGCAAAGAGGACATTCTGGCCTTCGCCGATGGCGCGACCGCCGTGATTGAAGGAATTGAACGGGCGCCACCGAGCGGGCGGGTCGTCCAATCCAAGAGAGCCATTCTCCCCTGCGGATAGGAAGTCGGGATTGTAGTCGGGAAGGTAGTACGGTCCCTTGTCGGCGGCGAAGATCTGGCGATGGCCGGCGCCTTCGCGGGGCTGGGTGTCGCGCGGGCCGAAGGGGACCTGGTAGCCGTAGGAGACGTTCGAGTAAGCGCTGAAGTCGTAATAGAGGTCGATCTGTACGGTGGGGTCGTGGAAGTCGGATGAGTTGCTGGGGCAGATGAATTGCTGGATGCTCAGATCGCCGCTTCGCACCAGCATCCAGTACGCGCGGGTCACGGACATCTCCGTGCTCCCCGCGCCCGGGTCAATAGGCGTCTCGGAGTAGCTGGGGTATTCTCGCAGAAAGCCGACGGCGACAGGGTAAGGGTCCAGGGGATCGGTGTCAGTGAGATAGTCGACGCCTTCCTCATCGATGGCGTCGCGTTTGAAGGGCGGAACCGGCCAGAGGTCCTTGTTGTCGGTGGCGTAGATTTTGGCGCCCGCCCCGATGCCCATCAGATTGCCGGCGCAGACGGTGCGTTGGCTGAGTTCGCGGGCGCGGGCGAATACGGGGAGGCCGATGGCCACGAGCAGGGTAGACGCGGCCAGAAGCATGGCCAAGTCGATGAGAGTAAATGCCGAGAGCCGGCGCATCGTTACGCTCGTGGGGTGGTGTTGCAGAAAACAGTGTAGCGAAGGTAGAAGGACGGGTCAAGGTGCCAGTTACGAATTACCAGTTACGAGTTACCAGTTACAACCGAGGGCGAGCGATAGACGCGCGATTCCACCCTCACGCCAGCCTCTGCACACCAAGCCCTCACCCCTGCCCCTCTCCCGGGGGGAGAGGGGGAAACGGACAACTCGGACAATTCGGACCATTCGGACCAGGAGAATATGAGATTTGAGATCTCAGAGCGCAAAGCGAATTCGAGCGGCATGCTGGGCACGGCGGGCTGAGGACAGCCCGGCTCGGAATGACTCCAGAGGACGTCATTCGTGGGAAAGGATTCCGACCGGCCCGCCGTGCGAGCAAGGATTCTCGCACCAGTTGCCATGATGGACACCTCGCCATCTCGGATGAAAATGGGCGACCCTCGCCTCGGCACGCTCTACCATTACCCCTGCCCCTCTCCCTGCAAAGGAGAGGGGTTCGGCCGCCATTTTCTCAGCAGCCCTGGCCCTCACCCCTGCCCCTCTCCCGCGGGGAGAGAGAAACGACCAAGGAGGGATTTGAGATTTCACAGCTCAGAAAGTTGAATTGGCTGTGGCGATTTCGGTAGACTGTCTCTTGGGCTGGAATAGGTCGTCTGCAGGTCGAGTCAGGAGGGAGAAAGATGCTCACACCGCGCGC
Organism: Phycisphaera mikurensis; assembly: GCA_005240095.1. Taxonomy (GTDB): domain Bacteria; phylum Planctomycetota; class Phycisphaerae; order UBA1845; family UBA1845; genus SBAX01. Next base: position 3,566 of record SBAX01000383.1, read on the forward strand.
TCGTTCGAGCCGCCGTACCGTTGCGTTGTCAAGGTATGTCGGAGCTGTCATTGCCGCCGCGATACTTACGACTTCCGCAGTGGCTGACGTTCTGCTGTGGAATAATGCGGCCGGGGGGTCGGCGGCGACGGCCGGCAACTGGAACCCGGCGCAGGTCCCCACGCCGGCCGACGATCTTGTCTTCAACATACTGGCGACTTTCACCACAACCTTCAATTCGACCGTAGCGGCCAGCCGCACGCACACCTACAACCGCGGCACGGTGACTCTGAGCATGATCAACCCACACACGGCCTCCACCGGCGTGACCATCGGAGATGTCAACGGCGACATCGCAACCGTCACGCTTACCACGGGAGGCTTCACCTCTAACGCGACAGTCTTCGTCGGCGATGCGGCCGGCAGCACGGGGACGCTGAACGTCAACGATGACGATGCCACCTTTGTCGTCGGGAACGGCGCGGACCTGTTCATCGGCAACAACGGGGCCGCGACTCTCAACGTCATCGGTTCCGGAACGGTGCAAGTCGCCGACCAGTTCATCGCCGGGTCCAACGCCAGCTCGGTGCCGACGGTCACAGTGTCCGGCTTTACCGTCACGCCGCTGGGCGCTTCGCTGCTGGACGTGCTGGGGACGGGCGAGTCGCGCATCGGGCAAGGCGGGGATGCGACCATGACGGTCAGCAACGGGGCGCTGGCGCGGTTCGCAGGGGATGTCATCGTGGCAAACGGGTCGGCCTCCAATAGCTCCGTCACTGTGGGCGTCGTGGGCCTGTTGAATGCGCGGCTGCAGGTGGGTGGTGACCTGCTCATCGGGCGCAATTCGAGCGGCACGGCCGCGGGCGTCGGCGCGGTCAACGTCAACACAGGAGGCAACGTCAGTGTGGCGGGCGGCACGTTCCTGGGCGATCCCAATGGGGGCACGGGCACTCTGCACTTCGCCGGAGGGACGCTTGACGGCGGGCTGGAGATCAACGTGCTGGCGGGATCGACGATCAATGGCAACGGCACGATCAACGCGGACGTGGACAACTTCGGCAACATTCAGCCCGTGGGGGGAGCGGGGCTGAGGTTTAACGGGATTCTCTCCAATACCACCAACAATATCAGCGGCAACAAGATCCATTTCGGCGCCTCGGGCGGGTACATGGGCTCGGGCACCTGTACGGCGGAGATCACCGGGGACCCGGGTGCGGTGATTACGCCGACGGGGCCACTCACCATCGGCGCCAACACGAGCACTGGGTTCAACTACGGCGGAACGATCGACGTCGGAGCCCAATCCATCACACTGGTGGACAGCAACGGGGCTGTCCTAGGCCGGGAGACGCTGATCGACAGCGGCACGCTTTCATGCGCCAACGGCATCGGGAATCAGCTCGGGGGAGCGATCCGCGGCAGAGGGACGCTGACTGGCAACGTAGTGAACTCCGGCGTCATCGAACCCACCGATCCCGGCGACACGCCGGTGAATATCCAAATCAACGGCAACGTGCTATTCAACCCCAGTTCGGACGTGGTGATCGAACTCAACGGTCCGGGAAACAGCGATCGCATCAACGTTACGGGCACGGCTACGTTTGGCGGGAACGCAGAGCTCACACTCGGTCCGGATTACCTGCCGTCGATCGGAGAGCAGATGATTCTGGTCAATGCGACGGCGGGACGCAGCGGCGAGTTCGCGTCGCTGAGCCATACTCCCTTCTGTGACCAGTACACCATCGTGCTGGTCTATTCGTCGACTGCAGGCATCGCGTTGGTGCGGCCCGGCACGCAGGTAACCAGTGTGGGCGACGTCGACCGGGACGGGGACCATGACCTTGATGACTATACCCGGTGGCTGCCGTGTCTGGCCGGACCCGATGTCCTCACACCGCCCGCGGGGTGCGACCCGGACGACTTCCACTTCCGCGCTGATATGGACGCGCCGGCGTGTGAGGACTACGACGTGGATCTCAAGGACTTCTGGGTGTTCCAGCGGATCATTGACGAGTAGACAGGCATCACGGCGAATTTCATATTTCAGATCTCATATCTCAGAAGCAAGTCAACACCAAGGCGAGCTTGTCCGTGTCCCCGAATGACGTCGCCGGCCCTCAAAGCGCTTTGGCTCGGCTTATCGGCTGGAGACGTCGAACACGGCGATGAGGCCTTTGGTGAGGTCCGACTTGCCGGGGTTCTTGGCGTGGGCGTCCGCGAGGGCGAGTTGCAAGGTGCCGGCCCTCAACCCTGGCCCCTCTCCCGGGGGGAG
>SBAX01000366.1 GCA_005240095.1 Phycisphaera mikurensis
GCAGAAGGCCGCTTCCGTGCCGCCAAGCTTGCCGTAGACTGCGCACAATTCATCTCGAAACGGCGGTGACGGACTCTCGCCCAAAGTTACTTGGGGTGCGGCATTGACCTGCCACGGCACACGCAGCCTCGCTCTGGCCTCATCAACGTGGGATGCCAGAATGCTGCGGGCCTCCTCAAGGCTCTGCTCGGCCGCCGCCACGTCCCGCTCGGCCGCGGCCACTTCGCTCTGAAGAAGCATCGCCTCGCCGATATCCGCGTGATGTCCTGGTTGCCTGGCGCGCCGAAGCTCCAGCTCATCGCGAACCAGTTGCTTCGCCGCGTTCGTGTCACGTGGTTCGCAAAAAAGGTGCAGTCGAGCGAGCTGATGCTTGACATTCGCGAGGGACAATTCGCCAGGACCCATCAGTTCGAGCATCAAATCGGAGGCATCGGTGAGGAAGGACTTGGCCTCCGCGCATCGGCCCACGTCGAGATAGAGCTTGCCAAGGCTACCCCAGACCTTGGCCAGGTCGCGACTTCGGCGCCCGTGAGCTTGCTCGAACGCCGCGGCGGCCTGCCCGAAGTAATCCAGGGCCTCTTCGTATTTCCCGCGATCGCGGTAGAACACCGCGACGTTGTTGAGGCTTCGAGCGACTTCTCGCTGCTCGACGTCCGGAAGTTCGCGGCGCATGTCGAGGGCATCGAGGTAGAGACGCTCGGCGACATCGAAGAAGGTGAGGTCTTCGTAGCATTTGGCAAGATGGTTGAGGCTCTCCGCAACTTTGGGACTCTTCGAACCGTGTACGTCGATTCGCAGGTTGGCGGACTGCAGATAGAGGGGGATGGCCTCAGCCGCGTTGCCCCGGAGGATGGTCACCGCCCCGAGATCGTGCAGAATATCCGCTTGCTGAGCCCGGTGGTCACCGGAGACTTGGGCGAGGTCCTCGAGCGCCCGGCGAAGGTGCTTCTCGGCGGCGTCATACTTCTGTCCCCTGCGGTAGATACCCCCGAACCGAGCGTGCAATGAGGCTCGGAGCTCTGCATGCCGAGGTAGCATTTCGTCGATGACGCTACCAGCCCGGTCGAGGCGTTCGGGTGTCTGCTCGATGCCTTTGATGTACTCCTCGGGGTCGGCTAATGCTGTCGCGAAATCGACGATCTGCCCTACGCCTCGAGCCTTCTCAGCTTCATGTTCGGCACGCATGGCAGCGGTTTGAGCGCGGATACCCAGGGCCAGAAGGGCCACGGCAAGTACCGCAAAGCCCACCACGACGGCGACCCCGACTTTGTGGCGGCCGAGGAGCTTGCGGGTGACGTACCAGTGGCTGTCGCGTTTGGCTTCGATGGGCTCTCCGGCGAGGTAGTGCCGGATATCGCGGGCCAGCTCGCCGGCGCTCTGATAGCGCCGTGCCGGTTCTTTCTGCAGGCATTTAAGGATGATGGTCTCGATTTCGTTGTTGATCGTCCGGCGAATGCTGCTGGGCTTGGGAGGCTCGACGCGCACGATGTTGTCCAGCACCTCGCGCATGTTGCCCGCCACCTTGTAGGGGAACCCACCCGTGAGAATCTGGTAGAGGATGACGCCGAGCGAGTACACGTCGGTGCGGATGTCGATGCGGTCCGGACGGCCCTCCGCCTGCTCCGGACTGGCCCAGGGCAGGGAGCCGATGAACTGCCCGGTGATGGTCATCACTTCGGAGTCCAGCGCACTATCCACGGTGGTTTTCGCCAGGCCGAAGTCCAGGATGTGCGGCTCTCCGTTGCCGTCCACGCGGATGTTGCTGGGCTTGCAGTCACGATGGATGATGCCCAGCAGGTGGGCCGCGTGAAGGGCGTCGCAGATCTTCGTGAACAGGCGAAGGAACGCGTCGGCGGGCAACCTTTGCACGGCGGCGTAGTCGTCCAGGGGCTCGCCCGCGATGTAGTCCATGACGTAGTAGAAGCTTCCCTGGGCCGTGCCGCTGTCATGGATGGTGACGATGTTGGGATGATTGAGCTGCCCGAGGATGTGAACTTCACGTTCGAAGCGGGCGACATCCTGCGGACCCGCGAAGGGGCCCTCCTTCATGACCTTGACGGCTACATACCTTCTAGTGGCCTGCTGAATGGCCTGGTAGACCACGCCCTGCCCGCCGCGATGAATCTCACGGAGGATTTCGTAGCCGGCGATGGCATTGGGCAGCGCCGACCCTTCATCCCAGCGCGTAGTGACGACGGCCGCCGCACTGCGTGCGCGCTCGATCAGCAGGCGTTCGGCATCCGCCGTTGACTGAGATTTCCCGGGCTCTTCCATTCAGGCGCAATCTCGTTGTTCAGCAAGGAGCCTCGCAGTACGGTGGGGAGTCATGCAGAATCGCTGAGGTATTTGGAGGCCGCCCCGAGGTGTTTTCGCAGCGCTCGATGGGCCCTGGCCCGCAGCATGTACAAGGCGCCGGGCCGGCGGTTGAACGCCTTGGCGAGTTCGTCGATGGGGCGCCCCTCCAGATCGTACATCTCCACGACGCGGCGGTAATCCTCGGGCAGCTTTCGCATGGCGATTTCCAGCGCCTCGCGGGCATCGGTTCGCGCCGCACAGCCGCTGGGACTTGTCGACGTCCCGGTCACCAGCTCGTGCAGCCCGATGAACGACTGCTCGATGTTCTGAGTATCGATGGCCCGCCGCCCCCCGCCGCGTTTTTCCGCCTCCAGCATCTCCAAGGCGTTCAGGAGGTTGTGCCGGGCGATGGTCGCCAGCCAGCGTTCGAAGGAGCCGTTTCCACGGGGGACAAACTCGACGATATCGAGAAAGGCGTCGGTGTACGTCTCCTGCATCAGGTCGTCGAGGGTCAGCAGGGACTGCCAGCGGCGGGGGATCTCATTGCGAAAACGTTCTCGGACGGCGGGCCCCACCCGGGCCAGCAGCGTGCCCAGGGAATCACGGCATCCACGGGTGGCCTGGCGTATCAGCTCCGCATCGGTGGCAGACATGGGGGCCCCAAAGCTTCGAACATGACCACAAATCCTCAGCCAGCTTACCGTCCCGAACCTGCGCCCGCAACCCGGGGATGCGGATCGCTCGCGAAAAACGCCCCCCACCGTGAGTGGATGGGCCCATTCCGGCTCAATTCCTGTGCGGCTTGCTACCGCCGCTTCCTTTACCTCCAGCGGAAACGCCGGGGCGGACACGACTCGACCCGCCCGCCCCGGCAACGCTGGGGAGGTCGCGGGCCGCTCTGATCCGTCGGTTCCGGATCAATTCTTCAACAAACAAAACCAAGCTGTAGCCGTTGGGGGGCTGGCTGCCGGTTCATTTCGAACCCGGCCGGTTAGTCATGGCCATTGGTCGAGGGAGGAACCGACTCATGTTGTTACGAAAGACAGGGTGGGGCTCCAACGGTTGGGTCTCGGCACTGGTGGTTACCGGATGCGCCGTGGGCACGGCCTTTCAACTTCGCGGCGCATCGCCAAGTCGGCCGGATCTCGGGCAGGATTCAATAGTCAGTGCAGCGCAATGGTCATCGCCGTCGGTGGGTGATGAAGACGGTGCTGTGGCCGGCGTGCCGGGAGCATGCTGCGATCCTGCAACGGGCGAATGCGCGGATGCGGTCCCTGAGGCGTTGTGCGAGGCCGGAGGAGGCATCTACCAGGGCGGGGGGAGCGCCTGCGCGGCCTGTTTTGGTGGTCCCATGGCGGGTGCGCCGTGCCGCGCATGCACGATCCCCGCTGGCGCGCCGTGCGACAGCGACGCGGACTGCGCCGTTGGCGGAAGCTGCGAACCTGCAGATGCGGTTTGCGCCGGGGCGCCCGGCGTTTGCACAGCCGGTAGTGTGGGTGCAGCCTGCATGCTTGCAGCCGACTGCGCAATCGCCGGCGATTGTGCGGCGGGCACATGCGTCGCGGGAATGGTAGGTGCTGCGTGCGTCCTCGACGCCGACTGCGACGTGCCGGGGATCTGCTCTCCGCCGTTCTGCGCTCCCATTGAGTCATGTTCCGTGGGGGCGTGCTGTGACCCGGCTGCTGGCGACTGTTCAACTACGGCCCCGGCCGCTTGTATGGGCGACTTCCTTGGCTTTGGCACGACCTGCGATCCCAATTGCTGCGCGCAACCTTCATCCATGCGCTGCATGGGAGGGCCGAATAACTTACTCGCTTGTACCGTTGACCTCGAGTGCGGAACGTGCGTTGCGGGTGCCATGGCCGGCATTGCCTGTGACGAGGACCTGGACTGCCCAGGCAGCATCTGTGATGGGGCCTGTGAGGTTCGGCAAACGGGCGCGGACGACTGCGAGGACGCCTACATCCACGTCATCACGGTTCCGTCCCCGGGGTACCCGCCGAAAGTGGTTACCATCTCGGGCAACAACATGCCCGCCAGCAGCACGGCCACACGCCCCGATTCATGCTTCCCGCCCAATGCTGACGTCGGCGCCGACGAAGGCTGGTGGGAAGCCCTTGCAATCGATGGGTGCGCCTTGGTTCGCGTTGACCACTGTTGTTCGGACCCCGTGCACACGCCCGCGCGGCCGCTGCTCTATGCGGACTGTCCTTGTGGTGCGCCCATCTCTGCCTCCCCGAACCCGTACGCCGTAGGGCAGGCGGCCTACGGTTATGGAGACCCCTATTGTGCGGAAGATAACTTCTGGGCAACGTTCCAACCACTGCCCGCGGGGGTCTACTACTACGGCGTGCACTCTTCGCCCGCGGGCACGCGCGGTCCGTACCAACTTCACCTCACGGTGGAAGCCTGCCCGCTTGCGGCATGTTGCTATTTGGAGTGCTCGGCCTCGCCGATCCTGTGCGCGACCGACGCCGATTGCCCCGCCGGTGAGACCTGCGATTCCAAGTGCTCGGAACTCAACAAACCGGAGTGCGATGGCAAGCTCGGAAACCACCTTGCCCCCCCTCAGGCGTACGGTGGCAGCGTCGTCGCTCTTTGTACCCCTGGCGTGTGTGATTCTGGCTCGTGTTGCCTGGGTCCTGGGATGTGCGCGGATGATCGTGAGACCGGCGGAGCGCCCATGACCAAGGCGGTCTGCGACGCCCCGCCGTACGGGGGCACTTTCGCCGGAGGCCTTCGCTGTCGCGGCGGCACTTGTGCGGCTGGCGCGGACGCGGGCCTGTCATGCAGCGACGATGGGGATTGTCCAGGCAGCGTCTGCTTGGGTACTCCGGAAGAGCTCGCTCAGCGGTCGCCATGCGGCCCGTCACCCATCATCCCCGATCCGGCCGGCGAAAAAAACCGAGCGATCTCCTTTTCGGTCCCGCCCGTTGCCACAGCGAACAGTTTCCAATGGGCCATCCGGGTCACGATGATCGATTTGCAGAACCCCGTCCCTCCCAATCTCCCACCCTTTCCGCCACCGGTTTTTGGCGACTATGAAGTGGGGACGTGCATCGCACCGGATGAAGGCGCGGGTTGCGCCAGGTGGGTCGGGCCACCGGCCACCTTCCTCGAATCCAACGACCTGCCGGGGCTTGGTAGTTTTCGAGGGGCAAGACTGCAGTGTGCACCTTACTATCATGCCTGGGGCGCGGAAGGACTCGTCCACGTATTCGGGGCCGAAATCGTCCCGAGTTCGCTCTATGACGTGGAGGCGCTCGCTTCGAGCTGTAAAGGGACGGAGGATACCTGCGCCGCCGCATCGATGCCCGTCGCAATAGCCACGCGGCGCTGGGGAGATGTCGCCCTGCCCTATAACCCACCATCAACGACCGTACAGCCAAACGCCTTGGATGTGGTCGCTCTGGTCAATAAGTTCAAGAACCTCGTTGGGGCGCTGAGCCAAACCGCCGCCCAATTGCAACCCAATGTTCTCGACCTCAACGCTGATGTCAACGCGCTGGACATCAGCTCCTGCGTGAACGCGTTTCGGGGGAGTGCCTATCCGTTCAGCGGGCCATGTGGCTGCCCGTCTGCCGTCCCATGTGACGCGACGCCCTGTGTCGGTCCCCCCGCATGCGTCGCACTGTACGGTGCGGGAGCGCAGTGCGTGAGGACTTGCGTTGGGGGACCGAACGACGGGTTACCGTGCAACAACGTCTCCAACTGCAACTATTGTGTCGGCGGCGTGTTCGACGGCCAGCCGTGCAACCCGGCGACACCGGCGACTTGCCCTGCCCCCGGCGTGTGTCCGGGAGTGGGAGTATGCCCGGCCGGCGGCTTCTGCCGGGACGCCTGCGGGCGCTGCTTCCCATAACCTCTGGATAGACACGCGTTGTCGAGCGCGTGTGTTTCGGGGCGCTGCGTGCGGAGAACCGCCGACGCAGCGCCCCGCGCGTTTTCTCGGCGATCCTGGGCCGGGCGACCCTGCGGCCAATGCGGGGACGCGCTCAAGCCGGGCTGACCGCTGCGATTCGCCCCAGTATCATTCGCCGCTGGAATACTGAAACGACGAGCATGACTGGTCAGCTCCATCGCGATGTCTTCGTGGTCATCGCGGCCTACAATGAGGCCCAAGCGATCGGAGAAGTGCTGCGCGAGCTCGGCGTTGCGGGATCCTCCAACGTCGTCGTGGTAGACGACGGATCGACGGACGAAACCTTTCAGACTGCCAAGAAGCACGCCGCGTTCGTCCTCCGGCACGTGGTCAACTGCGGCCAGGGCGCCGCCCTGCAGACGGGCATCGATTTCGCCCTGTCGCGCGGGGCCCCCATCATCGTCACCTTTGACGCCGACGGGCAGCACCGCGCCGAAGACGTCGCCGCTCTGGTGACGCCGATCCGAAGCGGCGAGTGTGACATCACCCTGGGTTCGCGGTTCCTCGGAAGTGCCGTAGGCCTGCCTTGGCGTCGCCGCGCCGCCCTCAAGCTCGCGGTCGGCCTCACGCGGCTCATGAGCGGCGTCCGTCTGACGGACGCCCACAACGGACTGCGGGCGTTTTCGCGGCGGGCGGCGGAGCGGATCGACATCCGCATGGACCGTATGGCTCACGCCAGCGAGATCATCGATCAGATCCGCGAAAGCGGCCTGCCCTTCAAGGAGGTTGCTGTGCAGATCCGCTATACGCCGTACTCGCTCCGCAAGGGCCAGTCGCTACGCGGAGGGCTTCACATTCTCGTGCAATACGTTCTTGGGAGGGTGGTGCGATGACTCCGTTTCAGGTCGTAGCGCTCATTGTCGTGGGGTGCCTGTTCGTCCTGACTCTGTTGGCCCTGCTGAAGGGCTGGACCGGCCGCAGGGAGGGCGTTGCCTGGCTTGCGCTTTGGCTTATGGCGGGATTGGCCATCGCTTGGCCGGACTCCACCACGGCGGTGGCAACCACCGTGGGAATCCGCCGCGGGGCCGATCTCGTCCTCTACTGCTCCGTGCTCGGCATGCTGGTGGGCTTCTTCATGGTCTACTCGCGCCTGCGACGGCTCCGGAGGGACGTCACCCTGCTTACCCGCCATCTTGCCATCCAGCAGGCGTTTGATGCATCTGCAACAATCAAGGCCCGAGCGGACGGTGATTTGGGAAAATAAACAGCCAGGCAACTTGGGCGAAAAAGACTCGCGATTTGGCTAGATGTCGGACTTGACAGCCAGGCAGGGGGGTGTTCTCATAACTTCTGGAGACAGGGTTTGACCGCCGATCTTCCTCAGGAGTATCCACCCATTCGCTAGGCCGCTCGGCCCAGGGGGTTCCCCGTCGAAGCGTCGCTGGCCGCGCCCATTAATCAAGAGGCCCAAAACCATGGAGTATGTCGACAAGACCATCACCTGTATTGACTGCCAGGAGCCCTTCACTCACTCGGCCACGGATCAACAGCGCTACGCGGAGCGCGGATTCACGAATGAGCCGAAGCGCTGCCCGAACTGCCGCACCAAGCGAAAGGGCATGGGGCCGGGTGGCGGAGGAGGCGGCGGTGGCGGCCGCGGAGGCTACGGCTCGCCTTCGAGGGGATCGCGGGAACTGTTTAGTGCCGTCTGCGCCGAGTGCGGCAAGACCACCCAGGTGCCGTTCAAACCGACCGAGGGCCGGCCGGTCTACTGCCGCGACTGCTATCAGGGTCGCAGGCGATAAACAGACAAGCAGTCTGTTCCATCGGTTACCGGTGCAAGTCGTCGCTCGGGCATGAATTCTGACGCGTGCGTCGCGGTGCGATGCAGAGGCAGCGCCGCTGTCGCCGAGCGTACAGGTGGTCTGCGGCTGCGCATGCGGCGACCGCCCAGGGGACAACCATCGTGACCGATCAACTGAGACCGGTACACCTTGGCGGCTCGGTTCTTGACCGCTCAAGACATGTGTGCGCCTTCTTCCACACCAAAGACGAGGAATACGACGTCCTCATTCCATTCATCCGCGAGGGCATCGAACAGGGCGAACGGGCCTGCCATATCGTCGAGTCGAGGCGTCGACCCGAACATCGTCGGCGGCTTCAGC
>SBAX01000359.1 GCA_005240095.1 Phycisphaera mikurensis
GGGGCGGGCGGCGGAGGGAAATAGGCGATCTCGGTGCGTCGATCGGGCGCCTTGCAGCCGGTGCAGGCGGAGGAGAGCAGGGCGAGTGCTCCCCAAAGAGCCTTCAAGCGCCGCCCACAAGGGGCGACGCTACGCGCCCGAGGGATGCGGCTCCGCGTGACTCTAGGAAGTGCTAACACTTACCCCTCGTCTATTTCTGATGACAGGTCAGGCATAGCGCACTGCGGGCGTTGCTCACGACCAGCATGGCGTCGAGCCCGGCGCCGGCATGCGGATCATGGCAGGACACACATTCGACCCGATGGTTGGGCAGCGTGACCGCGCCCTGGGCTACAACCAAAGTCGCCGGACGATACCCCTTGCGCAAATCCGGATAGCGCACCCCTACGGGATGGTCTGTGCCCGCATGGGCTGCGCTGAATAACGCCGGATGCAGGCTGGATTCGTATCGCCTGCTTGTGGTCGTAGCGAAAGTCGGGCGGGCAATAGTGCCGTCATGGCAGCGCAGACACATCTGCGTGCCGGGACCGGCTTGCGCCCGCAGGCTCGACGTACCGAAGCTGCGCGTGAGATCGGCGTTGGGGTCCCACAGCGGGGCCGCCGTCGGGAGCTGGTCGCGGTGGGGGGTGTGACAGACGCCGCAGGTCTCCCCGCCCGACCAGGGCTGCTTGCTGAAATCGTGCTTGGACCCTTCCAGTCCGGCCCATGCCCAGCCGCACAGCAATCCAGAGCACAAGACGGTTACGGCGACGGCAAATGCCTTGCGAATCATCGGCTCGCTCCTCTGGCGGACATCTTGGCCATTCCATCCCCAGGGCCATAGCGGAAGTTGACGTGCGTAAGCCCATGGCAGGTCAGCGTACAGTTGCCCGCGAACCGACCTGTATCCTCGTAGATCAGCCTGCGTCCGCCCGGCGTCTGCGCGGGGCTTACCACGGCCAGGTCGAAGTTGATCAGCGACGAGTTGTTCACGCTGTTGCCCTGCCCGCGATAGACGCCATGGGCGTCATGACAGACGCTGCACGGCGTGCGCACGTCCACCACGTGTCTGCGGTGCAGGGCGAAACTCTCGTTATTGAGAATACTGTCGCGGCTGTGGCAACCGTAGCAGAGGGAATATGCTTCTGCCGACTCCGTCGTGAAATCCTCGCGATCGTAGTTCCGCACCAGCAGTGGCTCGAACAGAGATCCATGGGGTCCGTTGGCTCCACTGCCTCCGGCCGCCCGGGCGTTGTCGCTGTTGTGACAGTCCGTGCACGTGATGATGCTGCCCACCCGCATGGGGGAGATAAGGCTCACCACATCACTGTTGCGTCGCGGCCCGGCCACGGGGTGAAACGACGGACTGGAGGGCTGAAACTCCAGGCGGGTATTGGTCTGGCTGATCTGCCGCGAGGTCTGCAGCCGCGGACGCTGCGTGCTGTCCGCGTGGCACTTAAAGCAGATCTCATACTGAAAGGTCGCCTCATCGGTCATCCGTCCGCTGAGCGTCACGCCCGACACGTACAGCGTCGGGCCCTTCACTGTCTGCCCAAGAGTGCCTTGGACGATGCCAATGGGGTCGCCGTGCGCCGCATGGGGATTATGGCAATCCACGCATTCGGAGTGCCGGCGCATCGTAAAAGTGTTCTCGGTGGGATCGTGAACATCGCGCCGGAAACGCCCGTCATGCGCCGAGCGTTTGCCAATGTCTGCGGCAATGTTGAAGCTCGCAACAGAGCCGCTGTGGCAGTTGAGGCAGTTGTCTTCTTCGCGCTCCGCCCGCAGGAGCGTCTCGCGATGGGGCGCGGAGTGGATCTTGTGACAGTTCAGGCAGCCGTTCTCCGCGACCGAGCGGTATTTCAGTTGCTCGCGTGGATCGACGGCCCGCCCATGGGTCGGCTTGTGACTGACCGCATGCGACGCACGCTCCCAGCCCTGCATATCGTGGCACGCCGTGCAGATCGCGGACATCTTGTCGGTCATCCGCAGAAAGTCCCCCAGCTCATTGTTATGTGGATCGTGGCATGACGTGCAGTGCATCTCCCCATGGGCGCCCAGCGGCAGATCGACGCTGACGACCTCGGGCGCTCGAAGCTGCCCATCGGTGTTGGACAGAGCGCGGTCGTAGCGAAACCCGATGGGGTGGTCGTCGGAAAGATCGCTGGTTAAGTCCGCAGGCCCCGGCGGAATGGTGCGCGCCGTCATGACGATGGGGTACGCCGCGGAACGCGAAAGGACATTGCCCAACGCCATCGAGCCGTCATGGCAGCTCAGGCACATCTTCGACGGCCCCGAAGGCTGGTCAATCCGTGCATCCGTTGTGGAACTCTCATAGATACGGTAGTGCGTGCGTGGGTTCTCCCGATTCCACAACGGTGTTTGCGGTGCGTTGTTGTGGGGAGCGTGACAGAATACGCAGACCTCATTCTCTCCGATGGCCCGGATGGGCCCAGGGCCCTGCGCGGACAGATCGTGCTTGGAGTTCAGGATGGAATCATCCGCCGACACCGGCGTCAGCAAGGCCATCGCGAAACACAATCGCTGCAGTCGAATCATGACGCGTTCCTTAAGGTTTGAAAGACCTGCAGTCGTCGATTTCCGCTGTCCGCAACCCAGATACGGTTCTGCGCATCGATAGCAATCCCCGCCGGCAGCGAAAACTGTCCCAGCCGCGAGCCCTCCTCGCCCACGGCCAGCAGCAGCGCTCCGCGCTGATCAAAGATCTGCACATTCTCGAATCGCGCGTCGACGACGTAGACGTGCCCCTCCGCATCCACCGCCACGCCCTTGGGCAAGGCAAAGTCGCCCGCCGCATTGCCCTTCTTGCCGATGGTCGCCACCGGCGATCCGTCGAGCGTCAGCACTTGCACCCGCAAGTTCCCACTGTCGGCAACCACGATCCGATCCCTCCACACCGCCAGGTGAGAAGGAAAATTGAACTCTCCGGGAGCCTCCCCGCGCTGACCAAGCGAGTTCAGCATTTCTCCTGTCGTGGAAAACACCTTGATCTGATGGGCATCGCCGTCCACTACCAGCAGTTGGTCGCGCGAGGCAGCATAAGCGATGCCCACCGGCCGCTGCAGATCATTGCCTCCAAACCGAATGCGGAAAGCCCCGTCCCGACCAAGGCCGACAACCTCATGTAACCCCGCATCGCTGACGAATAGCGCATCCTTCGCCCACGCCACCCCCACGGGGGCAACAAATCGCGCGTCCTCGAAACCCGATACAACCACATGTTCGCGCCGCTGCAGGTCGAGAATATGAACGCTCGCGCCCGCGCTGTCCGTGACCGCCACAAGCTCATCACCCGAAACCGCCACTCCATGCGGTGCCACGAACCGCACAGGAGGCCGAGCGCCCCGCAGCGCACTGGCCAACGCCTCCGACGCGGATGTGGCCGCATGAAGGTCCTCACTGCTGGCGATCGATCCCACCAGCCGGATTCGCGCCTGCTCCGGGGGCCCCGGCCACACCATCGCCGGTTGCATCGCCGGAAACAGCTCCCCCTCGGGCCGCGCGCAACCCAGCGTGGCTATCGCAACGCATACGCATGCGCCTCGCACGAGACTCGTTTTAGCGAAGGCCCAGCACATTCGGAAACTCCCTGCGCACGCGCAGAAACACCCCGTAGTCATCCTCTTCCGAATCCGGCAGCGACAGCCGGTCGTAGTCGAACGTCAGCTCGCCCGACAGATCGCCCAGCACATACTCAAGGCCCGCCTGAGCATCCACCCCGTGGGTGATTCCGTCCACGGAGTCATCCTCGTACCGATACGCCACGCGCTCGATGGTGGACAGCCGATCCGACAGTCGCCAGCGATGATCCAGCTCGACATCAAGCAGGATCACGTCCCGATCGTCCACTCCCCCTTCAAAGAACAGCTGCGAGAAACGCGACGAGGCGTTGAGCGTGTGATCGACGGTCTGAAGAATGCGCAGCAGCCCATCCAAATGGTAGCCGTGGTAGGGCTCCACCGTGTCGTCGAAGATCTCGAACTCCGCGCCCACGTTATACGCCTTGGTTTCGTACCTAGCCCCCACCCGATGATGATCCGTTCGATCAGCGCGCGTCGGGAAGCCCGTGGATGTGTCATCCTCCTGATTGCGATACGCCAGCCGGTAGTAGGGCGTCCAGCCGTTGGTGAAGCGCTGCTCCACATGCAGATCGACGCGGATCGTATCCAGTTGCCCGTCCGCAGGGGTGCGATACTCGTAGTCGATCAATACCGTGTCCCGATCCGCGATAAGCCCGCTCGGAATCCGCACCAGCCGAGTGACGTTGCCCAACTGGACGATGGTGTAATCAGTGCCAAGGCGGTGCACACGGCGATTACTCGTGCCCGTCACGATGATGCTCTCGACCACCACGTTGCGATTGCGCAGGGTAATGTCGATGGGGTCGCGAAATGTCTGGGCCTCGTCCAGCACAATCCGCCGCCCGTAGTCACTGCTTGAATTCTCCGTGTCGTACGCCAGGGCCAGATTCGCGTACAGTCGCCCAAAAGGGTTCTTGCGATTGTACTGCCAGTCAACGGCCGTTCCGTACTGATCGGTGCTTACCGAATCATCGACCTCCTCCGTGAGAGCGAAGAAATCAACCGTCGTGGTGAGATTGCTGTAGAGCTGATGCAGCAGTTGAAAGTCGCCGCGGTGCATCTCCACGTCGAACCCCTGATACAGTTCGCGATCCGCCTGGTACTTGTACATCGTCTGCAGCGTATCGCTGTGCTTCAGGGTGAGCTGCGGCCCCGCCCGGAAGAAGTCCCGGGCCAGGTCACCGCTCTCCTCCTGCCAGTGAATGAGCGTGCGCAGCTCGTGCTGATAGCTCGAGCCGAAATCCAGCCGGTGCTCGATGGTGAACAGATCGCGGGTCGTGTCGAAGCGATACCGTGATCCCTGATAGTCCTGCTTCGTCTCCGCGTGCTCATAGGCCAGTTTGAGGTCGTTGTGCTTCGAGATGTTCCAGTCCCCGCCGTAGTGCAGCGTGCTCTCCAGCAGGTGCTCGTCGTCGCTGCGATCCGCGTTGCCCGTGCGATCCGTGTCCAGGTAGTCGTACGTCAGCTCCATCGGGAACTTCTCATCTGAGAAGACCCAGCTGGTGCCAAAGCCGGTACGCCGTTGATCGAGAGTGGGCTGAAACCGGCGGTCGATGCGATCCTGTTGCCGAAGCCCGTACACCGTCCCCGACACCTTGCCCCCGCGGAAAAGATCGGCCCGCAGGTCGTACAGCAGCAGGTGCCCGGTGTCGGTGTCGGTATGGTCGAAGTCGTCGATCCGCTCATCGAAACGCGACTGAGTGAGCGCGAAGCTCAGGTCCCCCCCGAAGGTGAGCACGCTGGGGTCAAACACCGCCCCCCCGAGGTTCAGCCCGATCCGCTCCTGTAGCTCCCAATCGCGGTTCCGCTGCGAGCGCTGCCCGCTGAACCGGTCGCGGAGGTCCGTCTCAACGCGTGCGGACGAAAACTCTCCCTGAAGCTCCAAATACGCGTCAAAATGGTCAAGGCGAAGCGAGAGGGGCGACTTCGAATCCGCCTCAGGCGATGAGTCCTGTTGCCCCATAGCCGGCGAACTTCCCAGACATGCGCCGATCATCGCGCAGCACCCCCAGGCGTGTCGGCGTCGGCCGGCCGGGTCCTGCATCCCTGCGTTCACCCAGCTTGGTTCGTGCATGAACAGGGGTATGATCGACGCATCGCAGGCGATCCCAATACGCTACCGAGGCGCAATCGACGCACCGAATGGACCCCCCATGCCGATCATTAGGGAAATGGGCAAGGTGCTACTCGCAGTCGCGGCCGCCTTAGCCGTAGTGGCGGGTTGCTCGGCCGCCACGCGGGATCGATGGGTCGCCTTCTTCTTCGAGGTCCCCGCTCCCTCCGACGCGCCTCCGAGCGATGCCGCGCCGCAGCCGCCTCCGCCGCTCGCCGCCAAGCCCCCGCCGCCGAGGTTCGCATCCCTCCACAAACCCTATGTCCAGCAGCAGTGCCGCAGTTGCCATGATGCCGCCGAGAAGATGCAAGTCCGAAGCGACCTGATCGATTCATGCCGAGAGTGTCATGACCGCTACTTCGGTCCCGATGTCGGTCACGCGCCGGTGGCCGACGCCCAATGTCTCGAATGCCATGACATGCACCGCAGTGAGTTTCAAGGCTTGCTCAAACGCGACGTGCTTGCCACCTGCGTTGAATGTCACGAGGAACCCGCGGACCTGAGTCCGGCGGCGCACAGCGAGCCCAAGGTAGAGCAATGCACAACGTGCCATGACCCGCACTTTGGCACAGGCATGCTCCTGCGAAGCGGTGTGAAAGGACCCAATCGATGAGCAAACCAACGAACCCGCGGTTCCGCATCCGAATCACCAGGCGCTTGGCCGGCATGTTCCTTCCCGTGCTGTTCGCCTTCCCCGGGTGCGCAGTGAATGTCAACGAGATCGTCTTTCAGGCCGTGGACGCCGCCGCCCGGACTTGGATCGACCTCCTGCTCACCGACTTGGTCAACGACCTCGCTGGGGCCCCGACGGCCGACGGGATTTGAGCGCGTCGAACGGTCTCCCGGCCGACCGCCGCAGCCGTCCCCCTTACCCAAGGGGAGCCCAGGGGGTTTCGTATCACGGTCGGAAACCCGACTCGCCACAATCGGCGAAGGTGAGCCCTGAACGTGACCGATAAGCATGGCGTGCGCACCGGCTTGGGGTCCGGCCGGTACCCGTACGCCTGATGTTGCAGGGGCACTTAGACTCCCGTAACGTTTCGGCGGACGAACTGGCGCGAGGCAAGATGAACAGCATCAGCTTTTTTCGAGGGTCAGGGTATGGGTCTTAGTGTATTCAATAGGCGATACGGTTTCCTTCGGCTCTTCGGGCTCGCTGCAGCGCTCACCATCTGTGGGATGGCCGGATGCGCCGGACGCGGCTGCCGCGGCCTGGCCTTCCTCGACACCGACAACGACGGCGTCGCCGAGGAAGACAACTGCCCGGAGGTGGCCAACCCTGACCAGGAAGACGCCGACGACGACGGCGTGGGCGATGCCTGCGACAATTGCGTGGATGTCCCCAACGACGACCAGGCCGATCGTGACGGCGACGACGTCGGCGACGTCTGCGACGGCGATCCCGACGATCCCACGGTCGGCGCAGGTGATGCCGACGGCGATGGCGTGCTCAACGCCACCGACAATTGCCGCGACGTACCCAACGCCGATCAGGCCAATGCCGACGGCGACGCCCTGGGCGACGCCTGCGACCCCGACAACGACAACGACGGCGTCGACGACGCCTCGGACAACTGCCCGACGGTCGCGAAC
>SBAX01000215.1 GCA_005240095.1 Phycisphaera mikurensis
CCCGAGGGCTGAAGCCCGAACGCCCCCACGGACGCCCCATTTCCCCTCTCCCCTCGGGAGAGGGCCAGGGTGAGGGCTGGCAGCGTGGAGCGTCACTCCTTGCCGAACACCTCGTGGGCACCGATGTCCACGGCCAGGCCCCAGCGTCGCCTCTGGGAGAGCAGGTCCTTGGGAGTGGGCTCGTCAGTGCTCATGTGCGGCTTCTCTAAATCAGGGACAGTCACCTATTATGTTGTTCACCTCAAATCAGGGACAGTCACCTACCTCAAATCAGGGACAGTCACCTATTTTTTTTGCCATATGCCAATCGACGGGTTATGTTGGGGGTCATGCCGCGAGTCGCGCGAGTGGTGGTCCCGGGAGTGCCCTATCATGTCACCCAGCGAGGCAACAATCGCCAGGACGTTTTCTTCGTCGATGACGACCGCCGCACGTACCTGGAGTTGCTGGGAGAGGCCGCGCCCCGTTTCGGGCTGGAGGTGCTGGGCTACTGCCTGATGCGCAACCACGTTCACCTGGTGGTCGTGCCGGCCGAGTCGGGCTCGCTCGCGGCGGCCATCGGGCGGACGCATTGGTGGTATACCCGTTATGTGAATCGACTGCACGGGCGAACCGGCCATCTGTGGCAGGCGCGGTTCTTCTCGGCCCCCTTGGACGAAAGTCACTTGTGGTCAGCCCTGTGCTATGTGGAGCGCAATCCCGTGCGGGCCAGGCTGGTTCGGCGGGCGTGGAACTATCCCTGGTCCAGCGCCGCCGCCCATGCCGGGCCTTGGGTGGAGAATCCCCTTCTCAACCGCGCCCGCTGGCGAGAGCTTTCTCGCGGGCTGCGCTGGCGCGAGGTGCTGGTGGAGCCCCAGGATGAAGACCTCGTCGAGCAACTGCGGGCCCACACCCGCACCGGTCGCCCCCTCGGATCGGACCGGTTTATCAGCAAATTGGAAACCCTGCTCCATCGCCGGCTGCGGGCCAACCCCGTAGGCCGTCCCCGCAAGCCAAGAGCCTCGCCCAAGAAACGCAAGACAACGACGACGCCCCAACGCCTGACCAAACAAACCCACCAGCACGTGGCCAGTCCCGCACTTCGCGCTGCGAAGCGACCGAGAAACAGGTGACTGTCCCGCTTTTCCACGCTTTTCCGCCGCTTTTCCGCTAAATCAGGGACAGTCATTTGACTGTCCCGCTTTTCCTCCCACATTGGAAAGGCCACCCGTCGTGCACGTTTTTCGATACCGAAGTGAGCGACGACGACGTGGACAGGACAGATTACGTCGCTTGGTTGGCATCGTCGACCGGGCCGGAAGGACCGTAACGCTCCTCAGGCGCCGATTTCGAGCCCGCCCGATTGGCTCTGGCCGGGCGAGACCGGGTGCGCCAGCCCCAGACAATCGTGGCGAGCAGAACAACAATCCACCCGCCAACTACGATTTTTCCCATCTTCGAGGCGTTCATCGTGACCAACAGGAAATCGATGTTGCCTGTGTGCCAGAACACCCACTCGCCCGCCAACCGAGTCGCCAGGAGCGGATTGCCCGTCTCCAAAATGACGATTCCGTCTCCCGTCGCCGGGTCGAGCCGAGCGGTTGTGTTGATCGCCGGCTCATTGCTCCCGTCATGCCCGATGATGAAGCCGCCCCGGTTGTTGGGTGCAAAAAGCATGACGCCAAGACCCCAGATGTCGGCGCCGAACTTTGTGGCATGCGGCTTCCGCATCTGATCGACGGTGGCAGGCTTCAACACCCCGCGTCCCGGTGGGGTGCCGTCCGGGCTGGCTAAATGGGCTTGCAGGAAGCGCGTCAGATCCGCGGTGGTCGTGTACAGCGACGTAGCGGCCAGGGATGTGAATCGGTAATGGGTGGCCGGCCGGCCGTCGGCGTCGTAGAACTCTGCCACGTCAGCGGATGGATTTCCAGCGAGCAAAAACGTGGAACGGTTCATGCCAAGCGGCTGTAATACCGTGGCCTCCATGTACGTCTCGAACGGGACACCCGAGATTTCCTCGATCAGCAGTTGCAACAGCGTGTAGCCGCCGCCGGAGTATTCCCAGCGGCTACCAGGAGGAATGCCGACACGAACTCGGCCGTTTGCCCCTGGTGACGCATCCGCAGCTTGCGTAAGCGATGCTTCGATCGATTGCGGATCGGCTCCGGGAGGAAATCCGGCATAGCCAAGCCCGTCCGTCAAGCCCGCCGTATGGCTCAGCAAGCGACGCGCCGTGACACCGTCGTTGCCGTACTCGCTATCGGGCAGTCGCCAACGTTTGAGGTACTTGCCGATCGGCGCGTCCAGATCGAGCCGGTCGGCATCCACAAGCGCCATAACGCCCCACGCGGTCACCCATTTGCTGAGGGAGGCGACCTGAAAGCGGGTGTTGGCATCAACCGGTGCCCCAGGCGAGTCGAAATACCCATCATACGGGTGGCCGTCAACGAGCAGCGTGAATCCAATGTTGCCCCGGTGGTTGGTCCGGATGTACTCGGTTGCCGCCTCGACGAAGGCGCGGGCATCGTCAGGAGGAGCGAGGCGCGCATGTCCCCAGCCCTGCAAGGAGCCGACAACAACGAGGGTGGCCCACAACGCGGCTACTGCTAGAGCGGCGAGCATTAAGCGAACAAAGGAACGCATCCAGCGGGCTCCCCGGGAATTCCATCCGCGCCAGGTGGCGCTTTGTCATTTGTCATCGCGGTGTCCGGTGTCCATCTTCAATAACGCCATTCAACTACGACTTTCAACTGAGCCCGATCCACCTCACTTGCGGCGCGGGCTGCTTCTGCTTCCGCTGCAAGCCCTAAATAGTTCCTCTTGAAAGGGAAACTGGCTTGCCTCCAGGATATACCGGTGATTTGTGAGAACCCGGTTACCCTGGAGACGGAGCCATGGACGGCAATGTCTCGTGTGGGCCGGCCGAACGCAAGAGGCTGCTGGGGATGTATCGGAAGCATCCCGATCCCGACGTTCGGCGGCGGGCCCAGATGATTTTGTGGTTGGCGGACGGTTGGACGTGGTCGCAGGTGACGGCCGGTCAGTACAGCAGCAGTCGGACGATCGACCGCTGGGTGAAGCGGTACGAGCAAGGCGGTGCGGAGGCGCTGTTGGGACAAATGGGGGACAGTCACCTATCAGTACAGCGCAAGGTGGGCTCAAGAATTTGAAGATCGACGAACGATAACTCCTGCCGGATCAAGGGTTTCCGGTTTCTGGCAG
>SBAX01000159.1 GCA_005240095.1 Phycisphaera mikurensis
GGGTACACGGGCGATCATGTTCGTCCCCGGGCCGTGCAGATGCACAACCTCTACCTGGTGGCGGAGACCGACGAAGGCATCGTGATCGTCGATCAGCACGCCCTGCACGAGCGGATCATGTACGAGCAGCTCAAGGCACGCATTAGCGGAGGTCCGCTGGAGTCGCAGCGGCTGCTCCTGCCCGAAACCGTGCGAGTCACGCCGGAGCAGATGGGGCTGATCGAGGCCCACGACGAGTTGTTCGCGTGCCTGGGAATGGAGGTTGCGCCCTTCGGGAAGGACTCGGTGGCGGTCCATACCTTTCCGGTGATCCTCAAGGACACGGATGTGGCGTCGTTCCTCGCCGATCTTCTTGACCGGCTGGGCAGTCAGCCCGCAGGCAGCACGACGGAGGTGGTGATCCATAAGGTGCTCGACCTGATGGCCTGCAAGGCGGCAGTGAAGGCCGGCGATGCGCTGACCGATGAGGAGATTCAGGACCTCATGCGCCAGCGGCACCTGATCGAGAAGTCCAGCAGTTGCCCCCACGGGCGCCCCACCATGCTCCGCCTCACCAAAGCCGATCTCAATCGGCAGTTCAAGCGCACGTGATGGACCGATAGACGTTCTGCAGGCATGGCGGCGCTGCGCTTAGCCATGCCACCCGACGCCAAAAGAGCCGGGCTGAGGACAGCCCGGCTCGGAATCACTGGACCATTAATTGCACCTTCCGCAATGGTCGCGGCAGAAGCCCTGGGTGTTGCAGGTGCCCGTGGTGCAAGTCCCACCGTCACATTGACCATCGGCGTCGCAAGGTATACCCGGACGGGTGCCGCCGACGCACATGCCGCAGTGCTTGTTCAACGTACAGGGCTCGCCCGTTCGGGGACCCGCCGAGCACGTCTGAACGCACGTGTTACGAAAGCACCTACCTGCGCAGTCCTCAGATGAGTTGCAGGGCGCGCCAGAGCCTTCGCACTGCCCACCGGGGCAAGGGTTGGTACCGCTGCACATCGTGGCGTTGCACGTCACCATCGATGGGCACCGGCAGGGTCCGGCGTACGGATACGCACCCAGCTTCTGGTAGGTCACGACGGCCTGGATGTCCAGAGCGTCCACGTCCCTGTTGAGGTTGGGCAGGTTCGGCTGAACCTGGGCCTCGATGTGCTTGGGCGCTCCGACGGCCTTCTTGAAGTTGTTCACCGCGCCCACGATGTCGATGGCGTTGGGCTGGGTGCGCGGAGCCGCCGGATCCTGGTAGGCCGCGGCGATGTCGCCCGCTCGGCGGGTCTGCATGGTCACGTCTGCGGAGACGTTCGAGCAGGTGCCCTCCGTGCCCTTGCAGCTTGAACCATACGACCTCACGGCATACGTGGAGCTGGGCAGGATCTCCGCCCCGATCACGTTGACCAGTTGACCGGGCTCATTCTCCCAGTCGTCGTAGTACGGCGAGCACTGCAGACGAGAGGCACGGTAGTTGCCGAAGCCCGGCAGCTCCTGGGCCTCAAGGTACGTGAACGGCGCGCCGACCCAGCGAGCGCAACCCCCCGCCTCACCGACCGCGTTACAGGTCGCCGACTCGTAGTTGGCGAAGTTCGGCGGCGGACAGCACGGGTCGTTGGCCGGCACCGGGTTCTGCAGATCCATCATGGTGATCCGGATGGCCGAGGTGCCGCCACCCGTGGCGACCACGGGTGGAACCATCCGGAAGGTGAGACCACGCGTGCGAGCCACGCAACTGGCCTGGCCGAGACCGCCCGAACAATCCCAGGTGGGGGTGGGAGGCGTACCTCCCTCCGCAACGCAGGGGTCGGTTCCCTGGGCGATCTCATCACCGTCGTTCACGCCGTCGCCGTCGGTGTCGGGATTGTGGGGATCCGACGAGCTGAAGCACGGAGTCGTCGGTTGGCAGCAGTCGCTCTTCTCAAACCAGTCAGGAATCCCATCGGCGTCGGAATCGTCGCAGGTGCTTCCATCGCCGCCATAGGTCCCGCCCAGGGCGTTGCACTGACCCTCGGGATCGACGCCTTCCAGGACTTCGCAGGTGGCATCGATTTTGCAGCACGCCCCGCAGGGGCACGGTGTGCAGGACTCTCCGGTGACGTGCAGGTGGCCGGGGCCGGCGTGGCCCACGGGCACGCAGCACTGCGTCGCGGACTGGCACTGCAACAGATTGGCCGGGTCGCCCTCCACACCGGGGGCGAAGTTCTGCCCGCAGAGCGGCTGAACGGCCACGGAAGGCGTCATGACCCACGGCGAGGAGCCGACTGCCTGGAGCATGGCCGGCGGAATGCCCTCCGCCCCGGTGTCAAACACGCGCACGTCGCCGGGGTTCTCCGTGTTCGTGAACGTGAATAAGGGTTGTACGAGGAAATCGGAAGTGAACACTCCGCCGTTGGGGTGAGTCTTGCGGACGGTCATGGAGCCCAACGGAGCCGGTGTGGGCGAGAGGGTGACCTCCACGTTCCATAACGTGTCGCCACCGGCAACGATGATCGGTTGACAACTGACCAGGTTCAGCGAGACCAGCTCAATGGGCACCGTCATGGAATCCCCGGGATTGGGCACGAACAGCGGCGCCGTTCGGCGCATGAAGGTATCGGGAATCGGCGGACCGTTGGCTCCCTGGAGCAGCACGAGTCCGTCGAAGGGCTGCGAGCCCGGATGGAAGAAGTCCGCGGGAATAGGGTCGTTGCAGAAGTCAAAGGCCGTATCGCCGCAGGAGGTGGCGAAGCAGTCGTCGCCCGGCGGGATGCAGTCGTTGGGCGCGCACGGATCGCAGCCGTAGGCCATCTCGTCGCCGTCCCTGACCCCGTCGTCATCGGTGTCGGCGTCATTGGGGTTGGACGCCACGCTGCACGCGGTGCTCGGCTGGCAGCAGTCATTGTTTTCGAACCAGTCGGGGATTCCGTCGCTGTCGGAGTCGTCGCAGTTGGTTCCGTCGCCCTTGTACTCGCCGGGGCAATTACCGCCGCCGTCCACGACGGTGCAGGCCCCCGCTTGGCAGCAGGCTCCCGCAGGGCAGACGTTGCAGGTCTTGGTACAGTGATCGTGGCCGCCGCCGGGATTGGCGTGGCAGGTCTCCGTGCAGCACTGCTCGAGGGTCTGCGGATTCTCTTCCACGCCGGGGACGAAGTTCACGCCGCAGAGGTTGGGGATGGGCACCGTCGCATTGTGTACCCATTTGGGCGTTCCGGTGGCATCGAAGAGCGTCGGCGGAAGTCCCTCCACACCGAAATCCAACACCCTCTGATTGCCGGGGTTGCCGACCTCGGTGAAGACGAAGCGTGGCAGCACGTAGAACTGGGCATCGAACGTTCCCCCGTTGGGATCGGTCTTGGCCACGGTCATATTGCCTTGCGGAACGGGATCCGCGGAGAGGACAACGGAAACATCCCAGAAAGTATCCAGGATCACTTGGTTGTTGTGGACAACAATCGGATCACAACTGACCAGCTTGAGCTCGACCAGCTCGATGTCAATCGTTTCCGGCGGGCCATCCAAGAGCAGAGGATCGAAACGACGCACGACGGTGTCCGGCAGACCGTCATTGGGCCCACCCAGGATGATGATTCCCGAGAAGGGCTCTGAGCCCGGGGCGAAGAAATCCGCGGGGATGGGGTCGTCGCAGAAATCAAACAGCGTCCGGCCGCACTGCGTGTTGAAGCAGTCGTCGCCGGGAGGCACACAGCGGTTGTCAGGTGGACAATGCGAGACAACAGTGCCGGCGCATGTACCGGGCGCAACGTGCTGGCAGCTTGCGTTCGGCAGGCAGCAGGCTTCGAAGCAGTCGTTCGGGTTGCAGGGATCGCAGCCGAGGCTGACCTCGGTTCCATCCCTGAGCCCGAACGGGTCATCGTCGGTATTGGCATCGTGGGGATCGGATGAGGCGAAGCAGGGGGTCGTAGGTTGGCAGCAGTCGCTCTTCTCGAACCAGTCGGGGATGCCGTCAGCGTCGGAATCATCGCAGGTTGTCCCGTCACCGCCATAAGTTCCGCCCAGGACGTTGCACTCGCCCTGCGGGTCAGCCCCTTCCACTATTTCGCACGACGCATCAGGCTTGCAGCACGCTCCGCACGGGCACGGACCGCAGGCTTCGCCGGTTACGTGCAGGTGACCGGGGCCGGCGTGACCCACCGGAACGCAGCACTCCTGCGCGGACTGGCACTGCATCAGGTTGGCGGGATCACCTTCCACGCCCGGGGCAAAATAGCTGTCGCAAAGCGGCTGCACGGGGACCGAAGGGGTTCGGACCCACGGCGACGAGCCGACGGCTCCGAGCATGGCGGGGGGAATCCCCTCGGCGCCGGTATCGAGCATACGCACGTCGAAAGGCGGGGTCGTGCGCCGGAAGATGAACAGGGGCTGCACGAGGAACTCGGAATAAAACACGCCCCCATTAGGGTGGGTCTTGCGGACGGTCATCGAACCCTGCGGCGCCGGCGTTGGGGAAAGAGTCACGGACACGGCCCAGAGCGAATCGGGTCCGCCGATGTTGTTGATCGTGATGGGATCGCAGCCGACCAGACTTAGCGATACCAGTTCGATGGGGACTGTTGTCGAATCTCCGATGTTGGGCAAGGAGAGCGGGCTCAACCGCCTCATGACCGTGTCCGCGTTGGGCGGGCCGTCGGCGCCCTGGAGCAGCACGACGTCCTCAAAAGGCCGCGACCCTGGATCGAAGAAGTCGGCCGGAATCGGGGTCTCACAGAAGTCATAGGTCGTATTGCCGCAGGAGGTGGCGAAGCAGTCGTCACCAGGGGGGATGCAGTCATTCGGAATGCACGGATCACATCCGGCCGCAAGCTCAGTGCCGTCGTTGATGCCGTCGCCGTCGGTGTCGGGATTGTTGGGGCTGGAAGCGGAGTTGCAGGCCGTGCTGGACTGGCAGCAGTCGTTGTTCTCGAACCAGTCGGCCAGTCCGTCGCCGTCGCTGTCATCGCAGTTCGTTCCGTCGCCCTTGTACTCGCCGGGGCATAATTCCATGTTGGGATCGATCACGATGCAGGCGCCGCCCCCTGTGCAACAAGCGCCCCGTGGGCAGACGTTGCAGGTCTTGGTGCAGTGATCGTGTCCGCCGCCGGGGTTGGCGTGGCAGGTTTCCGTGCAGCATTGCTCCAGCGTGCCGGGATCTTCCTCGATGCCAGGGACGAAGTTGGTCCCGCAGAGGAAAGGCATGGGGACGGTTGAATTGTGCACCCACTTGGGGGTGTCGGTCGTTTCAAACAGCGTGGGCGGGCGGCCTTCCAGGCCAAAATCCAGCACCTTCTGATTGGTGGGGTTATCGACCTCCGTGAACACGAACCGCGGCAGGACGTTGAACGTGGCGGTGAAGGTACCCCCGTTGGGGTGCTGCTTGGTGACGGTCATGGAACCCGGGGGGACCGGGTTGCCAGCCAGAGTCACCGTAACGTCCCAGAACGTGGGTCCGGGGTTGACCGGAATCGGCGAGCAACTGGACAGATTCAGCTTGACCAGCTCGATGGGGATCGTCTCGGGAGGACCATCCAGGAGCATGGCGTCACGACGCTGGACGACCGTATCCGGGAAGCCGTCGAGGGGACCGCCAAGTTGGATGACTCCACTGAAAGGTTCCGACCCGGGGGCGAAGAAGTCCGCGGGGATGGGATCGTTGCAGAAGTCGAAGAGTGTCCGGCCGCACTGCGTAGTAAAGCAGTCCTCGGCGGGCGGAACGCAGCGGTTGTCCGGCGGGCAGTGGGAAACGACGGTCCCGCCGTCGGCGGCGCACTGGCCGGCGGGGACGCTCTGGCAGAAGCCCTGCGGGTAGCAACACGGTTCACCGCCCTTGGGGCAGCAGATGTTGGGCGGATTGCCGTCCATCAAACATTGGATGGCGCCGGCGTCCGCGGGGGTCACGTTGCCGTCGCAGTTGACGTCGCACGAATTGACACAACATAAGCACTGCCCGAACTGCGCGCAGTTCTGTACACAGAACTGGTCATTGGGGTCGGTGATTCCGTTGTTGTCCACGTCGCCGTTGCAGGGACAGTTGCCCATGACGTTCGCTGGCGGACCGAGCAGGGCGCACGCCATTACCGCACAGGAGAAAATCCCGACACGACCTCGAGTAATCATCGATCGCGTTTCCATGTTTTTCCCTTACGCAAACGTCCACCCCAATTCCACGGCCCTGTACTTGGTTGGCCGTGGAGCCTTGATCGAGATTGTCGCAGGTGAGAAGCTCGGGCGTCGGGGTGCAACCCGAACGGCTCACGCCCTTCATCCACGATGCGGGGAGAGTTCTTGCGTGGGGAGAACGCCAGAAGTCAAGTTGTCGCGGCTTCCGGTCGCAGGTGCTGCGGGAACCCTCCGGCAAGAACCAGTCTACCGCTTTTCATGCCGTTTTGCAAGCCATCGAGCGGAAAACAGCGGCGCACAAAGCCCCGCACGAGCCACCCCGAAAGCCCATCTGGCATGTTCGAAGCGGCCAGCACCTCTATCGCAAGACACCATCACATCATCAGTTGCACCTCCCGCAGCGATCGCGGCAGAAGCCTTGCGCGGCGCAGGTGCCCATGTTGCACACGCCGCCGACATCGCACTGTGCATTGGTGTCGCA
>SBAX01000488.1 GCA_005240095.1 Phycisphaera mikurensis
GCCAACCTCCCTTTCGTTGTGGTGTTCTGGATACCCAACTAACAACGATGAGCATCCTAACGACCAAGCCGAGGTTGGCTCACTTCATAGCTTCTCCTGTCGCGTGCAGCCGACGACGGACAAGCCGAGCTTGTCCGTGCCACCCGGGGCAACCCCCTTTATCCCCCCTTGTTAAGGGGGGAGGCGCGCAGGCCGGCGGCGCGGGCTTCGGCGACAAGCTCGCCGCAGACGGCGTCGAGCGAATCGGGGACTACCCGCGTGTCGCCGATGACGGCCATGAAGTTGGTGTCCGCCGACCAGCGGGGCACGACATGGGCGTGCAGATGTCCGGGCAGTCCCGCCCCGGCGCACTTGCCGATGTTGTAACCCACGTTGAAGCCCTGCGGCTTGAGCGTCCGTTGCAGCACGCTCACGCTGTCGCGGATCACCCGAGTCATCTCGCAGAGTTCTTCGTTGGTCAGCTCGGAGAAGTCACCCTTGTGATGGGCGTGAGCGATGAGCAGGTGGCCGTTGGTGTAGGGAAAACGGTTCATCACCACAAAGGCCGACTTCTCCCGCCAAATCACGTGGTTCTTGTCATCATCCTGCGGCGCCGCCCAGTAGCGGCAGAGGAAACAACCCTCCTCCGTAAGATCCTCGCCCATGGCCCGAATGTATTCCACCCGCCACGGAGCCCAGAGATTGGTGTTGTACTCGGCCATCGCGAAGGAGAGTGTAGCCCTCACTCCACCGAGCCTCAAGCATCGCCGGCACAGGCTGATCCGAGCGTGGAGCGGAAGCGACACGATTCACTTGTGCGATGAGCCGACGAATCCGCTCCCTTCCGGTCGCGGCTCGGATCGGTTTGAACCGGCTCAGTGGGCGATGCGAAAGCTCTTGAATTCGCCGGTGGCGGAGGAATCCGAGCAGGCCACGTCGCGGATGTACTGCTTCATGGCCTTCTGGATCTCGGATTCCAGGCGATCCAGCTCGATCTCCGTACCTTCGGCGACGAGTTCGACGCGCCCGTCGGGCAAGTTGCGGACGTAGCCGGCGACGCGCACGCGGGAAGCGAGGTTCGCGGCGGTGTAGCGGAAGCCCACGCCCTGGACATTGCCCGAGAAGTGCATGGTGCGGCGAACGGTCTCGTTGCAGGAACAGCACGGCGAGGCCGAGGCGGCACGGCGCTTGACGAAATAGACCTCGCGTCCCTGATCGCGGTAGCAGACCTCGTCCATGTAGGCCCGCATCAGCATGATGCCTCGCCCATTGGGCATGGGCAGGCGATCGGGCGAGGTGCAGTCCGGCACATCCTCCGGCAGGAAGCCGCCGCCTTCGTCGCGGAC
Organism: Phycisphaera mikurensis; assembly: GCA_005240095.1. Lineage (GTDB taxonomy): Bacteria > Planctomycetota > Phycisphaerae > UBA1845 > UBA1845 > SBAX01. Next base: position 1,326 of record SBAX01000488.1, read on the forward strand.
GATGACCACCGCCTTTTCCGGGGAGACCGCGTAGCGCACGATCACCTTCTTGGCGGGGTCGCTACGGTTGCCGTGCTTGACGGCGTTGGTGAGAGCCTCTTCCAGGGCCAGCTTCATGGCAAAGACCGCGTCCTCGGCATAGCCGCAGCGCTGCAGCTCGGTGAGGATGGTCTGCTTGGGGGCGCAGGTCTCGCGAAGGTCGCTGCCCACGACGCATTCACAGAAGGTGGCCTCGTTGTCAGGGTCGACGGCCTTCATAGTCGGTATCGCGGGTAAGGCGGAAGAGAGACAGAACGCCGGTAAGTAAGAACCACACGCACGCTTAAAAGTCGGCCAAAGCTTCCGGGGCCGTCCCGTAAATGCTGAACAGCTTGTTGAGCCGCGTAATCTTGAACACCTCGTAAATCGGCGGGGCGATATCCGAGAGCTTAAGCTGCCCCTTCCGCTCGTTCACCTGCTTGTTCAGGGTGATGAGCATGGACAGGGCGGCGCTGGAGAGGTGCTCGACGTTCTTGAAGGAAAGGAGCATCTTTACCTCGCGCATGCGGCCCACCGCGGCGGCGAGCTCCTCGCTGATCTCCGAAATGGCCAGCTCATCGAGGATCTTTCGATCGGAAAACTCCACGACACTGACGCCGCCGGAGTCCTTTATCGTCAGGTGAGACTTGTCTGCCGCCATCCGCCGCTGCTCCTGATCCGTCCTGCTTCAAATCCGCGATTGCCACAGGAGAGTTTATGCCGACCCCTGGTGGTGTCAAGAAAGCGCGGGCATACCCGCCTGCCGTGCTCATTCGGTCTGCGAAGCCTCGTGCTCGCAGAAGGCTTCGGGCAGATAATCGATGACGTCGAGGGCGGTCATGGACCAGCGGCCCAGTTCCTCCGCGGCGTAGTCGCCGGCCAGGCCGTGCAGGTATACGCCGAGGATCGCGGCTTCGAGGGGTTCCAATTTCTGCCCGATGAGCGCCGCGATGACGCCGGTGAGCACATCGCCCGTGCCGGCGCTGGCGAGGCCGGAGTTGCCCGTCTCATTGATGTACAGGCGCTGACCGTTGGTGACGATCGTGCCGCGCCCCTTGAGGACCACGGTGCAGCCGTAGGCATCCACGAGCGCGCAGGCGGCGGCTCGGCGCGAGGGGCCGGTCGAGTCGATGCCTCGGTCGACCTGCCGCGCGGCGAGGAGTCGCTTTGCTTCGCCGGGGTGGGGCGTGAGCACGACACGGTGCGGATTGGGGATGTCAACGCGCGGCGCGGCGCTGAGCAGGTTGAGCCCGTCGGCGTCAACCACGATCGGTCCTTCAAAGCCGGCAAGCAACTCGACGATGGTTGCAGGCGTGAGGGTCTGCCGCAATCCAGGACCGAGGGCCAGCACGTCGGCGCCGAATTCAGCGGCGCCCTGGAGAATCCCGAGCGCGTCGCAGGCCAGCGTGCGGAAGGTGGCGCTCGGACAGAGTGCGGCGAGTGCCGTGTGAATCGCTTGAGGCGCGAAGATCTGCACCAATCCAATGCCGCTGCGGAACGCCGCGCTGGCGACCAGCGCGGGAGCGCCCGCCATGGTCACCTCGCCGAAGCTCCCGCCAATGACCACCAGCCGGCCCACGTCCCCCTTGTGGGCGTCGTCGCGCCGTCGTGGAACGGCCGAGACCTCATGGGTGATGATCAGTTCGCTGGACATAGCAATCCCCCCTCTCCCTCCAAGGGAGAGGGGTCGGGGGTGAGGGTAAGACGTTCGGCGCTCGACGATCGCGCGGCCTGATGCGCCCGCACGATTCGACCCTCACCCTGCCCTCTCCCTGCCAGGGAGAGGGGTTTGGTCCGCGGCGACTGCGGCATCGCGGCGGCGATTGATCAGCGAAGCCGCGTAGCCCGCGCCAAAGCCATTGTCGATGTTCACCACCGTCACGCCCGCGGCGCAGCTGTTGAGCATGGCCAGCAGGGCAGCCAGTCCGCGGAAGCTGGCTCCGTAGCCCACGCTGGTGGGCACGGCGATGACCGGACAGCTCACAAGCCCGCCTACTACGCTGGCCAGAGCCCCTTCCATGCCCGCAGCGACGACGGCGACGCTGGCCGATTGGAGCGCCGCCGAATGGGCCAGCAGCCGATGAATCCCCGCTACCCCCACGTCGTAGAACGTGGCCACCGTCTGATCCATGATCTCGCAGGTGACCCGGGCTTCTTCGGCCACGGGCATGTCGCTGGTGCCCGCGCAGATCACCGCGATCGTGCCATCGCATGGCACTTTCTCGCACTGCCGCAGGGTGATGGTCCGCGCCGTCTCATGATACTCCGCCCGCGGAAGCTGGCTGACGATATGGGCATAGACCTGCGGCGTGGCCCGCGTGGCCAAGACGTTGCCCCCGCCCTCGGCGCAGCGCTCGAAGATGATCGCCGCCTGCTGATCCGACTTGCCTTCGCAATAGACCACTTCCGGGAACCCGCAGCGCATCGCCCGATGATGGTCCACCTTGGCAAAGCCGAGGTCCTCGAAGGGCATGGAGCGCAAGCGCCGCACGGCGCCGTCCACCGATTCCTTTCCCGCTCGAACGGATTCCAAGAGCTGCCGCAGGACGTGCTCCGTCATGGGGGAGAGTGTAACCCTACGGATTGAGGCCGACAATCGTGCTGCGCGGCGCCGAGCCGACGTTGAAAGGGTGGCGTTTTGGACGTACGCTGCCGGGTTCGACGAGGCCGCGTTGGCACAGTCTGCACGTGGAAAAGCCGCCCCCGTCGCGAGGTCGCAGGAAGGCAATGACGCCCCGTCCCGCTATTCGAGTCTTTGGCGCCCGGCAGCACAATCTCAAGAACATCGACGTGGAGGCCCCGCGCGGGGCCCTGACGGTGATCACCGGGCTGTCCGGCTCGGGCAAGAGTTCGCTGGCCTTCGACACCATCTACGCCGAGGGCCAGCGGCGGTACGTCGAATCCATCTCCCCCTATGCCCGGCAGTTCTTAGAGCAGATGCAAAAGCCGGACGTGGACCGGATCGAGGGGCTGTGCCCCACGGTAGCGATCGAGCAGCGATCGACGGGTGCGGGGCCGCGCTCCACGGTGGCCACGTCCACGGAGATCCACGATTTTCTTCGTGTGCTCTTCGCCCGGGTCGGTGAGCCGCGGTGCTGGATCTGCGACCGGCCGATCGTCAAGCAATCGACCTCGCAGATGGTGGATGCAGTCCTGGCCGGGCCGCCCGGGCAACGGATTCTAGTACTCGCCCCACTCATCGTCGATCAGCGCGGGCAGCACAAGGCGGTGCTGGAACGGATGCTCAAGGAGGGCTTCGTCCGCGCCCGGATCGACGGCGAAGTGGTGATGATCGAGGAGGCGGAGGCCCTGGCGGCCAATCGAAGGCACAGCATCGAGGCGGTGGTTGATCGGCTGACCATCAAGTCCGAAAGCGCCCAGCGCCTGGCCGACAGCATCGAGCTGGCCACGCGGCTTTCCGCTGGGCGTGTGATCATCAGCGCCGAGGTCAAGGCGGGAACATGGTCCGATCAGGCCTATAGCGCCGCGTTGGCGTGCCCCGTCCACGCCGAGGTGCGGGTCGCCGAGCTGTCGCCGCAGCTTTTCAGCTTCAACTCGCCGGCTGGCGCCTGCGAGGTCTGCAACGGACTGGGCACGGCCCTGGAGTTCGACGCGGAGCTTGTGGTTCCCGATCCTAACTTGTCCCTGCGCGACGGCGCCGTCGCCGCGTGGCGGCACCAGGGGCGCCGGCTCAACGCCACTTATGCCCAGATGCTTCTGCAATTCTGCGAGCGCTTCGGCGTGCTGCCGGACATTCCCTTCCGGAACATCCCCGCCGAGCAGGCGCAGATACTGATGAACGGAACCAACGAGGAGCAGGCCAAGAAGTACGGGGCGAGCTTCGAGGGCGTGCTGCCGAACCTCAAGCGCCGCTGGGAGACCACCGAGTCCGAGTCCGCCAAGCAGCGGTTGCACGCGTTTCTGGGGGAGAGCCCGTGTGAGGCGTGCGGCGGAGCGCGGCTCAACCGTCAGGCGCTGTGCGTCAAGATCGCCGGTCGCGGTATCCTGGATATCTCCCGCATGACCATCGCCCAGGCCCGGGACTTCTTCCGCGGTGAGCATAAGGGGCTGCGCTTCACTGGAGAGGCGGCCATGGTGGCCGAGCCGCTCATACGCGAGATCGGCCAGCGGCTCCAATTCCTCTGCGAGGTTGGGGTCGACTATCTGGGTCTGGATCGGGCCACCTCGACGCTCTCCGGCGGAGAGTTCCAGCGCATCCGCCTTGCCACGCAGATCGGCAGCGCCTTAGCGGGCATCTGCTACGTGCTCGATGAGCCCACCATCGGCCTGCACCCGCGGGACACGCGCCGCCTGACGGCCATCCTTCAGCGACTGGCAGGCATGGACAACACTGTGATCGTCGTCGAGCACGAGGAAGAGGTGATCGCCGGGGCGGCGCACATGATCGACATCGGACCCGGCGCCGGCGCTCGCGGCGGGCACCTGATGGCCCAGGGGCCTGTGGCGGAGGTTCTGCGGACCCCGGCGTCGGTAACGGCCAAGTATCTGAGTGGCGAGTGGAGCGTGTCCCTTCCCGAAGAGCGGCGCAAGGTCAACTGGGAACGGTCCGTGGAGGTCCGCGGAGCGACGGCCAACAACCTCCGTAGCATCAACGTGCGCTTTCCGCTGGGCTGTCTGGTGGCGGTAACCGGAGTATCCGGCAGCGGGAAGAGTACGCTGGTTACGCAGGTGCTCCTGCGGGCCCTGCAGCGGCGCATCCAGCGCGGCGGACCGCGCCCCGGGGCCTTCGAGCGGATATCCGGCGCGTCGCTGGTGGACAAGGTCATCGAGATCGACCAGTCGCCCATCGGGCGCACGCCGCGGAGCAACCCGGCCACCTACGTGGGCGTGTTCAACCTCATTCGCGACCTCTACGCCCGCACGCGGGAGGCCAAGATCCGCGGCTACGGCCCGCCGCGCTTCAGCTTCAACGTGCCCGGCGGGCGCTGCGAGCTGTGCGAAGGGCAGGGGGTCAAGCGGATTGTCATGCACTTCCTGCCCGACGTGTACGTGCCCTGCGGGGAGTGCGGCGGGTCGCGCTACAACCGTGAGACGCTGGAGGTGCGTTATCGCGGCAAGAACATCGCCGACGTGCTGAACATGCCCGTGGAGGAGGCCTTCGGTTTCTTCGAGAACTTCAGCAACATCTCCCGCCGCCTTAGCGCCCTCAAGGACGTGGGGCTGGGCTACATGACCCTGGGCCAGCCCTCGAGCACGCTGTCCGGAGGCGAGGCCCAGCGGGTCAAGCTCGCCGCGGAGCTGCACCGCTCGCCCGACACGCACACCATGTACATTCTCGACGAGCCCACCACCGGACTGCACTTCGCCGACGTGCGGAACCTGCTCCTGCTGCTCAATCGCCTGGTGGATCGTGGCCACACGGTGATCGTGATCGAGCACAACCTCGATGTCATCAAGGTCGCCGACTGGGTCATCGATTTGGGTCCGGAAGGTGGCGACGCCGGCGGTCACGTCATCGTCGCAGGCACGCCGGAGCAGGTGGCCGACGC
>SBAX01000033.1 GCA_005240095.1 Phycisphaera mikurensis
ATCGATAGGGGGGCGTAAGAAAGTCCATGGATGGGGGGACAAGAGAGGTAGAAACGCGGGCGAAGCGTTCGCCCCTCACCACGGCCCGATCGCGAGAGATCGATCAGACACAACCGCGTTGCGGTTGTTGACGCGGTGGACCGGCTTTCCCGGGGTAGTCCCCGGTGAGCCGGGACAACCCCGGGCTGGAGGACGAAACGCCGTTGGCGTTGAAGCGCGGGCTAGGCAGTGCGGCTGAGTGGCTGGCCTTCCCGAGGAGCGGCTCGGCGGGAGCCTCGCCCTCCCAAGGAGGCAAAGGCCATGGCTCAGTTCTCTCGTCGAGGCGAGAGAGAACACAGTGGGCGCGGCTATACAGGAAAGGGAATGGGTTATGAGGATTTCACGAAGGGGTGGTCGTGCGGTGCTGGTCGGGCTGGTGATGAGCGGGGTTGCCCGCGGGCAGTCGGCGGGGGAGGCGCTGACGTACTTTCCGTTGCCGCCGGACATGGTGTGGCAGCGGCACGTGGTGGGCGAAGAGGGCGCAAGCGTAGCTGGCGCTACTGAGCGATTGATCTACAGCAACACATTGGGATCGGTGGCGGTGGCGTTACCGCCCGGGGTGCTCGTGGCCGACGATATCGCGATCGATGCCGCGGGATCGTGCCGGGTCGAGCGGTATCTCTTTCCCGTTGTTGGAAAGGTGAACCCAGCGGGCATAGGCGGGCCGTACACCGTGAACTTCGCACTGTACCGCACGTGTCCCGGCGCTGTGCCGACGTTGCCGCCCGGCAACTCGGTCGTCATCCCCGGCAGTCAAGGGCAGGTGGTGTTCCCGGATGACGCGCCACGCTTGGTTAACTTCGTGCTGCCCGGTACGGGCATTGCTCTGACCGAGAACGTGTGGTTCGGTCTGCAGGTCTCGCGGAGCAATGCCGGCGTAGTGGCGGGCGGACTGCCGCTGGTGGGCCATTCGTGCGACCGGCTCGACTTCCCGGGTTTCGCGTGCAATGGTGACCTCGGCGGCTTTCCCGCTCAGCCGCACGCGAGTTTCAACCTCGAACTCTTCGGAGGTTCGGTTACGTGCAGCGATGCGTTTGTGGGCTACAAGAACCACCGGCCTTCAGGCAACGTCTACAACCCCGGCGCGGGCACGTATTTTCTGGATGACGTGCAGTTGCAGGTGCCGGATTGCCAGATGCTTGCGTACGAGGTGACGGTACGCGGGGCCGGCATTTATCAGTTTGAGTTGCGGACCGATTGCGATGGGCCGCCGATGGCAGGTACCCAGCGAACCGCGAGCGTAGGCACGACTGCCGGGGCCATGCCGCTGCGATTCAGCTTCAATCCGCCGATTGGGCTGCCGCGGGAGGTGTGGTTGGCAACCGTAGTGAACAACAGCACGGGAGGTATCGTGGATGCGCGCAAACAGGCTTGCGTTGGGGCTATGGGGGATGACTTCTTCGTCCGGGCTGATTGTGTTCCCGTACCCGGGAGCGGGCACGCCGTGGACCTGACGATCATGTGCGCCGGAGACGCGCCGACGGGAGCGTGTTGCGACATGGTTTTCACCGATGAGGCGGGCGAGGCGGTGTGCCGGGAAGTGCCGCAGATGAACTGCGCCTGGCCGCCGAGGTTCTCGACGCTTGAGCCGCAATGGGTGGTGGGCGGCGTTTGCGGCGAGCCGGAACCGTTCAGTCCGGGCTGCGGGCTCGCAGCGTGCTGCTACTTCGTCGAGGGTACGGGGCCTGTCTGCGAAGACTTGACTCGCAACGCGTGTGAGGCCCGCGCGCCAGGCGCGAGTTGGATACGAGGGCGGCATTGCGAGACCCTGGTTTGCGAAGCGCCTTCCGCCTGCCAAATCAGCTCTGCGGATTGCTACGTCCCGCATTCGTCCGCAGGCTGCGGAGACCTGTTGTGTTGTACGGAGGTCTGCACAGGCTCCGGGCCCGACGGTGAGTATTGTTGCCTCGTCGAGTGGGATAGTCTCTGCGTCGAACTCGCGGAGATCCTGTGCCAGGATTGCAAGCCAACCCAGGAGAACGACGCGGATGGGGACGGTGTGGGGCTGCCGTGCGATGAGTGTCCGTGGACGCGGGCGGGGGTGGCGGTGGACAAGCGGGGCTGCGCGATCCGCGACCATCAGCCGGGCCGCACGGTGGAGGAGTAGGGACTGAGCGGGCCAACTGCCCGACCGCGTTCCAAACGGGGGAGGCTGTCACGACACGGCGGAGAGGTTGTCGAGGAAGCCTTCGAGCTTGCGGGCGCGGACGGGGTGCTGGAGCTTGCGGATGGCCTTGGCCTCGACCTGGCGGACACGCTCGCGGGTGACCTTGAAGATCTTGCCGACCTCTTCGAGGGTGTAAGTGTAGCCGTCGCCGATGCCGTAGCGGAGCTTGATGATCTCCCGCTCGCGGTAGGTGAGGGTCTTGAGCACCTCCTCGACGCGGTCCTTGAGCATGCCGCCGCCGGCGGTGCCCACGGGGGACTCGGCGGCCTCGTCCTCGATGAAGTCGCCGAAGTAGGAGTCTTCGCTCTCGCCCACCGGGCGATCGAGCGAGATGGGGTGGCGCGAAATCTTCAAGACCCGGCGGCATTCGACCACGGGCATCTTGGCCTTCTTCGCGATCTCGTCGATCGTCGGTTCACGCCCCAGTTCCTGGAGGAGTTCCTTGCTGATGTTACGCAGGCGGCTCATGGTTTCGATCATGTGCACGGGGATGCGGATGGTGCGGGCATGATCGGCGATGGCGCGGGTGATGGCCTGGCGAATCCACCAGGTGGCGTAGGTGCTGAACTTGTAGCCGCGCTTGTATTCATACTTATCCACGGCGCGCATGAGGCCGGTGTTGCCCTCCTGAATGATGTCCAGGAAGGACAGCCCGCGGTTGCGGTATTTCTTGGCGATGCTGACCACCAGACGCAGGTTGCCGCCGGAGAGCTTCCGCTTCGCGTCCTCGTACTCGACGAAGACCCGCTGGATGCTGGTGAGGCGCTCGGCCAAAGCGTCGGAGCGCTCCAGGCATAGCGACTCGATGCCGGAGAGCTCATCCTTCATGGCGTGGATGTCTTCCTCGGGCAGCGTACGGCGCTTGTCCTGAGAGGCGATGCGACGCTCCAGCTCGGTCATCTTACGGTGCAGGCCGCGGAGCTTCTTCATGAGCGGCTGGATGCGGCTGGTGCGCAGAGAAAGTTCCTCGAGCAGCTTGGAGATCTTCCGACGGCGGTCGCGCATCTCCATCTGAAGCTGCTTGCGGGTAGCGGCGGCCAGCTTGGACGATTGGGTCTGCACCCAGGCCTGCTCGTTGAGCTTCATCAAGGCGCGGACGGTCTGGAGGTTCACCGGGATTCGGGCACTGATGCGACTCTTGGCGGCGTGCTCGGAGGTGGAAATCTTCATGGTCCGGTCGAAGGGCAAGCTGCCGTCGTGGACCTGCTGGAGGATATCCACGGCCAGGCCGGCGCAGTAGTCGCTCTCTAAGACCTTGGCACGGAAGGCCATGCGAGTCAGTTCGATCTTCTTAGCGAGGCGGATTTCCTCGTCGCGAGTGAGCAGGGGAATCTCGCCCATCTGGGTGAGATACATGCGCACGGGATCGTCGATTCGCTTAGCCCCCACGTCCTCAATTACTTCGGTGACGTCGATGTCGAGATCGGGTTCCTCACCGTCCAGCGCTGGCATGGCGTCTCGCGAGGGTGGTACGTGGACGGGGCGCGGCGGCGGCGTATGAGCCACGGGAACTTCGCGCTTGGGCTGAGCCACCGGGCGGCGCTTGGGCTCGGACTTGGCGGCGTCGATCTCATCCAGCGTGTCGATCTTGGCGGCCTCGAGACGCATGAGGATGAGTTCGAGCTGGGTCGGGTCGATCGCGTCATCGGGGAGGATGGCGTTCATTTCTTCCCAGGTGACGAAGCCCCGCTTCTTGCCCCGCTCCAGAAGCTCGGTGACGGCTTGCTGAATGGGGTCGGTAACTTGTTCGATGACGTCGGTCATGATCGCTCCGGTTTCGTGTTCAGTGACTCTTTTCTCGTCACTCGCTTTTTACGTTACCCGTCTGAGTCGCGTTCACGTTGCAATCGCCTTCCAGTCGGCGGCGCATTCGTCGCGGCACGTAGTGACAGTGTTCTTTGGCGCTGTCGCTGAGCCTGCGCTCAGCGTCCTGAGCCTGCTGCCCCGAGCCCGTAGCGACAGGCTGCAGGAGAAGGCGGCGACTTTCCTCAACCTCTCGTTCACGGCGCCCCTGGTTGAGACGTTCCAAGGCCAAGGTCAGGGTGGCCTGGTAATTACCCCGAGCCGCTCCCCGTTCGACCAGTTCGATGACTCGGGCGGCATCGCCCGGGTCGTGCAGGCGGCTAAGCACGTCGGCGAGCTCGAAGCCCGCCGCGCCTTCAGCGGCCGCAAAAACCGCGGCAGCGATTCGCCGATCCCGTAGATCGGCGATTCGATTCACATCCGGATCAGGCTCCAGCATCCCGAAGCCATCGGGACAGTTCAGCAGCACTTCCAGCACGTGAACCCAAGCCGCCTGTTCGGCGGTTGTCACGCGAGGGACGGCCACACCACCGGGCGCTGCCGATGAAACGGGCGCGGCACTCGGTCGCCTGGGTCGCGACCGTTCCATCAGTCGCGAGACCTCGGTCTTCTCGATGCCCAAAAGGTGGGCAATCTGGTTGACGAGGAGGCCATAACGGATGGCATCCACCGCCTGGGCGCCGACGGCATCAGCCGTGACGCGCACGAAATCCAGGACCGCCTCGCGTCGCCGGGCGTCAGAGACATCAGCCTCGAATCGCCGTCGGGTCGCAAACCACTTGAATTCTAGCGCGTCGATGGCGTCCTTCAATACGTCCGAAAAGGCGCTGCGGCCGGCGCGCGGAAGAAACTCACCGGGATCTTTTCCCTCGGGAATCCGGGCCAATCGTACGCGCACGCAGCGCGGTAGTGCCACAGTGATGGCACGGTCTGCAGCGGCCTCACCCGCGGCGTCGGAATCAAACAACAGCACCACCTCGTCCGCGAAACGGCGAAGGAGTTCCACATGGTGCTCGGTGAGGGCAGTGCCGAGCGTAGCGACCGTTTCGGTAAAGCCGGCCTGATGGCAGGCCAGACAGTCCGTATAACCTTCGACCACAATGGCTCGTCCGGTCTTACTGATGGCCTCGCGGGCGATGTCGATGCCGTAAAGAAGCCTGCCTTTGTCGAACAGCGCCGTTTGCCGGGTGTTCAAATACTTGGCTTTGTCGTCAACGAGGGTTCTCCCTCCGAAGCCGACGACGCGGGCGCTGGCGTCACGGATGGGGAATATCAGGCGTTGTCGAAACGTGTCGTACGTGCGGGAGCCCTGTTCATCCGGGCGAAGCAGGTCCGCGGCGAGCAGGGCGGCTTCGGTGATGCCGGCTTTGGCGGCGGCACTCTTGAGCGGCAGAAGACCCTCCGCGGCAAGGCCAAGAGCAAAAGTCTGGATGCACGCGTCTTCAAAACCCCGACCGCGAAGGTATTCGCGCGCTGGTCGCCCGAGCACCTCGTGCATCAGGTTGGCGCGGAAGAACTGCGCCGCCCAGGCGTTTACCTTGAGCAGATCGGTCCGCGACGGGCCGTCAGCCACCGGTTGGCCAGCGGACGCGCGCGAGGGCAAGGTCACACCGGCGCGGTCTGCCAGGAGGCGGAGGGCATCCATGAAGGGCAGGTTGTCGCGGAGTTGCAGGAACGAGAATACATCACCGCCCTTGCCGCAGCCGAAGCACTTGAAGATGCCGCGATCCGGGTTGACCGTGAATGAGGGGGTTTTTTCCGAGTGAAAGGGGCAGAGGGCTACCAAGCGCGGGCCGCGCCTGCGCAGGCTGACGTGCTCACCGACGACGTCCTCGATCCGCACACGATCAAGGATCTGACGCTTTACCGCTTCGAGGTCCGTCACCGATTCACGCAGCCGCAGTGTTGATCAAACGCAACGCAGGTAGGTCCGGTGATACCGGATGCCCGCGAAGTCAGCCAGACCTTAACTAGTCCAGTATCACGCAGATTGGGGCTACTCCCAGTCCCACTCATTATACACCAGAATTCTCGGACGGGCAAATCCGAAAGGCTTGCCGCGTAAGGAGTTGTGGCATCTTTTCGGATGGTGGCGGAACCCGTCGCTTTTCAACTCTTGAGGCAGGATAGGAGGCGCGGGTCCTCTGGCGCGTTCCGCGGCTTGCCTCGGATTATCGGATCACGGTTTCCCGGGGTCCCTCTGCCCCAAGTCATGTGCGTCGGCGTTCGATATCCGGGCACGCAGTTCTCTTATCGATCCCATCTCCCACGCGGTGGGCGCTGGGATCGGATGCACGCATTCAGGTTCGGGAGAAACAAACGTGGGCAGAACGAATCGTGAGGTGCTGTGGACGCGATCGTGCTTGGCGGCCGTCGGGCTGTTTGCAATGGTCTGTGCGATAGGCGGGTGCGGCGGCGGCGCGGCCACGCCGGATCACGACCATGCCGGCAGCGACCCCACCGGTGGGGAGGACACGGTCGTGCTCGATGATGCCCTGGGTTTCGACGGCACCGCCAGCGGCAAGGTCGTGGATCATCAGTCCACGCGCTCGTCCCTGGAAAACTCGTCGGCGGCTCAGGAGGCGCCGCCGGTGTTCGACACGGACAATGCGCGGGTCAGCTTCAAGGACCTGTCCGGGCGGACTCTTGGGGGGCCGGGCGGGGCGCCCATTCCTGATGTGGCCGTCGGCCCGGACGGAACGTTCACCGCGGAAGGGCTCCCGGTCGGGGCGGACTTTGTCGTCTGCGTGGACCTGAATCAGGATGGAACCTGCGAGATCGAGAGCACGGCGAACATCCCCAGCGCCGGCGGCAACGAGGGTGATGTGGCCGGGCTGCAGGTCGATCCCCTGACCACGCTGATCCTGGGAAAGCTGCGGGAGCTGGCTGAGTCGCGCGGGATCGACGTGAACACGCTGCCGGTGAGCCCGCATGCGGTGATGGCGCGGATCGTGGCCGCCTACGAAAACCTGTTTGCGGACACGGGGATAGAGCAAGAGGTGACGCTGGAGGACGTGGCAGCGCTATCGGATGAGGAGCTGGCGGAATTGTTTGACGCGGTGATCCCGGCCGGCGTGAAGGCGGGAATGACGATTGTTGAGGGGAATCTGGAAGCCTGGCGGGCGGCGGATGCGGAGGCCTTGGCAGTAGCGGCGGCGGCCGTCTTCGTGCAGGCAGGCTTCCCCGTCGCCGA
>SBAX01000279.1 GCA_005240095.1 Phycisphaera mikurensis
GCGACGCAGGAGTCGTTGGTACACGGGTTCGAGTCGTTGCAGTCGCTGTTGGCGACGCACTCCGCCGGCACGCCCACGCAAACGCCCGCCAGGCAGGCATCGTCGGTCGTACCCGGGTCAGTGTCATCGCAGGCGGTGCCGTCGGAGTGCGTCGCCAACAGCGACTGCAACGACTCGAACCCGTGTACCAACGACTCCTGCGTCGCCGGTGTCTGTCAGTACGGCTACAACACCAACGCCTGCAACGACGGCAACGCGTGCACGGTCAGCGATCGCTGCAGCAGCGGTGTCTGCCGGGGCACGGTGATGGACTGCAACGACGGCAATACCTGCACGAACGACTATTGTTCGGCGGGAGTCTGCCAGCACTCTAACAACACCAACACGTGCAACGACAGCGATGCCTGTACGATCAACGATCGCTGCTCCGGCGGATCGTGCGTCGGAACGCCCGTGGCCTGCTGCGGCGACGGCGTCTGCGATGCCGGCGAGGATGAAGCGAACTGTCCTGAGGATTGTGCTCCATCGTGCAATCCGGTGGGAGCATCGTGCACTGCGAACAGCGACTGCTGCTCGAACAGTTGCAAGGGCAAGCCGGGTCGAAAGACGTGCAGATAGCGGCGATCTCTCATCGCCGAGGACCTGATTTGACCACCGCCGCGAAGGGCGACCCTTCGCGGCGGTTCCTTTTACGAGGCGTCAGCCTCGGGAGAGGACCAGGGCCAGGGCATCATCGTCGGATGCAGAGCCTGCCAGGTACGAAGCCCAGAGGTTGGTGATCAGCGTCAAAACACCGGCGGCCGGGGCGAAGGCATCGCGGTCCAGCAGGGCCTCATGCAGGCGATGCTCTCCGAGCGGCTCGCCCCCGGACGTCGCCCCTTCCACAAAGCCATCGGTGTAGCAGACGATCCGGAAGGACTCCGGAATATCCACGCGGGTGGCCGCGTAGACGTAGTCGCGATCGACGCCCAGCACCAAGGAGGGCTGATCGAGGGTCAGGAGCCGGCCTGGACCGACTATGAGCAACGGCGGCATGGAGCCGGCGTTGATGTAGGTCAGTTTGCCCGAGGACAAGTCGATGCCGATGTAGAGCGAGCCCAACACCTGCCGCGAGGGTGAGCCCGCGAGCTGTTGGTTCATGGCGTTGAACATGGCCGCGGGATCCATGACAGCGTCCTCAGACACGGCCAGTGCCGTCCGGATCGCTGCTTGAACGGAGTAGCCTTGGACGAGGCCGGTGATGCCGTGCCCGCCGCCGTCGATCAGCACTATGCCGCAGCGTTGCTCGTCCACGTGCAGGACCGTGGCGAAGTCCCCACAGCGAGCCCGCCCGGGCATGAACTTGACTGCGACGTCAAACGTGTCGCTGCCCACGACCGGCGTGGTTAGCGACGCCTGTACGCGGCGCAGCGTCGTCAGCCAGGCGGCGCCTTCTCTCGCCGCGCTGCCGCTGAGCTTCCGCGAAGCCTCGGCCAATGTCGCGCCGATGGCCGCTCCGGCTGCCATGGCGTAGGGCAGGGCACTGGGGGGAAACGGCTTCTTCGACGAAGGTCGGTCCACGTAGAGAACGCCGACGACTTCCCCGCGATGAGTCAGCGGAGCGACGACGCCGGCCGCGGCGTAGCCGAGCTTGGCGTTGATCTGTCCGGCCGTCTGCGGATAGCGCCCCGCGACCTGTTGAAGCATCGGGGCGAGGACGAACGAGTGGCTCGCGGGAATCAGCGACGCGCCTGCCGGTCGCTTAAGCGCTCGCTGGGCGAGGGGACGCAGGTCGGTCTTCTTCTCGCCTCTCAGGGCGATGAAGCCGCGCTCGGCCTGCAGGTCGAGCAAGACCTGACCCAACGCCGCTTGAGCAAGGTCCTCGGCGCGGGCGGTCAGCGGCTGGTCCGCGGGAATACGGGCGATCTGCTCGACCTGTTGCACGGTGAGCGACACTGGGGCCTTGAGCTTGAGCCACTCGCAGTCCGGCGGTTCGGTGCGATCGGGCGTCAGGAAGTCGAGGTCCGGCGCATCCGGCCGTCCGGCATCGTCGAGAAACTCGAGCACCTGATCGCCGGCGCGGACGATGTCTCCGCCGGTGAGCAAGGTCTCGGTGATCTGCTCACCATTGACGTACGTCTTGTTCCGGCTGCCCAAGTCGCGAATGCGGTAGCGACCGTTGGCCTCCAAGTCGATGCGCAGGTGCTCCCGCGAGATCATCTCCGAGTCGATGGCGAGCTGGCAGGTGTTGGCCCGGCCCAGGATGAAGTTCTCGCTGTCCAGCAGGCGCGTGTGAAGGCGCCCTTCGCCGTCCACGTATCGAAGCAAGGCCATGAAAGGCAATATAAGGCGGCGGGCGGGAGGAATCGATTTTCGGGCGACTCCCAAGGGCCTCCAGGTCAACCCAGGGCCGTGTCCACCGCGATACGGAATCCTTCCCGCCGGATTCGGTTTCAGAATAATTACAGTGTAACTGCTCGCCTGACGTGGATGGCGGCTCGGTGTATAGTATGGGGACTGTGCGCGGGCGGCATTGCGTCAAAGCGAGTGGAGATGACCGGAACCGCTTGGCGTTTGTGAACACCGTTGGACATCAGCATACCCATTGACGACCCGTCGAGGCGCGGGGCCTTGTACGGGACGGCGGATCGCAATCTGCGCCTGATCCGCAGCGCTTTCGACGTGCGGATCAGCGCGCGGGACAACATTGTCCACATCAGCGGGCCAGCCGAGGCCGTCCGCCGGGCGGCGATGGTGGTCGAAGACCTGCAGCGCTGCCTGCGGGAGAACGTCGATGTCAGCACCGAGTTTCTAGAATCTTCGATCGCCGCAGCCGGCGCCAACGGACGCTCCGAACAGGGGGCCATCGATGTTTTCCTCTCCTCGGCCGCGATCAGCCCGCGAAGCGAAGGTCAACAGCGCTACGTGGACGCCATCCTGAACCACGACCTGACGTTCTGCACCGGCCCGGCGGGGACAGGAAAGACGTTCCTCGCGGTGGCCGTGTCGATATCCTTGCTCAAGCAGCACAAGATCAAGCGCATCGTGCTGGCTCGACCGGCCGTCGAAGCCGGCGAGAAGCTCGGCTTCCTACCGGGCGATTTGCAGGCCAAGGTGAACCCGTACCTGCGACCGCTCTTCGACGCCATGCACGACATGATGCCCTTCGATCAGATCCGCCGCTTCCTTCAAAACGACGTGATCGAGGTCGTGCCGCTGGCGTTCATGCGCGGGCGCACGCTCAATCACGCGGCCATCATCCTGGATGAAGCCCAGAATGCCACGGTCTCGCAGATGCTCATGTTCCTCACTCGCCTGGGCCATCACAGCAAGATGGTGGTGACAGGCGATGACAGTCAAAGCGACCTGCCGGGCAACGAAGCCAGCGGGCTTGTCGATGCGGTACGCCGTCTGGATAACCTGCCGGGCATCTCGGTCGTGCGCCTGTCCAAAGTGGACATCGTGCGCCACCCCATCGTGCAGCAGGTGGTGGAGGCCTACAGTGCCCCCGGCGTCCGAAAATAACATGAATACCTGGCTATCCCGTCATCGCAGAAGAATGTCCGCCGCACGGCGTCCGATAGGTTCACTCGACCCTATGGGAGCGGGAAGGCGGTAGGCGCGGAAATCGATGTTTGGTTTTGGATCCAAACGGGAAGGTCGGTCGCGGCAGCTGCGTGAGCAGCGGCTGGGGACTTCGCGCTGGAGGCAGATCAGCCGACGGGCGTTCTCCTGGCGGGCACTGAACGGCATGATCTTCGTGGCCGGTGCCTGCACCATCGCCTTGGTGGGAGAACAAAGCCTCGACTACGTGGTCGGCCAGCGGCTGGATCAGCCTATCTATGCAAAAGTCAAGTTCCAGGTAACCGACGCCAATCAGACCACGCTGGACAAGAAGGCCGCTCGCGCCAAGACACCCAGCACCTATACCTTGAACGATCCGGCGCTGACTTTCGGACGCATCCGCGCGGACTTGATGAGGCTCTACCAGGCTGCTGCCGATGCGGACGCTTACGAGGCCTATGTCCAGGTGATGGACGGCTTGAAGTGGCCCGCGGACCGTTCGGCGTACAAACGCCTGCGAGGGCTGGTGGACATGCCCAATGACGCCGGCCGGGCCCAATTTCAGGACTGGGTGGACAAGCTTCCCCTGGAAGGCCAGCACGTCGTCAAGGGCCTGTCGCGCGAGCCTCGCGACCCCCCCAGTTCGACGGATTTCATTCTTCTCGACATGCGCGACGGAGAGAATGCGGTGCAGATTCCGCATTCGGAATTGGTCCCCCAGGGAAACGAGAAAGCGCTGCAGGGTAGCGCCGCCATCGTGGCACGCAGCATTCCGGGAGCCTACGAGCTGTGGCCCACGATCGAGGCCATCATTGTGGCGGCGTTCCGCGAGCAACCCACGATTCTGTACTCCCAGGAGCGAACAGCCGAGGCCATGCAGAAGGCCGAGGAGGCCACGCCGCCGGCCAAGATCGTCTACGAGAAGGACAAGCCGTTCATCAGCCCCGGCGAGCTCGGTGAGGAGGAATACGTACTCCTGGAGGCCCATCAGGCCGCTTACCTGGAGTTTCTCAAGCAGGATACCGACGAAGCCATGGCCCTGCGGCAGCAGCGCTGGCTGCATCGCGTCGGTCTGGTGACCATGGCCGGCCTGCTGGCGGGGGGACTCCTGATCTACACGCGGTTGTACCAGCCCGGCGTGCTGGCCACGCGGGGACGCGGCCTGGAGTTTGTCGCTGTCGTTCTGGCCACGGTGGCGGTCGCGCGTCTCGTGGACGTGCGCTGGCCCCAATACCCCGAGCTGGTGCTCGGGGCTTGTTTGGTCGCCGCATGCGTGACCAGCATCGTGTATCCGCGGCGATTTGCGGTTGGGGCGATGTGCATCCTCGCGGTGCTGGCAGCCACCATCGTGCGCAGCAACCTGCCCTTCCTGCTGATGCTCCTACTTGGTGTCTCGGCTACGGTGTACCAGTTGGATGAGATTCGCACCCGCACCAAGCTGCTCAAGGTCGGACTGGTGACCGCGGCGTCGGTCATGCTGGCCGCCTTGGGTGCGGGGCTGGCGGAAGGCCAGACGCCCACGTTCCTCCTGCAACACTCGATGCTTGCCGGCATTGTCGCCGTTGGAGCGGTGATGCTCGTCTCCGGGACACTGCCCTTCATCGAACGAGTTTTTGGTGTAGCCACCTCGCTGACCCTGCTGGAATGGCGCGATCCGACGAGGCCCCTTCTGCAACTCCTGGCCCGAGAATGCCCTGGAACGTACAACCACAGCCTTGTGCTGGGGACTCTCGCGGAGGCGGCGTGCGAGCGCATCGGGGCCAACGGGTTGCTCGCCCAGGTGGGCGCTCTCTACCACGACATCGGGAAGATTCATCGCCCCAGCTACTTCACCGAAAACCAGGAAGGCCGCATCAGCCGGCACGACAGCCTGGCGCCGACCATGAGCCTGCTGATCATCCTCGGGCACGTGAAAGACGGGCTCGAACTGGCCAGGCAGTACAAGTTGCCGCCCGTGCTGCACCATTTCATCGCCGAACATCACGGCACCACCGTGGTGCGCTATTTCCATCGCGTGGCCAGCGACAAACAGCCCCTGGTGGCCAGTGGACGTCACGACCGCGAAGTCGCGGAGTCGGACTTCCGCTACTCTGGCCCCCGCCCGCGGACGCGGGAGTCCGCCGTGCTCATGCTCTGCGACGGAGTAGAGGGGGCGGTGCGGGCTTTGCCCGAGGCCACCGTGGGGCGCATCGAAAGCGCCGTCCACGGCATCGTCACCGACCGGCTCAACGACGGTCAGTTCGACGATTGCGACATCACCATGCGTGAAATCCGGCTGGTGGAGGAGTCGCTGGTCAAATCCCTCTGCGGCATTTATCATGGCCGGGTGGCGTACCCCAAGGCCCGCAAGCCCCGTGAGGAGTCGGTCGAACCGGCACGGATGCGCGGTTGATCGCGGGCTTGAGGCACTTCGATGCGTAAGCCTACGTCGTACGAGATTATGATTGGCAGTGCGCGAACCCCGCCCGCGCAGGCGCGGTCCTTGCTGCGAAAAGCCATCGCTGCGACTCTGCGTCGCCATGAGGTCAAAGACGCGCGGCTTAGCGTCGCTCTGGTGGGAGACGCACTCATCGCACGGCTGAACCGCACACACCTTGCCCATCGTGGGTCCACGGATGTGCTCAGCTTCGACCTCCGCGATCCCCGCACCGCCAACGGCGCCATCGAAGGAGAGTTGGTCATCTCCCTGGATACCGCCCACCGTGAAGCGCGGAAGCGCGGGCTGGCGGTGAGTGCGGAGCTGGCCCTCTACGCCGTGCACGGGGTGCTTCATCTGCTGGGTTATGATGACCGCACTGGGCGCGCCGCGGCGCGGATGTATCGAAGGGAAGACGAGATCCTCGGCTCACTGGGACTGCACGGCGTGCGCGGCGAGCCGCACTCTCGGGCGGCGCATCAGCCATGACGGCGACGATTTGGCTGTTTGCGATCGGACTGGGGGGCGTCTTCCTCCTCTCGACGCTCAACTTGGCGATGCGCGCTCCGTCCCGGGCACGTTTCGCGGAGCAGTTCGAGCGCGCCGGCCGGCCTGAAGGCTTCGAGCGCTTCGTGACCCGCCGCAGTCAGTATCTGCTGGCCACCGCCGCCCTGCGCTCGGCGGCCGTGCTCGCCCTGTTCGTCAGCGTGCTCTACTACTTCGTTCTCTATCGGGTTCCGAGCGGCGACGAGGCCGCGCACTTCAGCCGCATGACCGCGGGTTGCCTGGTAGCCTGGATGTTCCTCCTGATTTTCGGTGTAGCCATCCCTTACGCCTCGGCGGAGTACACCGGCGATTGGCTCGTCGTACGACTCCTGCCGCTGCTCGATGGCCTGAGGATCCTCTGCTACCCGCTGGTGTGGTTTCTGGAGCTTTTCGATCCCGTCGTGCGGCGCCTGGTGGGCGCACCTCCGCGAGATCAGAAAACCTTCGCCGACGAGCTGGAGCAGGAAATCCTCAATGCCGTCAGCGAAGGCGAGCTCCACGGGGCGGTGGACGAGCAGGAAAAAGAGATGATCGAGTCGGTCATCGAACTGGGAGACAAGCGTGTCGTGGAGATCATGACCCCGCGCACCGACGTCGTGGCCCTGCCCGCGGACGCCGCCCTGCCCGCCGTGCTCGAGGGCATCCGCAACCAGGGTCACTCCCGCATCCCCGTGTACGACGGCACCATCGACACCATCCTCGGCGTGCTATACGCCAAGGACATCCTGGGCATGCGCGAAGGCGCGTCTTTCGACCTTCGCGACGTGATGCGCAAGGCCCTGTTCATCCCCGAGTCCAAGCTCGTCCGCGACCTGCTGCGCGACTTTCAGAAGGAAAAGGTCCACATCGCCATCGTGCTCGACGAATACGGCGGCACCGCGGGTCTAGTGACCATCGAGGACATTCTCGAGGAGCTGGTGGGCGATATCGCCGACGAGTACGAACCGGCGGAACCCGCGTCCCTGAGGCGCATCGACGACTCCACGTACGAGGTGGATGCGCGGATGCGCATCGATGAACTCAACGATCAGTTGAACCTCGCCCTGCCCGACAACCGCGACTACGAAACCATCGGGGGCTTCGTCTTCAGTACCATGGGAAAGATACCCAAGGCCGGCGAAGCCTGCGATTTCGAGAACATCGGGATCAAGGTGCTCGCCGCAGAGCCAAGGCGGATCACGCGGCTCCTTTTGAAGGTAACACCCGCAGAGGAATCAAGAGAGCCCGCGGCGTAGCTGCTGCGCTTCCGCACTCCGGGCACGTTCCGGTGGTGTTGGCGAACAGGTCGTAGCCGCAGGCGGCGCAACGCCCCCGGCTGCGGCGATGGGCGGCGCGGACCAGCTCCCTCCCACAGCATGCGCAGGCGATCATTGTCCACAGGAACATGATCGCCAGCGTGAGCACAATGCTCGCGGCGGCGGAATCCACGTGTCAAGTCCATGCCGGCGGCCCAAGCGCCGGCGATTTCCGACCCGCCTTATTGTAGGCTCGCCCGACGCAGGCGGAGGAAGTCCACCGGATGATTTGTGCATCCTTCGGTGATCCAGTCGGCGATGGTCTGCCCGATGACCGGGGCGAACTTGAAGCCGTGCCCGGAGAACCCGCAGGCCAAAAACACGTTGGGATGCTGCGGATGCCGGTCGAGAATGAAATGCTCATCAGGGGTCATGGTGTACATGCAGACCGAGCGTTTGGTGACGCTGCGTCCCAGGGAAGGCGTGTACCGCTCCACGAAGCGGCGAAGGGGGGCCTCATCCTCGGGACGAACTTCGCGGTCGAGAATGTCGGCCGTGGCGGTATGCTCGCCCCCGGCATGATCGCTGACCTTCACGCCCAGCGCGTCGATGGCCGGAAAGCCGTAGTAGAAGCCACGGTCATCGGTTTCAAACCCGAAGACCGGACAGCCCTTGGCATGAGCGAACCGTTCGTCCTGCGCGGCGAACCACACTACGACCTTCCGCCGGATGGCCAGCGGCAGGTTCATGGCTTGAAGCAACTGGCCCATCCACGCCCCGCCGCACAGGATCAGGTGCTTCGCGCAAAACGTCCCGTCGCCGGTCGTCACCCGCACGCCGCCCTCGGCCGACCAGTCCAGCACGCGCTGCCCGGTGAGCACCGTCGCGCCGCGCTCTCGAGCGAGTTGCACGTGGGCGCGTACACAGTTCTCCACTTCCAGGAAGCCCGCATCGGCCTCGAACAGCACGCGCATGGCGGGATCAATACGAAAGACCGGAAGGCGGCCCGCCCATTCCGCGGGTGGAACGGACTCGATGGCCAGCTTGTGCTCCCTCGCGGCGCGTTCGACCCCGGCGATCATCGGGCCGTCGGGTTTCCCGGCGAGCATTAATCCGCAGCGATGCAGGAGCTTACGCGAGCAGGCCCTCTCCAACTCTTCCCACAGGGCGTAGGCGCGATCCACGAGGGGGACGTAGTCGGGATGCTCGAAGTAGGCCCGGCGGATCAGCCTTGTGGCCCCGTGGGAACTCCCGCGATCGTGCCCGATGTCGAACTGCTCGATCCCCAGAACGCGGACCCCGCGCCGCGCAAGATGCCACACGGCGCTGCCGCCCATCGCCCCGACGCCAATGACGATCACATCGTACGCTTGCGCCATTCGGCCACGCTAATCGCTACCGCTCATTCGTTCTGCCACTCGCAGCCAGAGCACTTTCAAGTAGGCCGATTCCGGGCAGTTGAGCATCACCGGATGATCGGGTCCCGCCCCGGTGCGGTCCAGCAATTGCAGCGGCCGCCGCAGGCGGCGGGCGGCGCGATGCACGGTTTCCAGGAAAACATCGCCGGAAACCAGCCCGCTGCAACTGCAGGTGACAAACAGGCCGCCGGGGCGGACGACCTGAAGCGCAAGGTAGTTGAGGTCGTGGTACTTCCGCAGGGCGTCCTCGATATCGTTTCGCGTATGGGCCAGCTTGGGAGGATCGAGCACCACCGTGCCGAACTGGCGGGCATTGGCGATCATCTGCCGCAGGTAGATGAACGCATCGGCATGCACGAAGCTGATTCGAGTCTGATTGAGATTGGCGTTTTCGCGAGCCACCGCCAAGGCCCCTTCATCCAGGTCCACGGCCGTGACGTCTGCTGCTTCGCCCAGCAGCTTGGCGCATAGCGAGAAGCCGCCGGTGTAGCAGCACAGGTCCAACACTTGTGCATCGCGACACAGCTCCGCAAAACGCCGCCGATTGTCCCGCTGATCGCAAAAGAACCCGGTCTTATGTCCGCCGGTCACGTCAACCCGATATCGAACCCCGTGCTCCCGAATCGTCAGCTCCCTGACCTCGCTCGACTCGGGATGGTCGGCGCGGAATCCTTCCATGCGTTCGACCGCTTCATCCACCCGGACCACCACCCGCCATCCCGCCCCGGCCCGCGCCGGTCGATCCAGGCTGCTCGGCGTGCCCAGAAGCTCGCTCATCTTCGCCGCCAGCGCCGCCGCCCGCTGATACATGCCCAGGGAAAAAACCTCCAGCACCAGGCAATCGGCATAGCGCTCCACGATCAGCCCGCTGAGGCCGTCACCCTCCGCGTGCACGAGCCGATAGGCGTCAGTGACTTCGTCCAGACACAGTCGGCGACGCAAGGCCAGGGCCTCGGACAGCTTTCGCCGCCAGAACGCGTCATCGATCGGTTCGTCACCGTAGGCCAGCACGCGGAGGACGATCATCGAGTCGGGGTTGTACAGCCCCCGTCCGAAGAGCGCCCCTGATCTGTCATAGATGTTGACGATATCGCCCGGTCGCGCCAGGGCGTCGGCGGTGCGGATCATCCGGGCGTAGATGAACGGATGGCCGGACGCCGATCGCAGCTGAACCCACGGGGACACGGCGCCGGCCGGCGCCTCCGCGGCGCCGGCCTGTCTGGGCGCAACTCGTGGCCGAGGTCGATCGCGTCGGTTCGCCATCGAGGCCATGGTGTCCGCACAGGGACACCCTTGCAACCGGAGATCACCTGCGCCGCCGGCCGTCCCCCTTACCAAGGGGGACCACAGGGGGTTGAGGCGACTGATCGCAACTAGACAGGAAATGAAAAGGCCCGACAATCGTCTTTCTGGTTCGCATTGAACGAGCGATTGCATGGGGTGGACATGAAACGGATCGAGAAAGTTGCCGTCATCGGCCTGGATTGTGCCGAGCCCTCGCTGGTTTTCGACAAATGGATCGATCACCTGCCGAACATCAAGCGGCTCATGACCGGCGGCACCTACGGTGAGCTGACCAGTTGCATGCCGCCCATCACCGTGCCGGCGTGGAGCTGCATGGCTTCGAGCAAGGACCCCGGAACGCTGGGCATCTACGGCTTCCGCAACCGCGCCGACCACAGCTACGACAAGCTTTCCATCGCCACGTCCTTGGCGGTCAAGGAGCCGCGGATCTGGGACATCCTCTCCGCTGCCGGGAAGCACTCCATCGTCGTCGGCGTTCCCGGCACCTATCCCATCACGCGACCCATCAACGGCTGCATGATTACCAGCTTCCTTACGCCCGACACCACCGATCCCAAGATTCAATGGACGCACCCCGTCACTCTGCGCAAGGAGGTCAACGACCTCGTCGGCGAGTACATGGTGGATGTGAAGGGCTTCCGCACCGACGACAAGAAATGGCTTCTCGACCAGATCTACGTCATGACCGAGAAACGCTACAAGGTCATCCGCCACCTGCTCAAGACCAAACCGTGGGACTTGTTCTGGAGCGTGGAGATGGGCGTGGACCGCATCCATCACGGCTTCTGGAGCTGCATGGACCCCTCGCACCACGCCCACGTGCCCGGCAATCCGTTCCAGAACGCGATCTTCGAGTACTACAAGTACATCGATAAAGAGATCGGCGAAACGCTGGCCTGCATGGACCTGGACAAGACGGCCGTGTGGATCGTCAGCGATCACGGCTGTAAGACCATGGTCGGCGGGTGCATGTTCAATCAGTGGTTGATGAATGAAGGCTTTCTGCACTTCAAGTCATCGCCCAAGCCCAAACAGAAGTTCGACTACAAGGACGTGGACTGGTCGAAGACCACGGCCTGGGGCGACGGCGGCTACTACGGCCGCTTGTTCATCAACGTGAAGGGCCGCGAGCCGGAGGGACAAATACATCCGGACCAGTACGAGTCCTTCCGCACCGAGCTGGCCGAGAAAATCGAGGCCATCGTCGATGACAAGGGCCGGCTGATGGGCAACAAGTGCTACCGCCCGGAGAAGATCTATGCCAAGGTCAACGGCGTAGCTCCGGATCTCGTCGTGATCTTTGGCGACCTTCGCTGGCGCTCCGTGGGGCTCGTCGGCGCCGACAGCATCTACACCTTCGAGAACGACACCGGTCCCGACGATGCCAACCACGCCCAGCAGGGCATGTACATTTTGAGTCACCCATCACTTGAGCCCCGCGGCCGCGTCAACGGCCCCACGCTCTACGATGTAACCCCCACCATCCTGCGACAGTTCGGCGCGGCCATCCCGGCCGACATGCGCGGCAAGCCGTTGGCATAAGGTGCGTCTCGCAGGGACTCTCAGCCTCCGCGCTTCCCAACGCGTAGGCATATGGCCATTGAATGGCCCGCTGTTCGCAGGCCGGCGGCGCGCCACTGCCGTATGAGTAGTGCTGTCACCCCTCCTCGACGGCACGCCCTTTGAGGCGTCCGACTGCATTCTCTTTCCCGGCTCGCCCGTCCGGCCATTGACTACCGAAATGCCTCGTCCCCTGTCGGCCGAACCACCAATCGAAGCCGGTAAGAGCAATCTGGACACCGTTACGCAAAATCCTTGACCGGCAAGGCGGTCTCCGCACGTCTATAGGACGCCGGCTCGTCGTGATGTTCACGGACCTGGATAGCTACACGACGCCATGTAGCGCTTGGCTGCCTCAGCGCTTTCGCATTCAAGCGCCGGGGGCAAGCCCCGACGCTACGTTCCGAATGCGATGCGGAGACCACTTCGATGATCACTTTGTGCCTGGCGGGAATGACCGCTTCGATCCTGGGGTCCGACGTTCAGCTCAAGGTCGATCCCTTGATGGTCGTGTCCACGGGGGAAGTCTGGGACGTCATCGCCAAAGCGGACAACCCGGTATGGCCGGGATGGAACGCGGCGGACACGCCGATCCTGATCTATCTTCCCGGCGTGCAGGACGTGCTCATCAACCATCCCAGGCTGCCCGCCGACTTCACGGCCTATGACGGTCCGGTGAAGTCCCAGGCCGGTCCCATCTTCGTCCGCGACGGCAAGACCATCATCGACTTCGACGGGCAGAACACCTCGCGGGATGTTTTTGGCGTACAGACGCTGGTCATTGCCGACACACTCTCCAGCCGCAAGCAGGACGTGTCCTATCTGCTGTCCGATCCGCGCCCGGCCGACGAAAAAGCTCGCGAGCTAACCTACGACCGGCTGCGGCCGAATCCTTATGATCATCTCGCCCTCGTTGCCCACGAGGCCTTCCACGTCTTTCAGCACCGCAAGGCTCCCAACAAGGGCGGCAATGAGATGGCCCTGGCCAAATACCCGGTTCTTTCTGTGGCCAACAACGTGGGCTTTGCCCTGGAGGGCGAGGCCCTGGCCGCGGCTCTCCGGGCGAAAACCAAGGACGAGGCTCGAAACGCGGCGGTTCGCTGGCTTGCGATCCGCAAGGATCGGCGAAGAGAAATGCCCGCTGAGGCCATCGACTACGAGGACGGGACGGAGTTCAATGAAGGTCTGGCAAAGTACGTCGAATACCGGTTGCTCCAAGTCTTGGAAGGCCGCACCCCGAATCCACAACTGTATCTGGCCCAGGGCTTTCGCGGCTTTCCCGACCTCTCCGCGGAACGAGAGCGGCTCATCGACCAAGCCGTCGCCAACCTCCGCGGCGAGGTCAACGTCAACAACGATCCCTACGGGGCGGCCCCGGCGCGGATGCGGATGTACTACTCCGGCATGGCCATCGCCGCGCTCCTGGATCGCCTGACCACCGGTTGGCACGAGCAGATCCTCCAGCCTTCGACGACCCTCACCGGCCTGGCGGAAAGCGCCATCAACGCGAGCGAGAACGACCTCACCGCGGCGCTGGCGCAGGCGAAATCAGGAACCGGTTACGAAGAACTCGTTCGCCGAAAAGAGCAGCTCGCGCAAGAGGGTCAGGGATTCGTGAGCCGCATCCTCGAGGAGATCGAGAAGAACCCGCACGGCGTGCTGGTGGTGGACTATTCGGCCCTGGGCAATCCGCGGGTGGGGCTGTCCTTTACGCCCTTCGGCATCCTCGCCGTGGATGACTCACGCACGATTTACCGGATGCTTCCGCTGACCGCTCAGATCGGCTCGGCCCGCATTTCGCAATCCGAGTCGCGTCCCGCCCTCGAGGACAAGAAATCCAAACAGCTTGTCTTCCCATTGACTGCCGACCCCACGTCGGCAATGGCGTCGATCGGCGAAGCGCTGGGCACGGCCGAGGCCCGGAAGTGGGACCCGCTCGAATTCCCCGGCGTCAAGCTCGAGGGCGTGCGTGGGACGATCTGCTGGGACGGCCCGCGACTGGTGGTCCAGCTGAGCCGGTAGTCGGAGCGAGCTGTAGCCTTCGTCTGGTCAGTAGTCCGTGTGTCGGTTACGCGACAACTACCCACCGCCTACGGCGTCTGACTAAGCCGAGAGAATATGGAAATAAAGCACTTTCAGTTCAAGACGTATTGACTAGAAGCCATACTAAGCGGTTGACAGCGGGTTTTCCCTTAAGGTATAACCCTTCTTGGCCTCTTCGGATTCCGGTCGGGGGATCCAGGTAAGCCCGTCGTCGATCTGTCCAGGCCGCGCGTTGCGGCATGTCGTTTTCGATACACGCGGACGTGTATCGCGCATTGGAGAGGACAGAGAGGACACTTCTTTTCTCAAAGGAGGCGCAAGATGGAGACTCCCCGGAAGGAAATCGAACTTCGCATTGAGGAGCTGGAAGAGCGCATCGCCCCCAGCACTTCGCCCGGCCTGCAAGGCTATGAAGGCCAGCCCGGCAATCAGGGCGGGCACGGCGGAAGCAACGGCACGCCGAACGGCCTGAAGGGATATGAAGGCCAACCGGGCAACCAGGGCGGCTGATCGTCCAAGATGGGAAGGCGAGGGTCCTGCCGAGCCGCAGCGATCACGATAACAATCGGGCGCTCGGCTCGGCGGGAGCCCGCGTCCCTCCCATGCCATCGAAGGTTTTGATTTCTTTTTCTTCTTGAAGGTCCGCCACCGTGCGGCAAGACTGCCCCCAACTTCGCCGCGATCTCATCATCCGCCGGCAAGATCGCGCCGGTTCCGCGGGTTACGTGCTGAAGGACCCGCGCTCACAGCGATTCTTTCAATTCCGCGAGCCCGAAGGTTTCATCGCCGAACGCCTCGATGGCGCCACGCCCCTCGAGGACATCCGCGAGCGCACCGCGCAGCGGTTCGGCGCAGCCCTTTCGGACGCCACGCTACGCGGCTTCCTGAATAACCTGCAGGGCCTCGGGCTGCTGGAGGATTCTGCGTCGGTGCCCGATCGTGCCCTGTCTGGCTCTCGCATTCGCGGAAGCCTCCTCTATCTCCGCTGGAAGGCCTTCGATCCCGATCGTCTGTTCGATGACTTGGCCCGCAGGTTCCGCTGGCTGTTCACGCCGGCGTTCGTGGCGCTTTCGGCCGCACTGATCATCGTGGCGCTAGGCGTTACTTTGGCAAACTACGGCTCGGTCGGGCGACGTCTGCCCCAGCTTTATCGAACCGATATCTTCATTCTCGCGTGGACGGTGCTGCTAGCAGTCATCGTGCTTCATGAATTCGCCCACGGTCTGACCTGCAAGCACTTCGGCGGGCATGTGCACGAACTGGGATTCATGCTGATCTTTTTCCAGCCGGCCATGTACTGCAACGTCTCCGATGCCTGGCTCTTTCCCGAGCGCCGCAAGCGCCTCTGGGTCACCTTCGCCGGTGCCTACTTCGAGATGTTCCTCTGGTCCCTGGCCACGATGATGTGGTGGGTGACTGACCCCAATACGCTGCTGAACCTGTTTGCGCTTGTGGTCATGCTGACCTCGGGAATCAAGACGCTCTTCAACCTCAACCCGCTCATCAAGCTCGATGGGTACTACTTGCTCAGCGACTGGTTGGACATCCCCAACCTCAATCGACGGGCAATTCGCTATGTTCGCACCGCAGTTGGCCGATGGATGGGTATGACCGAGGATCGCCTGCCCGAGGTCGAGCCGCGTCAGCGCCGCATTCTGGTCGCTTACGGTACGCTGGCGTGGACGTTTTCGGTCTGCTTTCTGGGCGCTTTGCTGTGGAGCGTGGGCGGCTTTCTGACCTCGCGCTATCAGGCCGCGGGCTTCCTGGCCACCACCGGCCTGCTCGTAGCCTTCTTCCGCCGACCACGGTTGACCAAGCCGCCGGCGGCGGATGGTCCGCTGGCACCGAGCGCGCGGCGGGTGCGAAACCCACGGCGGAAGGCGATCCTGGCGTTGCTGGCGCTGATCGGAGCAGCCCTCTTCTTCGTTCACGTCGAACTCACTGTCTCGGCCCCGTTCACCGCCCTTCCGATTCGCAACGCCGAAGTCCGTGCCGAGGTGGAGGGCATCATCGAAAAAGTTCTGGTCAATGAGGATGATCGGGTCTCGCAGGGGCAGGAGATCGCTCAGCTCTCGGATCGGCATTGGCGCTCCGAGCTCGACAAGGTCAGCGCGGAGGTGGCCGCCACGGCCGCGCGGCTCAAGATGCTCCAGACGGGGCCGCGGCCGGAGGAGATCGAGCTCGCCCGCCGCGAGGTGGCCACCAGTAACGCGCGGTGGCAGCGGGCCCGCGATCAGCTCGACACTCTCCTTCGCGTGCAGGGCGAACGCGTAGGCCGGACGCGCACGTCCGTCGAGAAGGCCGAGGCTCAGCTCCACGCTGCCCAGGTGGAGCTCTCCCGCGTTCAGCAACTGGTTACCGACGGGGCGGGCACTTCCAAAGAGCTGCACGATGCCGTATCGCTGGTTGCCCTGCGGGAGAAAGAACTGGCCGAGGCGCAGGCCGATGTGCGAGTCGTCTCCGCCGACGATCTGACGGAATATCGCGAGGCCGCAGTCGTGGCGGAGATGGAGCACAACGAGGCCCAGAGCCGCCTAGCCCTTCTGCTGGCGGGCTTCCGCCCGGAGCTGGTGGAGGCCGCCGCGGCCGAGCTCGGTCGCCTTGAGGCCCAGCGCGACTATTGCCTCCAGCAGATTGATCGCCTGGTGATCATCAGCCCCATCGGCGGGGTGGTTGCGACGCCCAAGCTGTCGGAGACGGTCGGTCGGCGCGTGGACCGCGGAGACTTGATCGCCACGGTGCACGACGTGTCCCGCATTCGCGCCGAGATCGCCGTCCCGGAAAAGGAGATGGCGGACGTGGCCGTCGGTCAACCGGTGTACCTGAAGGTACGGGCGTTTCCCCACCGCGGCTTCGAGGGAACCATCCGCTCCATCGCCCCCATCGCCTCGCCGCGGGATGAGCTCATCGCCGGACGCGCCGTGCTGGTACACGCCGAGTTCAACAACCCCGAGCAATTGCTCAAGCCGGAGATGACCGGCTACTGCAAGATCCAATGCGGCCAGCGCCGCCTGCTCGACGTCCTCACTCGGCGCATCACGGGCTACGTCCGCGTCGAGTTCTGGTCCTGGTGGTAGTGGTCATAGTCCAGACGGTGCAGCAGCGCCATGTGCCTCTAACTCTTTGTCGCGCAATTACTTACGCACCGCCCACTTTCCCCGCGGCGTCGGGCACCACCACGCGAGCGTCGTCGCCCAGGCAAGCCCGGTAACTTCAAGCGTTCCTATCGAAACTCTAAGTCGCAGGGGCGCTCGCTTCCGGGCTCGTCCTGGTTGATCCGCGCGGACCGACGGTCGATGAAGACGAAGGCACCTTGGGTGGCCGCTAAAGCCTATCGGACGAAGCAATGACCACGATCGTGGACAGCTGGCGGGATCCACGGACTCGCCGGCGGGCGGATCAGCTCTTTTCAACCCTGCTCGGCTTGCTGGAGATGCGCCTGCCGTACCTGCGGGGGCGGGCGGCGCGGATCGACGACGGCTGCCGGGTCATGGCCGATGCCATGCAGCTCAAACCCGACGAGCGTTATGCTCTGTCGCTGGCGGCCCGTTTTCACGATATCGGGCTGCTGGGTATTGCCGACACCGTACTGCTCAAGCCCGGACCGTTGACGGCGGATGAGAAGACGCTGATCGACTGCCACACGGACATCGGCGGTCGCCTGGTGCACCATCTTTTCGCGGACTTCTATGACGCCATCGAGGCCATCTGGTGGCACCATGAGCGACCTGACGGGCGCGGACCGCACGGCCTCACCGGCGACACCATCCCCTTGGCGGCATCAATCGTGGCCTTGGTAGACGCGGCTGAGTCCATGGCCAACGACCGCCCGCAGCGCCCGGGAATGCCTGAAGACCAGATTCGCGCCGAAATCGAGCGCTGCGTGGGGACGCAGTTCGATCCTCGCGTGGTGAGCGCCTATCGCAGCGTCCATTCCCAGCTCTACAGCGCCGTCGCGCCCACGCACGCGGTCACGGAAATCGCCGCGCCCAAGCCGGCACCGTCCAGACCTACTGGGGATTCGCCGCGATCCGCACCGAAGCCTTCGGCGCCCCACGCCTCAGCATCGCGGCCTGGGTCTAACCCCCCTTCGTCCCCCCTTATGAAGAGGGGAGGCACGGTGGATGTGTCGTGTGTTGCGCAGGGAGGCGGCGCGGCCGGGGCGTTCCCACTGGCAACCTCGCGGACCAACCTGCCGCAGGCCATCAGCGCCCTCACGCCGCTGATCAAGAAACAGGACCTGGTGCGCCTGGTCAACGAAGGCCTGGAAATGAAGCCGCTGGCACCGGTGGTGCAAGCGGTGATTTCGGCAACCTCCAATGCCCAGTGCAGCGGGGAGGAAGTGGCCAAGGCCGTGGGGCAGGATCAGACCCTTGCCTTGCGTGTGCTCAAGGTGGCCAACAGTTCGGCGTATTCCCGCGGGCGGCATATCGATACCCTGCAGGGAGCAGTGGCGCGGCTAGGAGTTCAGCAGGTCCGCAAGCTGGTCATGGGATTAGGCGTACTCAGCGACTTGGGTAATAACAAGAGCTCGCGGCTGGACGTGAAACTATTCTGGGAGCACTCCATCGCCTGCGGGCTGATCGCGGCTACGTTGGCGCGGTGCTGCAAGAGCCGCAACGCCGACGACCATTTCCTGTGGGGCATGATTCACGACGTGGGCCGTCTGATCCTGCACACCCAGATCGCGGATACCTACGAGAAGGTCTGGGAAACAGCCGAGCGACTCGACGTACCCCTGGAACTCGTGGAGGCCAAGCTCCTCCTCGTCGATCACTGCGGAGTGCTGGCCAGAGCGTTGGAGCATTGGCAGTTTCCCCGCGAGTTCCTCGCCCCGGTGGTCAACCATCATCAATCCGTGCACAAGCTCGGACGTCTTGCCCCGCGGGTGGCGATGGAGGCCACCATCGTTGCCCTCGCCGACCGCATCGCTCACGCCCTACTCATGGGGAGCAGCGGCAACGACGTGATCTACCCCCTCGATGATCTGCTTGAGCCTCTACGCCTGACTCCTCAGATCGTAGACAACGTGATCCGCGACGTGCCCAGCCAGGCCCTGGACTTGCGTTTCACGCTTATGAGCCGCGGGCAGTTGGAGAACTGGCCCGACTACCTTGAAAACATCCGCAGTCAATTCAAGCAGGAGCTTCGCCCGCTGCATGCGGATATCGAGCCGCGCACCAACCCCATGCGTATCGCCTGCCAGCGGCTGGCGCCCGCCGACGACGGGGAGTCCCCAAACTTGGGCGTGCTCTACGCCCGCGACGCTCGCGAGCAGGGCGCGGTCCAAGCCCAGTTCGAGGCCCTGGAAAAAGATCGTGGGGTGAGCAAGCTTCCCGTCCTGTTCGTCTGGGACAAGGGCCGGGCGGACGCCGAGCACTCCTGGCTCAAGTCCCGCCGCCATGCCCTGCTTCAATCCCCCGTCCGCCTCCCTGCTATGATCCAGGCCATCAACTGGCTCATGGCGTAGCAAGGGGGCTCTGACGACCACGCCGTATCCCTACAGGATTCGACAGGCGGAGCAAGTCCATCCAGGGAGTAAACTGGAGGAGCGAAAGCGACGCTGCCCCTTCCGGTCGCCGAGCACCGCAGCACGGTGAGGGACGAGCATTGGGAGCACAACCATGAGGAAGACACACAGAATTCGGTTCGTCCGAGTGGTCCTGGGACTTTGGCCGGTCGTCTTGCCTGCCGTGGTCCACGCGGGCCCGCCAGATCCGTCCGGGCATTGGGCGGGGTCGATTGAGGTCCCCGGCTCACCGCTGACGATTGACGTAGACCTTCGCGGCAAGCCGGGCGCCTGGGAGGGCGACATCTCCATCCCCGCCCAAGGGGCCAAGGACTTGGGCCTCGCCGACGTGGTCATCGACGGGACCAGCATCACTTTTGCCATCCCCGGTATCCCGGGGAGCCCCAAGTTCTCGGGCAAGCTCGCCGCCGACGGCGCGTCGATCACCGGCGACTTCACTCAGGGGGCTGCGACGCTGCCTTTCAAGCTCGAACGCGCCGTAAAGGCCGGGACGAACGCGAAGGAAGCCCTGGCCGGCTTCAGTGATTTCGTCATCCAGGCCCTCGTCGATTGGCAGGTGCCCGGCTTCGCCATGGGCATCGTGGTGGATGGCGAGGTTGTCTTTGCCGAGGGATTCGGCAAGCGCGACAAGGAGAAGGACCTGCCGGTGACGAACAAGACGCTCTTCGCCATCGGCTCGGCCACCAAGGCCTTCACATCCTTCGCCCTCGGCACACAAGTGGACGAGGGTAAGCTGGAATGGGACAAGCCGGTGGTCAACTACCTGCCGGGATTCAGTCTCTACGACGACTACGCTGCCGGGCACATCACCCCGCGGGACCTTGTCACCCACCGCTCCGGCCTGCCGAGGCATGACCTGGCCTGGTACAACAACACCGCCCTTACTCGAAAGGAGATGGTTGACCGCCTGCCGTACTACGAGCCCAACAAGCAGCTTCGCGAGAAGTTCCAGTACAACAACATGATGTTTCTCACCGCCGGCTACCTGGTTGCCCAGCTTGACGGCCGGGAATGGGAGGATTCCATTCGCGATCGCGTGTTCAAGCCGTTGGGGATGACCTCCACCAACTTCTCCGTAAGGGATTCGCAGGCGTCGCCGAATTTCGCGCAACCTTATGAGCTGAAAGATGATACGTTGCGGAAGATGGCCTTCCGGAACATCGACAACGTCGGCCCGGCCGGCTCGATCAACTCCAATATCGAGGACATGACCAAGTGGGTCCTTCTGCACTTGAACAAGGGTAAGGTTGGTGGCAAGAAGATCATTCAGGAGGCCACGCTGGCGGACATGCACATGCCCCACGTGGCCATCCCAACCTTGCCGAACCCGGAAGAACCGGACATTTCCCCGTCCAGTTACGGCATGGGCTGGTTTGTCCAGACCTACCGGGGCCACTACTGGGTGCACCACGGCGGGGCGATCGACGGGTTCATCGCCCTCGTCTCCTTCTTCCCCAATGACGGGCTGGGGATTGTGGCATTCGCGAACATGAATGGATCCTCGCTTCCCGGCCTGATGACCCGCCACGCGGCCGACCGGGTGCTGGGCTTGGAGCCGAGGGACTGGAACGGCAAGGCACTTGCGAAATGGAACCTCGGGAAGGATGCGACCAAGGAGGCCGAAACCAAGAAAGACATGCTCCGCAAGCCCGACACCAAGCCTGGCCACCCCTTGGAGGAGTATGCCGGCGAGTACGAACACCCCGGATATGGTGTGTTCGAGGTGGAAGTGGATGGCGAACGCCTCGCGGGGACCTTCAACAACATCGTTACGCCGTTCGAGCACTGGCACTACGAGGTCTTCAACGGGCTGGAGAACCCGGATGATCACACGTTTGAGAATCTGCGCATCCAGTTCCTGTCAAACTTGAAGGGCGATGTAGATCGTGTGGCCGTGCCGCTGGAGCCTGCGGTGGAGGAGATCGTTTTTCACAAGCGCCCGGACTCGAAGCTTTCGGACCCGGCGTACCTGGCGAAGTTCACCGGCGTATACGAGATGGCCGGCCAGGAGATCAGGTTCGCTCTGCAAGGGAAGATCCTCACTCTAACCGTGCCGGGCCAGCCCCTGTACGAGCTGACCGCCGACCGCAACGATGAGTTCAACCTGAAGGGCATCACCGGTTATTCCGTCCGCTTCGCCAGCGACGCAAACGGGGGGATGACCGCGTATCTGAACCAGCCCAACGGGGTATTCGAGCTGAAACGCAAAGGAAGCTGACGGTGCGGCGAACGCGGTCCTCGTTGTCCTACATTTGTAGGGGTTTGGAACGCGGGGCGAGTTGCGGTATACTTCCCCTGAAGGCGCCTCCCGGCGTGCATGGAGGCATTTGAAACGACACTCCCTAGAAAACCAGGAGGGTTCATCCATGGCGGACTCCACCAATGAATTCCCGACCACTCTCGGCGCGGATGCAGTGTTCAAGGGCCAGCTTTCCTTCGAGAAGGGCGTTCGGCTGCTGGGCAAGTTCGAAGGCGAGATCACCAGCGAGGGCCAGCTCGTCGTCGCCGATGGCGCGACGCTCACCGGCGACGTAAAGGCCGGCACCGTGCGCGTGGACGGTCAGCTTAAGGGTAACGTCAACGCCCACACCAAGGTGCAATTGTCGGCGTCGGCGCGCCTCGAGGGCGACTTGCAGACCCAGCGTCTGGAAGTGGCTGAAGGCGCGGTGCTGGTGGGCCGATGCGTGGTGGGGACGAATGGACAGGCCAAGCCGACGCTCGATGCCAAACCCGTATCACGTCCGGCGCAGTTCGTGACTCCTGCGAAGCCCGGCGAACCGGCCGCGGCGACGGTGAAGAAGTAGGCTTACTTGCGCCGCCTCCTTAGCGGCCACGCGCTGTGGAATCAAGACGCTGCTTTGCGGCACCCGATACTCTCATGGGCGCTGACCTTAGGAGGGGTCCTCCTTTGAGGGCAACGATTCGCGCCCTGACGGAATGACTGCGGGCGGAGCCTGCGATGTCCTTGACGTTGACTGAACCTGGGGCCGCCAGCCGACATGTGGCCTGCACCTACTGCCGCAAGGAGGTGGTGGTGTCGCAGCGGGCCATGTCGGTGTTCTGCCCGCACTGCAAGAAGCGGCTCATCCTCGAAGACTACAAGATCGACGGCTACTACGCGGTGCGGGAGTTCTTCACCTGCGGCGACGTGGTCGTGGAGAAGAAGGGCCACGTGGTGGCGCCCATCCGCGCCGGCAACCTCACCGTCAAGGGCAAGGTGCAAGGCAGTGTCACCGCCCGCGGACAGGTGCAGATCAAGAAGAACGGCTCCTTCAAGGGCGAGCTGGAAGCGCCCGTCCTCGTCGTCGAGCAGGGCGCCGTCTTCGACGGCTACGTCCGCATCGGAACTCCGCCGGACAGCACCTAGACCAAGTTCTAATGACCCCCTCTCCCTTCAAGGGAGGGGGTTGGGGTGAGGGTTGGACGACACGCACAAGTTGCCCGCCCACATCCCGCGGCACTATCATCCCCTCGGCAACCATGATTCGATCCTTACGCAGCGAGGCCCTGCTTCTCTTGCAAAAGCGTGGCGACATTCTGGAAGTGGCCCGCGAGATCACGGAGATTCTGCGCGAGGCGGACTTGGACGGCGCGATCATCGGCGGCGTGGCCGTGGTGCTGCATGGCTACGTGCGGACGACGGTGGATGTGGACGTCTTCTCGCGCAGCGCGATTCCAGATGTGGCGGCGGCGTTGAGATCCGACGGCTTCAGGCCGCAGCGCTCGTCGACCGAGTTTCGTAAGAATGGCGTTCCAGTGCATGTCTTGACCGCCAAACAAGTGCGCACGGCCCCGGCCGACTTTGTCGAAATCGAGGATGTTCAAACCGTTTCGTTGCCGGATTTGATCGCCATGAAGCTGTCCTCAGGCACGCGCGATATGCTGCGAGCCATCGACTTGGCCGACGTCATCGGCCTGATCCGCACCCAAGGTCTGACGCCCGCCTTTGCCTCCAAACTGCCCCGCGCCGTCCGCCCCGACTTTCGCAAACTGGCCCGCGCCGTGGCGGAACGGGGATGACTTACCCGAACGGAGCAACGTAGCCATGCACGCCTGCCACCGATCGATCGGCGTGATCATCTTGTTTGGCGCCATCGGCTGCGCAGCGCAGCCGAGAGTCGTGTCACAACAGGAAGACAAGCCTGGGCCGGTGGCCTTTCAGGCAGAGCTTCGGGACGAGCTGCTGAAGATGATGGCGGCGGATCAGGAGCTGCGCAATCAACTGAGCGGTCAGAATGCGAGCAATGTTCGGCTGGTTTGGAAGATGAACGCCCTGGATATGCAGCATACGGCGCGGTTGAAGGAAATCGTCGAGGACGTCGGGTGGCCGGGAAAGAGCATCGTCGGCGAAGACGGCGCTCTTGCGGCCTGGCTGCTCGTGCAGCACGCCGATCTCGATCCCAAGTTTCAGGAGCAATGCCTGAAGCTGATGGAGCAGGCCCTGCGCGAGGGCGAAGTGGCGGCCAAGGACGTGGCCTACCTGACCGATCGCGTGCGGGTCAATCAGGGCCGCCCGCAGGTCTACGGCACGCAGTTCCACACCGTGAACGGCCTCCTCGTGCCCAAGCCCATCGAAGATCCCGAGCGCGTTGACGAACGCCGCAGGCACGTCGGCCTGGGGACCATGGAGGAGTACACGAAAGACATGCGCGGCGGCTGAGGCCGGTGAGCGGAGGTCCGCTATTGCCGGAGGCTTCGTTCTGATAGGATGCGAGGTTGGGCGTTCGAGAACAGGCTATGGTTGCGGCGAAGATCTCCATTCCGAAAGAGCAGCTCCAGGACTTTTGCAAACGATGGAAAGTCACGGAGGTTGCCCTGTTCGGTTCGGTCCTGCGACCGGACTTCAGTCAAGCCAGCGACGTAGATGTTCTGGTCACATTTGCGCCCGATGCGCGATGGACACTCTTTCACTTTGCGCAGATGAGATCGGAATTGTCGCTGATCTTTGGTCGCGACGTCGATCTGGTCAGCAAGCGGGCGATAGAGTCCAGTCGCAACTATCTCCGCCGCCAGGCGATCCTCTCCACGGCCGAGACGATCCATGTCGCCTGACGACACCTACCTGCTTGATATCCTCGACTCGGCCCGACTCGCCCTTCACTACATCCAAGGAAAGAGCGAGGAGGAATTCAGGCGGGATTTCCAGCTACAAGACTCGATCATTCGCCGACTCGCGGTAATCGGCGAGGCGGCGCGCCGCGTCTCGAAGGGGACGCGAGAGCGCTGGCCGGACATCGCATGGCAGAGCATGATCGCCATGCGGAATGTCATGATTCACGACTACGACGAAATCGACTTGGTGATCGTCTGGGACACCGTGCAGGGGGACCTCCCCAAGCTCGTTGAACAGCTTGAGAAAATCGTGCCTGGTCAGGCTTAGCCGCCCACACCGCGCCTACTGGATTTTGACGGGTGCAAGAGCTGTCCGCTAGCATGGCGGTTTTGAGCAAGGGAGGTTGGCCGTGCCCGATAGCAAGACGCCGGATTTTTACAACGTCGACTCGCTTCTTACCGAGGAAGAGCGCCAGGTCCGCGACACCGTCGGGCGGTTCGTGGACGATCGTGTGCTGCCCATCATCGCCGACTGCTTCGAGCATGAGCGTTTTCCGAAGGAACTGATCCCGGAGATGGCCGAGCTGGGCTTGTTCGGGCCCACCCTCCACGACTACGGCTGCGCCGGGCTCAACAACGTGGCCTACGGGCTGATCATGCAGGAGCTGGAGCGCGGCGACAGTGGGCTGCGGAGTTTCGCCTCCGTGCAGAGCGGCCTGTGCATGTACCCGATCCACACCTACGGCTCCGATGAGCAGAAGAGCCGCTGGCTGCCGCAAATGGCCAGGGCCAAGGCTATCGGGTGCTTTGGCCTCACCGAACCCGACGGCGGCAGCGACCCCGGCAACATGAAGACCTTCGCTGCCAAGAAGGGCGGCGACTGGGTGATCAGCGGGGCGAAGATGTGGATCACCAACGGCAGCGTCGCCGACGTGGCCGTGGTGTGGGCCAATACCGACAATGGCATCCGCGGGTTCCTGGTGGAGAAGGGCACGCCTGGCTACACCACTCGGGACATCCCCCACAAGTTCTCGCTGCGGGCGTCTGTTACCAGCGAGCTTTTTTTTGACAACTGCCGTGTGCCGGAGTCGAACCGCCTGCCAAAGGCGGAAGGGCTCATTGCTCCCTTAAGCTGCCTGACGCAGGCCCGCTACGGCATCGCCTGGGGCGGCGTGGGTGCGGCCATGGCCTGCTATCGCGAGGCCCTGGAGTTCTGCCGCCAGCGGGTGCTCTTCGGCGCCCCGCTCATCAACAAGCAGCACATGCAGATTCGCCTCGCCGACATTCTCCGCCGCATCACCCTGGGCCAGCTTCTGGCACTTCAGCTCGGCCGCCTCAAGGACCAGGGCACCATGCACCACACGCAGGTCTCGCTGGCCAAGTGGAACAACGTACGCTTAGGGCTGGACATCGCCCGCGAAGCCCGCGACATCCTCGGCGCCGGCGGCATCACCGTGGAATGCTCCCCCGTCCGCCACATGCTCAACCTCGAAAGCGTCATCACCTACGAAGGCACCGAAACCATCCACCAGCTCATCGTCGGCCGGGAGATCACGGGTGTCGGGGCTCTCTAAACTGTCGATTGCCGATTGATCTAGCCGGGAAGGGCCCAGGGCAATTGCTGGCAAGAGGTGGAGGCGCGTCGTATAATAATAAGCTGATGGAGTGATTCCCATGATGACTGCGACTAGCATTCGCAAGCATCTGGTGCGCCAGCCGTTCAGGCCGTTTCGGATTTGGCTGTCGGACGGTCATACTCTCGACGTTCGCTACCCCGATATGTGCCTCCTCACGCCCAACATGATCTACGTGGGCATCCCGCACCCCGATGAAGAGGGCGTTGCCCTTGATGTCGTGGATGCGCGATAATGCACGTGACCAGCATCGAGCCGATCAACGGGAAGCCGACCAAGGCCAGACGGACACGAAAGCGCAAGACTCCATGAACGCCGCCGACAGCAGCGATGGCTCTCTCGTGGTGACGCTGATCCTTGTATACATCGGGGCGTGGACGGCGGTGCTACTTTGGTTGAGTTTCCGAGTCGTGCGCTGGAACCCCTGGGTCCGCAGCGTTGAAGACCGTGATCTTAAGCAGCGAGTCATGCGTGAAGCCACGGCACGTGCCTATCGTCATGGAGAACTCACCTCTATCTCCTCGCCGTGGTCCTGCCCGGTTGTGTTGCTGTCATCCTTTTTCAGGAGTCTTTGCAGGCGCGATTGGGTGACATGGCTACTCTTTTCCCGGTAGTCGTCCTTTCTGGGAGCATGACCGCGGGGGTATTCCTGCTATACGCGCCGGTTTACCGTAGTGCGGTACAGACCAGGGTAGAGCGCATGCTTTCCTCTACATGTCCCGATTGTGGATGCGACTTTGCCGGGCAGCAGTTCACCGACTGCCCATCCTGCGGCGTAGAGCTGGCGCCTTCCAGTAAGTACTCTGTGAAAGTCCACCAGCTCGACCTGCGGACCGCGAAAGGCCGGGTCAAGGTCGCATTGATTCTGCTCTTGGCAATCGTCGGGGGCCTGGAAGGTTGGCAGAAGTGGGGGAAGCTGAAGAACTGGGACTGCGGTCAACCCGACTGCCCCAACTGCGCTCCCAAGAGAACACATCCTCAATAGGCCTGAACAGTTCGTTAGCCCGGCAATCTTGACAGTGTTCTGGCGCGGGCGGAGGATCCCACTCGGTTACGGGCTCCGATTTCTCGATCCTGATCCTTCGGATCATCTCGCCGGAGGGACTTGCCATGCCTCGCACCGCGGCGCTGATCTACGGGGTTGTCGCCTACCTGTTCTTCTTGGTGACCTTCTGCTACGCCATCGGATTCGTGGAGAACATGGTTGTTCCCAAGGGGATTGACGACGGGGCGGTCGTGAGCGCGCAGCGGGCGATTCTGGTCAACGTCGTGCTGCTGGGGCTGTTCGGCATCCAGCACAGCGTCATGGCCCGGCCGCAGTTCAAGGAGTGGTGGTGCCGGTTTGTGCCGCGGCCCATCGAGCGCTCCACGTTCGTGCTGTTTGCGACCGCGATTCTGGCCCTGCTCATGTGGCAGTGGCGGCCAATGCCGACCATCGTCTGGGAGGTCCAAACGCCAGCCCTGCGCGGCGTACTGTACGGCATGTCCTTCGGCGGATGGATCCTCGTTCTCTATGCCACGTTCGTCATCGATCACTTCGATCTCTTCGGCCTGCGGCAGGTGTGGTTCTACTACCGCTGGATCGAATATCGCCCGCCACCGTTCATGGAGCGCTCGGTGTACCGCGTCGTGCGTCACCCCCTGATGGTCGGCTTCATCGTCGCCTTCTGGTCCGCCCCCACCATGACCCAGGGGCATCTGCTCTTCGCCATCGTGACCACGGCCTACATCCTCGTGGCCATCCAGATCGAAGAGCGGGACCTGGTGGCCCTCTTGGGCGAGGCCTATCGCGACTATCGCCGCCGCACGCCCATGCTGATCCCCATCGGGCGAGCGCGGCGGGCCTCGTCGGCTGCGAAGTGATCACACGGCGCGGCGCCGATGTTGCATGTGGCTCCGAAAGGGGAAGGGCGTAGGATGAAAGGCACGCTCCCCGGGCTGAGCGTGTGAGCCCAGGGAGCGGCCGCGGGCAGCGCCGCCCGGATTGCATCACTCCACGATCAGGCGGGGCTTCATGCGGATGGGCCTGGAGATGTTCCAGAAGTTCGGCGAGGTGGCCATGACCGTTTGATGAACCTCCTCGAACTGCTGGGGCGTCCCGTTGCCCTTGAGGTGCACCGTGTAGCGGATTTCTTCGTAGCCCGGAGGCACGGACTTATCCAGGCCCAGGAACCCGCGGAGGTCCAGCTCCCCTTCCGTCTCGATGGTGATCGACCCCAGCTCGATGCCGCGGACGGCACAGCCGGCCACGTAGCCCACCATCATGCAGGCGTTGAGCCCGGCCATGAGTACCTCCTGGGGGTTAGGGGCCACCGCCTGCCCGAGCAGCTCGGTGGGCTCGTCGGTGCAGATGGCGAAGTTCCGCCGCAGCCGCCTGCCCCCCAGTTCCCACGCCTCCACGCGGGTCTCGGACTGCGTGCCGCCCTTCCAGCGCGTGCTCACCTGGAACTTCGCCAGCCCGCACTGGGGCTTGGCGGACACGTCCTCCGCCATTCTCTGCAGCGCCTGCGTGTCGATCCCGTTCACTTTTTCTTGTGTTGCCTGCATGGTTACTGCTCCTTTGCGTTCGATTTCGTTCTTTGCCGGCCCGCTGGCGGCTCCTGCCCTAATAGATGCGCTGTTTTGAGCCGTGCGGGAGTTGACTGTCAGTCCGCGTGGGGTTGACTTGAAGTAAACCCGCCCATGGGGATAAAAGACGCCGGGTCGGATCGGGCGATCGCGCCAAGCACGTAGGATCAAGGCGGGCGAGTCATGGCGGGAACATCAAGGGATCGCATCATCCAGATTGCGCACGACCGGATCTACCGCGTGGGCTTTTCCGCCGTAGGCCTGGACGGCATTCTCGCGGAAGCCGGCGTCACCAAAACTACCTTCTACAAGCATTTCGAGAGTAAGGACGATCTCGTGCGGGAAGTGCTGGACTGGCATGACCGCTGGTGGCAGGAGACGTTCCGGCAGATGCTGCAGCGTTACGGCGGCGACAGCCCTCGCGGGCAACTCCTGGCCGTGCCCGACGCGCTGGAGGAACTGTTCAACGACTCGGGCTTCAACGGCTGCTTCTTCGTAAACGTCGCCGTGCAGTTTCCCCTGCCGCATGACCCGGCCCATCAGGCGGCCGCCGCCCACAAACGAGCCATGGAAGCCATCGTCCGCGAGTTGGCGGGCTACGCCGGGGCCGACGATGCCGCGGCCTTCGCCGAGGAATTCACCCTGGTCATGGAAGGGGCCTACGTGACGCGTCAGGTCACCTGTAAGCCGGGGACCAGCACGATCGTCCGCCGGCTCGTGGACATGATCGTCGAGCGGCACATCTCCGTTCGCGGCCGGCCTACGGAGAAGGGCTCGTCCGGCCGTGCTCGCTCTGCGGATCGCAAAGCGAGACCGTCGGCTCGTAGGTCGTGACCGAGTAATCAGCGCAGCGGTCCGCGCAGCGTACCACCGCGCGGGCGGCCACAACGCCGGCGTTGAACAAGCGCCACGTCAGGGTGGCCCTCCGGGGGTCCTGCAACTTGAACCGCAGTCTGGCCTGCAGGCGGGCCGTCCATAGGTTGATTCGTGAAGCTGCCGGGAGCTCGCCCGTGAGGGACGCGAATTGCACATCGATGGGTTGCACCTCGCAAGGCTGCGTGGATTGCACGACAAGCCCGTGCTCAATCAGTTTCCGCGACGACTCCAGAATGCTCCCAATGTACATCGGTTCAAGGAAATCGTCGCCGTCAACCGGGACCGGGAGCCAGGTGCTCAGAAGCGGGAGCGGAATCGACACATCGACATCGACGGCTTCCTCTCGCACGGTCACATCCGCATACAGTTCTGTGAAACGCGCTTGGGCACCAGCCTCGCGGACACACAACCCACGACGGTCAGCGTGGGCGGACAGTTCAAGCACTTCTGTGTTTCCCCGGCTGGTCAGACGGATGATCTCCGCGGCATCCGGCGACCCGCGTCGCACTGACAGGACAAGCTGCCAGGGTATGTCCATCGGAAAAGCATCCGGCTGGAGCCGCAATACCAGAAACGACGTCTGAGCCGACAACGGGTTCCGACAACTGTAGTTCACGCGGAGCGCCCGCAGTTTACCGAGTGCGTAGGATTCTGCCGCGGGCCAGTCCCCAGGATTCAGGCGGCATTCCGTGGCCAGTCGGCTGCCATCGGCGCTGCGGAGCACCAGCACACGCTCGAGAAGACCAGCGTGGCGTTCCGCCGCGTCCGCAATGGCAAGCCGCGCAACATCGCCGTTCTCGTCCGGTTGTATCGCATGCCAGTGCAGCAGATCCTCCGCGGCGATGTCCAGTCGAATCTCAACATGGTCATGCTCGATGGCGATCTCCCCGCTGCTAAGAAGCAGATGATGAGCCCGCGCCCCCGTCGCATGCGCGCTCGTGCACAGCAGGACAAGGTGCACCCAAGCACGTCTCCACCGATGATGGTCAGTTCGCGGCATAGATGTCCACTTCCGTAAAGAACGTGCCCGTGCCGCCGGGTGTTACCCAAAGAAGATAGCGGAACGAGCCGATGCTGGTCTGCCCGGCGCTCGGCTCAATGGAAGAGCCGTGCACGCAGCCGCGCCCCAATTCGCGGGTGTCCACAACGGCTAGCAGAGTCCACTGCCCGTGC
Source organism: Phycisphaera mikurensis (assembly GCA_005240095.1). GTDB lineage: Bacteria > Planctomycetota > Phycisphaerae > UBA1845 > UBA1845 > SBAX01. The sequence goes on from SBAX01000279.1 coordinate 30,900, forward strand.
TGGCCATGTCCAAAACCGGGGTCCGGCAGGGCATCGGAGTTGGCGCCCCACAGCGAAAAGAACTGCCGGGCGCGTTCAGCGCGATGCCACGAGTAGGTGTTCACCCGCGCAATCGGCATCGCCTGCTTCAGGTCGATGTAGAAGCGGCCTTCGTTGTCCCACCAGGAGGTGCGCTGGGTGTCGTCGTGATTCTCGGCCGACTGCCCATCGTTGAGCCGAGGCAGGACGTCACCCACGGCTCCGGCCTTGGGGTGCGGGCGCAGCTCACGGTCGCGATCGAAATAGCGGAATTCAGTCCCGTTTCCGGCGCTCTGATCTGCATCGTCCGACGCCGAAGGTGGACCCATGCGCAGCTCGGCAAAGGCGGCGCGCCGATCGAGGACCACTGCGGCCAGAGGCGCTAAGCCTTCGTGCAATGGCGTGGGCGGCGGCGGGTACGTGTGCCGCAGCTCGACGGGCTTGCGACCGGTGAAGTCATCGTACAGAGGCGCGGCCAGCCGGACCGCGCCGTTGTCGCTATGGGAAAGCGTCATCGCCAGCACCTTGATCCGCGGCTCGCTGGGGAATCGCAGTCGCCGCTCGTCGCCGCGAAGCGGAAATGCATATTGGAACAGGTAGCTGAAGCGATAGGCCTCGTTGCCCTTGGTAGGATGGTGACGGTGCGTGCAGAACCAGGCGATGGGATCGCGCTTGATGTACGCAGGCTTAAAGCCCGTCACGTTTCCCTCGCACCGATAGTCGACCTCGCCGAAGGGCCGATCCCAGATGCGGTCGTCCCATTGTCCGACAAACCCGGTCCACGACTGCACCGACCATTGGTGAGGAAAGTTTCCCAGAATCAGCGAAGCAGTAAGGTCCTCGTCGGCAGCGGCGAGAATGTGCAGATAGTCGAAGTTGCCCTCGGGCAAGGCGATCTCCTGTCCCCGGCAGGCCATGGCGTTCATTTGGCCGTCGCTGGTCGGTCCCAACTCGAAGGTAATCCCGTCGCTGACTAGCGTGGAGGGGAGCATCTCCGCCGGGATGGTTCGACCCGACATGTCGAACGCGCCGTCATCAGAACGATCGTCGTTGGACACGACATCGGCGTCGTAGGGAACCGGCACCATCCTGGATTGAGGGGCCGACAAATAGACCGGCGGTTCAGCAAGCTGCACGGCGAAGGTCTTGGGCGCGAAAGGTGAAAGGTCAAGCACGAGCTTCCCCTCACGCACATTCGCTCGGGCCACCGGGCGTTCCTGGCCGTCGGTTTCCTGAGCCTCGACAATCGGGTGGGCGAAGCTCACTTCTACGTTCTTGGCTTCCCGTCCCCACAGCTCCTGGACGCGAACGATCACTCCCTCCGCGTGCTCGGCAAGCTTGATCGCCCGGATGTCCACTTGGTCGGTATTGACGCCCACGAGGGAAAACGCCCTACCTAGCGCACCGGCGTGGGATTCGCCCTGCCAGACCCGAAGCGGCTGATTGAGGCGCCGCCCTTGCCACTCGCTGCGGGCTTCGCGCCAGTCGCCCTCGTGGCCGTACACAGCATACACGATGTCGTGCCGACCCCAGTCCTGACTGTGCTGATCCAGATACCCGTAGCGGACGCCGGGAGTGTAGAGCAGCGTCAGTCGCACCTCGTTGTCGGAGGGCTTGTCCGACCCGTACTTGGAGTCGTCCAGAATGGAGACTCCAAAATCGCCTGACCGGTCCGTCAGATCAAACCATTCGTGAGAGGGAACTTCATACTTCGTGGGTTCATTGTTGCCTCGTTCGATGGTGCCTACAGCCCAATTATACGTGGCCTTGGTATTTGCGGCCGTCAGCGGAAACGACGCCTTGAGTGCGCATTCGGGAGACTGCCAGTCAATGTCATTGGCGATTTCAATGTGCTTCCCGGCATCGCCGGCGGCCAGGCGGATCGTCTGCCGGATGATCGAGTTGCGCGCCTGCCGCTCGATCTCCAGGGCCACGCGCACCGGCCCGCGCTCCACGATGCGCACCTTCGCCGGACCCGCTACGGCGTCGACGGGCGGCTTCTGCCGATCGTACCAGTCCATGTTCCACGCCGGCCAGTGCTGCGGCTTCTCGCGGGTAAAGACCAGCCGCGCCGGCGCCGAAAGCAGCTCGCGCCCCCCAAGCCCCTTGTCCACGATACTGCGGATGTCGCCGTTGCCATCGATGGAGATGCGGTAGTGTTCATTCTCCAACTGTTCTTCCGTAATTCGCAGCGGCCGCGCCGCGTCGCTTTGCTGTGCCTCGCGAACGTCATACACGGACCAGGATACCGAAGGCACCTTCGCCAGAAAAAGGAAACGGACGCTGTTGCCGGCTCGATCTATGGTCTGCGAGGGAACCGGCGCACCCGTGGGATCGAACACCTGGATCGACTGCGGAGCCGGCCGGTCGAAACGTACCGTTGCCCCGACGACGTCTTCGCGGGCAATGGCCAACGAGTTGTATACGATCAGCGGGACACCCGACGCGCGTGTGTCCAGGGCCCGGGCGATCGCCCCGACGGAGTTGTGCGCTACCGCCGCAAAACCGTTGCTCGCCACGATCTCATCATTCCATGAATAGGTGTAGGCTCGCGGAATGCTCGTCCCCGGAAGGATGTCGTGCATCTGGTTGGCCAGCAGACGCACCCAGGAGCGGTTCAGCTTCTCACGCGGGTATTCCGCTCCGCCCAGCCAGTGAGCGGCAACCGCCGCCCGCTCTGCGGCATCGGCGAGAATCTCGTTTTTGCGGTTCCAGCGCTTCATGTAGGACTGCGACGTAAGCGTCCCCGCAGAGTGTTCGGTCAGCAGCAGGTCACCCTTGTATCTCGGCAGGCGGGCCCGCTGCTGCGGTGTGATGTCCTTGTACATTTGATCCGAGGAAACCAGGGCCACTTTGATTTCACTGTCCGGGTTGCCGATGCTCGCGAGATAGTTGCGGACATCCTCCTCCCGCGGCGCACCGCCCTGGTCCCCCACTCCGTAATAGTGATAGTCTGCAAAGACGCCGTATTTCTGGCCGTTCTCATTGACCCGATCGACCCATTGCTTGTTCAAATCGACGCGGCCCTGGATGGCGCCGACATACGGGCCAGGATCAAACGCGGCCAACACGGACTGCCCGTCGGGGCCTTCCCACACTCCGATCTTGAATGGAATCCCCACCGCCGAACCCCACGTCAGCTTCTGCGTAGAGAATCCCTTCAGTCCACAGTGCGCCCAGATCGAGGGAAGCGATGCCGGAAACCCAAAGCAGTCGGGGAGCATGAAATCCACGCTCTCCTTGCCGAACTCGCGACGGAAATAGCCATTCCCATAGAGCACATGCCGGATGATCGCCTCCGCCGAAGGAACATTTACGTCCCCCTCGTCTACGGACGAGCCCGACACAAACCAGCGCCCCTCGGCAATGTACTGTTTCAACCGCTCGTAGTGCTGGGGATAATACTCCTTCATCATCTCGTAGCGCACAGAGCCGGTGAAATTGAACACATAGCCGGGAAACTTCTCGAATCGCGCGAAGTTATCTTCCAATGTGCTGCGGATGTATTTGTCGATGGTCGTGCAGAAGTCCCATCGCCACTGTGTGTCCAAGTGCGCATACCCCACGCAGTAAAGAACCTTCTCTTTGGAAAGGTCGTACTTGGGGCCATCGCCCTGCGCTTGCCCGACGCCCACTGCCAGGATCGCCACACACAACGGGAATTCCATCTTCTTACCTTTCCATCTGCAGCCTTTACTGCGGTTCCAGCCGCCGCAGGGCCGCATCCAGCAGGCTGGCCGCCAGGATGACCAGGCCCAGCACGACCTTCTGCCAGAAGTGCTCCACCTCCATCAGGTTGAGGCTGTTGTTCAGCACTCCGATGATGATGGCCCCAATCAGCGTGCCCGTTACGGTGCCGCGTCCGCCGAACAGGCTCGTTCCTCCAACCACCACCGCCGCGATGACGTTGAGCTCCCACATTTCGCCGACTTTGGGATCGCCGGCCATCAGCTTCGCGTCGTGCAGCACGCCCGCCAGCCCGCAGAGCAGCCCCGTGAGCACGTAGACGGCCATCTTGGTGGCGCGCACGGGAATGCCGGACAGATACGCCGCCTGCTCATTGCTTCCCACCGCGACCACCCGCCGCCCGAACACCGTGCGGCGAAAAACGACCAGTAAAACGGCATAGCTTGCAAGCATGATAAGGACCGGCGCGGGCAACCGTTGGCCCAACACCGGTTCCAGGACAAACCCGCGTCCCCACCACATCAGCTCGCCGGGAAGCTCATGCACCGGTTGCCCATCGCACAGAATAAACGCCGCCCCCCGCGCCACCAGCATCGTCGCCAGCGTGGCAATGAAAGGGGGGATCGCGAATCGGGCGATGATCGCCCCGGCGGCCGCGCCCGTGCTCGTGCCCACGATCAGGGCGGTGGCAAAGCCCACCGCCACCCGCACCGCGGGATCGGCTTCGGCCAGCGACTGCATGGCCAAGGCGGCGGCCACGCCGGTAAGCGCCACGAGGGACCCCACGGAAAGATCGATTCCCCCCGTGACGATGACGAAAGTCATGCCGAAGGCGATCAGGCCCTCGAAGGAGATCTGCCGCATGACGTTGACGAGGTTTTCGATCCGCAGGAAGCGCCCGTCGGTCAGGACGCTCGATGTGATCAGCAGCGCCCCCAGGATGACGGGCATCCTCCCTGCCACCAGCCACGCAACGACCACCGAGCGGACGCGCGTCATAGGCTCGCGCCTCCGCCCTCTCCCACCGCCAGGCGCAACAGCCCCTCCTGGGAGACATCGTGCCCCCTGTTGTCCAATACTCCGGCCAATCGCCCGTGGCACATCACCCCGATGCGGTCGGCCATGCCGATGGCCTCGGGCAGTTCCGAGGTGATCATCAGCACGGCCGCCCCGCCCTTGGCCATGGCATTGATCAGGCCGTAGATCTCAACCTTCGCACCGACATCCACTCCGCGTGTGGGCTCGTCCAGCACGATGACACGATAAGCCCGCTGGAGCCAGCGGGCGATCATCACCTTCTGTTGGTTGCCTCCACTCAACGTCCCGACCGGCACGCGTTCCGTAGGAGCCTTGATCCGCAGCTCGGCTATGCGCCGGCGACTGATGCGTCGCTCCTCGCCGATTCGCAGGAAGCCCCGTGACGACACATCCGGCAGATGAGCAAGGGTCACGTTCTCGTACATCGGCCGTCCCAGGAGCAGCCCTTGCTGCTTGCGATCTTCCGGAAGGTAGGCCACGCCGGCCCGCTGTGCTCGTCGTGGCGAGGTGAGCCGGGCAGGCGATCCGCCCACGAGGAGTCGTCCCGAGGTGACCGGTACGGCGCCAAACAGGGCTTTGCCCACCGACGATCGTCCCGAGCCCACCAGGCCGGTTATGGCGAATACCTCTCCGCTGCGAACGTCGAACGATACGTCGTGGAAGCGTCGTCCGCTGCAAAGCCCCTCGACACGAAGCGCGATGCCGCCGGGGGCAAAGTCACGGCGCGGGAACTCCTCGGTGATCGGACGCCCCACCATGTCCTGAATGAGCGTCTCGCGGCCGGTCCGGGGCAAGGGCCGCGTGGAAATGTGCCGCCCGTCGCGCAGCACCGTAACCGTGTCACCCAGAGAGAAAACCTCGTCCAGGCGATGCGAAATGTACAGCACGCTTACGCCTTGCCGTGCGAGCTTACGCACAGTCTCAAAAAGGGCGCTGAGCTCATTAGGGGTCAGCACGGCTGAGGGCTCGTCGAGCACCAGCACCCGCGCCTGCAGCGACAGGGCCCGGGCGATCTCCACCATCTGCTGCTGGGCCACGACCAGATCGCGCACTTTACGACGCACGTTGATCTCGATGCCCAGGGATTGAAAGAGCGCTTGGCTCCGCGTCCTCAGCTTTCCGAAAGAGATAAGCCCCAGGGGCCCGCGTGGCCAGCGGTCCAGAAACACGTTCTCGGCGACGCTCAGATCGCCCGCCAGGTTGAACTCCTGATGCACGACGGCGATGCCCAGCGACTGCGAGTGTCGGGCGTTGCGGATCTGTACCTCTTCGCCGTCCAGGCAAATGGTGCCCGAGTCGGCTCCCGTCGCTCCGGCAAGGACTTTCATCAACGTGCTCTTGCCGGCGCCGTTCTCGCCGACAATGGCATGAACGCTTCCTGGCGCCACGGCGAAGCTCACGTTGTCCAAGGCCTGCACACCGGGATAGCGCTTAGACACGCCCCGGAACTCGATGCGCGGCGAATCCACCACCGTCGAGCCCATCACGGGTTTCGCTGGTCGCCGGTGAAGACACCGACCTCGACAGGAATCACGGCCGGCGGCGTGCGCCCTGCGAAAAAGTCGGCGATGGCGCGGATGGTCAGTTCTCCGATGCGGCGGGGGTTCTGGATGACATCGCCATAGATGACGCGTTTGGCGATCTTCTCGCGGGCCTCCGGCGTGGCATCGTAGCCCACGATTTGAATTCGCCCCGCCTTCCCCGCCGACTCGATGGCCGCCAGCGCCCCCAGGGCGGTGTCGTCGTTGATCGCAAACGCGCCCGCAAGGTCGGGATGCGCTTGCAGCAGGTCCTCCATAACTTTCACGGCCTTGTCTCGCTTGCCTTCCGCGGACAGCTCGGCCGCGACGCGAATCTCAGGGTAGCTGGCGATCTGCTCCTTGAAGCCTTTGACGCGATCGCTCACGCTGGCAACCTCGGGATGCGACAGAATGGCCACGCTTCCTCTTCCGCCCACCGCCGCAGCAAGAAGCTTGGCTGCCTCCTTGCCGCCCGCGACGTTGTCGGAGGCGATGTGACTGACCACTTTGCCTAGGGAAGAGTTGTTGGCGATGTCCGCAGTGAAGACGGGAATGCCCGCTTGGTTGGCGGCCACGATGCTCGCCCCCACGCTCCGCGAATCGCACGGGCAGACCACGATTGCGGCCACCTTCCGCACGATGAACTCGTCGACCTGATTCGCCTGCCGGGTAGGGTCGAACTCCGCGGACACTATGACCAGCCGCAGCCCGGCCTCCTTGGCCGCATCCTCGAGCCCCCGGCGCAGTTCCTGGTAGAACTGATGCTGCATGGTGAGCAGCGACACACCGACGGACTGCCGATCTTCCACCTCCGGCGCCGCCGGGGCGCCCTCCTGTTCGCTCTTGCCGCAGGCCGCAAGGAAGACGCATAGCCCAGCGGACCAGGCGGCCACCAGCGACAGATAACGACGATGCTTGCTCGAGAAGGCCATGACCTTTGGTCCTCGCGCGCTATCAGGATTGTCATTCGCCGAATGCGCAGAAGGACATCCTAGCGGCGGTCGGGCCGCCTGACCAAGGTCCTTCTGATCGGGGCCGGGATGCCCGGCGCAGACCCTTCTGTTAACTGAACGTTCCTAGCAGCCCATCCGAGCCGGGCTGTCCTCAGCCCGGTCCAACTGGCTGGGGCGGCTCGGAATAACCTAGCCAGGAGAGAATTGCCCACGCAGAAGTGGAGCCGTCAGGCTTTTCTTGCCTATCGACGGCCCATGGACGGTGACAAGATTGTGGACAGTCCGGAATCAGGCGGGATTCAGCTTGTTAGCGCGGGCGCCCGTGATGGCCGGCCCGGTCGGGAAAGGCCGGCCATCCACGGACACCGCGACGTTCTACGCGCTCGTTCATCGATACCCTTGCCACAAGTTTCGTTTTCATCGCGCAAGGCCGCCACGGCGAACCGACGACGACGCGTTTGCGTCCCCCCAGGAAGGGCTTCCCTCCACGAAGCCCGAGTTCTTTCTCTCCACTTCCGGATGTTGGAATACACGAATCGACGGGAAGCGGCGCGCCGCGCTCTCGCCCTTCAACACCGCATTCATCACGCGCCGCCTCATCACCCACTTCGTTGCACGTCCGCCTCTGAGGCCGACGTGATCGACTGCCCTAAGGATAGCCGAAGTCTCCTCGATTGTGACACTAAATTCGCGTTCATGTGGTGTTGCGGACAGCGCAGTCGGCTGAATTCTTGTTAATCCTTCTGCGTAGACCCTTGCTTCTGTCGGTGGGGCCCATTGGGGAACGCCGCACCGCTCCGGAGCGCCACTGGGTGAGACTACTCGTTTTGCTGTCCGCCTTGCTGCGGAGCCTTGGGCTGCGGCTGCCGACCGCCTTGCGATTCAGGACGCTCCTCGCTGCCCCGGACACCGGCGAACTGGCCGAACTGATCACGTTGCTGTTTTCTGGCTGAGCGCTCCCCGCCTCGGGCCCGATCTTCGTCGCTCAGGTTACTGCCCCGGCCGGAGCGCCGCGGCGTCTGACTCTCCTGACCGATAACGCCTGGGTTCTTCTCGGCCCCCTGTTCCGGCTCCTCCTGCTCCGGAAGTTGCGCCGGGCGCTCGCCGCTACGAGGTCGTGGTTGCTCGGTTCCTCGGCTTTGGGGTTCGTTTTCCCGTCTGGCTGCCATGTGGATCTCCTATTCTTCCGCAAGCAAGAGTGGTTCCCCGAGTCGCGCAGGCGACCCTGCTTCAGTTACCCAATCTTCGCCGTGTTCTCTGAATGTGAACTGAATTGAAGATAATCGACGCGAAAGCCGCCTCACTCACGCGAAAAACCGCACTCTGGAGCCCCCTAGGGCAGTCATGTACACCGGGTGTAGCAATGACTCGACATGAGCGCGACATGCTGCAATCGTTGGTCGATGGCGGGCCGCTAGCGGTGAACCCGCCGCCGGAGGGTCCCGCTGACGTGTCGCCCTCTGGCACAATCCCTCTCTCTTCAAGGGAGAGCCGGGGAGGGGTTGGACGGCCGGATTCATGGTCGTCGCAGGCACCGACGCGCCGATGGAAGTTTGATTGGCCTTTGTGAACATGGAGCCACCAGGCATGCATTCATCGAAGCGGTCGATCGTACCACCAGTGTCCTTCCAAGACCGGGCGGCGACGAAGCCCGGTCGCTCGCCGGAAGTAGGCCCCCGAATCGTGGGCTCAGTTGCTGCGGCGATGATCCTCGCTCTCGCCGCGCCTTGGGGATGCTTTCGGCGCCAACCCTTGCCGGAAGGCGCCGTCGTCGCACTGCGGCGCGTCGCCGACGGCTTCACCTCTCCCGTTGCTCTCGCCATTCCAGACGACGGTACGCAACGAATCTTCGTGGTCGACCAGGTGGGTGTGATCCACATCATCGGTTCGGACGGCGAGATTCTCCCCGATCCCTTCCTGGATGTGCGCGATCGGATGGTCGATCTTTCTGCGGTCTATGACGAACGCGGCCTTCTGGGCCTCGCCTTTCATCCTCAGTACGCAGACAACGGCCGCCTCTTCGTGGTGTACAACGCCCCCCTCAGCGAGGACGCACCCGAGGGTTTCGACAACGAATGGCGCCTGTCGGAGTTCACCGTTTCGGCCGATTCCGCCGATGCAGCCGATCCTGACAGCGAACGCGTGCTGCTCCGCGTGGACAAACCGCAGTTCAATCACAACGGCGGCCAGCTCGCCTTCGGGCCGGATGGGTTGCTTTATGTTTCGATCGGCGACGGTGGAGGAGCCAACGATGAGGGGCTCGGGCATACCCCCGAAACCGGCAATGCCCAGGACCGCAGCAATCTCCTGGGCAAGATCCTCCGCATTGACGTCGATGCAGAAGGCGAAAACGGCTACGCGATTCCGGCCAACAACCCGTTCGTCGACGAGGAAAACGCCCGCCCGGAAATCTGGGCCTTCGGCCTGCGCAACGCCTGGCGATTCTCCTTTGATCTCGGCAGCGATCATCGCCTCTTCGCCGCCGACGCCGGACAGGACCTGTTTGAGGAAGTGGACATCATCGTCAAGGGCGGTAACTACGGATGGCGGATCCGCGAAGGCTTCTCCTGCTTCAACGTAGACGTCCCCTCCAGCCCCCTCGACGAGTGTCCCGACGAAGGCGTCGGCGGTGAGCCGCTGATCGATCCCATTATCGAGCTGGCCCACCGGAACTCGGCCGGGCTCCCCGTCGGCACGGCCGCCATCGGCGGATACGTCTATCGCGGAACGGCCCTGCCGGAGCTCGAAGGCAGCTACATCTTCGGCGACTTCTCCACCGCCAACCTCCTGCCCGATGGGCAACTCTACGTCGCTCAGGAGGAAACCGACGGCTCCTGGACGACGCTTCGCCTGCAGATCGCGGGGACAACGAACAACGCTCTGGGAAGATACGTGCTGGCCTTCGGACAGGACGAAGAAGGCGAAGTCTACGTGCTCACCACCCGCAACGTGGGGCCCCGCGGCGTCACCGGCGAGGTCTATCGACTGGAAGCACCCTGAAGTAGACGGCGAGCGGAACGGTGCAGGTGTTCTCCTACCACCTTGAGATCGGCGACAAACTCCGCGTACACCGCCGCCCGGTCACCTTCATCCGCACGCAGGACGGCCGTGGGATGAACCGTCGCTCGGACGAACGGCGCGATCCCTCTCTCGGGCATCAAGTGCCCGCGTTCCTTGGTCACCCGGAAACTCGGCCCCAGCAGGGCCTGCGCCACCGTCGCTCCCAGACACCTCCGCCTCGGGTGCCACGGACAAGCTCAGCTTGTCCGTGTTTCCCAGCAGATCACAGGCCCACAAGACTCGACGCCGCCCAGCGCCGGCGATATAACCAGTTAGCGATCACAATGGCTCCGTGTCTTCCAACCGAGTCACCGAAGGAGGCCAACCAATGTCTCAACTCGCCACGAAAGAGTGCGTGCCCTGCAAAGGCGGCGTTCCTCCACTGGACAGCCGCGCCCAGGCGGACCTGCTCAAACAACTCAGCGGCTGGGCCGTCGAGCGGGGTCACCACCTGAGCAAGACATATACCTTTGCCGACTTCGCCCAGGCCCTCGCCTTCGTGAACCGCGTGGGCGCCATGGCTGAAAAGCAGGGCCACCACCCGGACATCTACCTGACCTGGGGCAAGGCCCGCGTGGAAATCTGGACCCACAAGATCGACGGCCTCACTGAAAGCGATTTCATCTTCGCCGCCAAGACGGACGAATGTCTGTAGCGGCGAATGTCAGACGCGTGGCAAATCGCGGTCGAATACCACGAGCGCACGAAGCACCATTTCCAGCGCTACGCCCGCGCCTTAGGTTACCTCGATTGGGCTACCCAGCCCGATCCCTTCCGCCGCTATGAGGGCGCGCCGCTCCACGCCTTGCTGCTCAGCGAGCACTCCAGCGGACCAAGCTACGACGATCTCTTCCAGCCCGGCGCGATCCCTGGGCAGCCTGTCAACGTCAAATCCATCTCCGCCCTGTTCGAGTTCTCGCTCGCCCTCTCCGCGTGGAAGCAGTACAAGGACACGCGCTGGCCGTTGCGCATCAATCCTTCCAGCGGCAACCTTCATCCCACCGAAGGCTACCTGATCTCCGGACCGATTTCCCTGCACGATCAACCGGCCGTCTACCACTATGCCCCCAAAGAGCACGCCCTCGAACGCCGCACGGAATTCACTCTTGAAGTATGGCAACAGCTCATTCTGCCTCCCCCTTCGACACAGGCGGCCGACCAGCTTCCCCCCTTCACAAGAGGGGATACAGGGGGGTCGCCTGCCGGACCTGGAGAGGGCATGTTGCTCGTAGCTCTGACCTCGATTCACTGGCGGGAGGCTTGGAAGTACGGCGAGCGCGCCTACCGCTATTGCCAGCACGACACCGGACACGCCATCGCGGCCATAGCGCTTTCTGCCGCCCTCCAGGGCTGGCGCTGCTTCTGTCTAAGCGCCCTCAGCGATGACGAGCTCGCGTCGCTCCTTGGCCTGCGCCGCGACGCAGGCCACGCCGCTGCGGAGCGCGAAGCACCCGATGTGCTGATGGCGATCGTCACGGATCAACATCCGGGCGATTGCAACATCACGTTGGACACCGCCGCCATCGCCGCGATTGCGAACGGTCAATGGTTGGGCACGGCCAACCAGCTCAGCAGCGACCACGTGCACTGGGAGGCCATCGATCTCGCCGAAGCCGCCTGCGCAAAGTCCGGTCCCCCTCTCCCCCCGGCAGAGGGGTTAGGGGTGAGGGCATTCGGCCCACCGCTGTCGCGCACCGCCCGGGCAGCACCCGCCCGCCAGATCATCTACCAGCGCCGCAGCGCGCTCGCCTTCGATGGCAAAACCTCGCTCACTGCGGAACAGTTCTTCCTCATGATGGACCGCGTTCTACCCCGCTGGAACTGCCCGCCTTGGCAAACGCTCGGACCGCCGGTTTGCATCCATCTTGCCCTCTTCGTGCACTTGGTCGAGCAACTCGTGCCCGGCCTGTACTTCCTCGTGCGCCAGCCCGACAAACTGGGCGACCTTCGACGAAGCATGCATGAAGACTTCCGGTGGACCAGACCCGCCAACTGCCCCCAACACATTCCGCTTTATCTCTTGACCACGGGCGATGCCCGCCAGGTCGCCGGTCAGATCAGTTGCGGGCAGGACATCGCCGCCGACGGCAGTTTCAGCCTGGGGATGATCGCCGAATTCGAAGAACCGCTGCGCGAGCACGGCGCCTGGTTCTATCGCCGCCTGCACTGGGAAGCGGGCGCCTTGGGTCAGGTGCTCTATCTGGAGGCCGAAGCCGCCGGCATCCGCGCCACCGGCATCGGCTGCTTCTTCGACGACCCCATGCACGACCTGCTTGGCCTAAAAGGTCGCCGCTACCAGACCCTCTACCACTTCACCGTCGGCGGACACGTCGAGGACACCCGCCTGACCTCACTGCCGGCCTACCCGCCCCAACTCGCTCTCCGCCGACAGGCGACGCCTTGATCCGCCCAAGTGCTTGTCCGCAAAGGAGTTACGTCAAGGTGACCGCGTATCGGCCGACGCGTCCATCGACAATCGACAATCGGCAATCGACAATCCCAAAGATGACCTTGGACGACCTGCAAACCCTGATCGAGCGCATGTACAGCGCCAAGGACCGGGAGCGCGGATCGGCCGCCACCTTCCTGTGGTTCTGTGAGGAGGTAGGCGAGCTGGCCGGCGCCCTGCGCGAAGGAACCCCGGAGCAGAAAGCAGCGGAGTTTGCGGATGTTCTGGCCTGGCTCGTTACCTTGGCCAATATCAGCGACATAAACTTGACCGAGGCCCTCATGGGGAAGTACGGTCGCGGCTGCCCCGGCTGCGGCAAGATGGTGTGTTCATGCCTATCGAAAAGCTAGGGGATAGTGTCGCCCTGCGTTGCTTGGGCAGGAAACTATTGACTGGCCACTGGTCACCGGCCACTGATCACTAACGTTGCCATGGCCGAGATCCTCATTTCGCTTCCCGACGGGCGCACCCTGCGGCACACCCTGACCACCGCGCCGCTCACCATCGGGCGCGATGCAACTTGCGACGTGCCCACGGACGACCCCAGCACTTCGCGAAAGCATGCCCGAATCTCACCCACCGAGGACGGGTACATCGTCGAAGACCTGCACAGCAAGAACGGCACTCTGGTGAACGAAAAGCCCTGCGCCGGTGCCGTCCTGCTCCGCGACGGTGACCAGGTCCTGCTCGGAGCCACGGTCATCCGTTTCCACGATACGCCGGTCAAGACCTCCAGCTCCGTCGTGGTGCGTGATGACGTCACCCAAAGCCACGCCACTCACTACGCGCCCAGGGATCAGCGCCTGCTGCTCTCCCAACGGCGACTGGAGATGATCTACGAACTCAGCGAGCAACTGACTACTCTGCAGACTCGCGACCACCTGCTGGAAACCGCCATGTCCACGTGCTTCCGGACGCTTAACTTTGAACGCGGGGCAGTGGGCATTCGCCGCCGCAACCAGCGGACGGTGGACTGGCCCGTGGTCAAGAACCTCCGCGGCGCCGAGGGCGAACTCACCATCAGCCGCACCCTGCTCGCTAGGGCCCTCGAGCACGGCGAGCGGGCCATCTACACCGACGACGGCGCCGCCAACACCGACCCCACCGTCAGCATGGTGCAACAGGGCATCCGCTCGGCCATGTGCGTGCCCCTGCTGCAGGGCGACCAGATCCTCGGCGTCATCTACGGCGACCGCCTGAGCACCTCCACGCGCTACACCAATGAAGACATCGACTTCTTCGCCGCCATCGCCCGCCAGGTGAGCATCGGCCTGATCAACTGCCAGCTTCTCGACGAGCAGCGGCGGATGATCCAGCTCAGTCATGACATCGAAGTCGCCCGCGGGATTCAGACCGGACTGTTTCCAACGGCTTTACCCAATCGCGCCGACCTGCGTGTGGCGGCCCTCAACGACCCCGGGCGGCGAATCAGCGGCGACTATTACGATGTGATCGAACGCGGCGACGGGAGGGTATGGTGCCTGATCGCGGACGTCACCGGCGAAGGCGTGGCCGCGGCCATGCAGATGGCCAACTTCCAGGCCGCCGTCCGCGTGACGCTCGCCGACTTCGAGGACCCCGGCGAATTGCTCTCCCGCTGGAACCGCTTCATCTGCGGCAACTCCCCTTCCCCAAGATTCATCACTTGCGTTCTCGTGCTGATCGATCTCGCCTCCCACCGCGTGCACCTAGGCAGCGCCAGTCATGCCCCGCCCCTGCTGATGCGGGCCAGTGCGCCCGCTCCGCAGGAGCTTACCCTCGATGGCGGGCTGCCCCTGGGCGTGGACAACGATGCCACGTTCGCATCCACCACGCACGAACTCGGCCCCGACCCCTTCCTGCTCTTTTGCTACACCGACGGCGTGACCGAGGCCTTCAATGCCGACGGACAGATGTTCGGCCACGAGCGCCTCCTCGCCGGTCTCGCCGAACGCACCGACCTCAACCCCCAGGCCCTCATCAAGCAGGTTCGTAAGCAGGTCTCCTCCTTCGTCGGGCCCGCCGAACAAAGCGACGATCTCACCATGCTCGCCATCTCCGTGGGCTAGCCCGATGAACGCACCGGCTGGCGGAGCACCGTCTTGAGCTTCTTCGGCGCCACGCGGTTCGGATCGGTCAGATAGATCTCGTGATGATGCCCGTTGGGGATCAGCTTGCGGGCCGGAAGGAACTCCCGGTGCAGCCGGGCAATAGTCGGAGCCTCCTCGTCGGGCGGGCCGACGTACATGATCTGCGCGCTAAGCCCCTCGCGATAGCCTTCGAGCCGCAGGCTGGCCGGCGGCTCGCCCAGCCTCGCCTTCGCCATGGCGAGGCCGTCCTTAAACATCTCCGCCGTCAGCCAATCCGGCTCGTAGACGATCATCATCCGCCAATTCAGCTTGTCCCGGTTGCCGCAGATGAAGTCCTGAATGTCGTCCGCCCACCACAGACCTTCCAGCGGCGGCTCCACAAAATCCTTACCCATGCGCTCCCGAGCGATACGCTTGATGGGGTGGATCACCGCGAACAGCCACTTGACCGCGTGGTCGAGCGCCGAGCGATCCGCAGCCCCGTGCCCATCGATCATGACGTAGCGCATGTCAGGCACGTCCACCAGGACGAAGTCCTTCGCCGGCGGCAGGTACAGCTCTTTCAGTTTGGCCTTCATCTCCGCATCTTTCATCGCCTGCCCCCTCATTCAAGCCAGGGTTTGGTGGCCATGTAGGCCAGGGTGTGCGCCACCCATGTCGCCTCGGCGCGCAACTGGCCAAGTGAGTAATCGAACAACGCTTCGACATAATCCGGCAGGGGCTGCTGCTCCACCTGGATAGCGCCGAGACGCGCCAGTTCGGCTTCGATTGACTTACCCCGCGTGCGCAGCGCCTCCAGCGCCTCCTCGCGCTTGAGTGCCGCCCAGTTGATCATTCCCAACAGCACCGACGAGTAAACGGGTCGGACATCGCGGAGCGCATCGATCGTCTGTGATGCCAACGCCCGGCGCCCGGCCGACGTGATGCCGTAGACCTTCCGGGCCTTCGGGCCCTTGACACGCCGCGTTCCGCTCCGCGGAACCGTCGCGAAGCGACGACAGGCGAAGCCCGTGCGGCGAGTCAAGGGCTTCCTGGCCGTCACGAGCCCCAGCTTTCGCAGCTTGCCGAGCACGAAGTAGATCGAGGAAAAGCCGATCTGCGTCCACTGCCGCATGCCTCGTTGCTGAATCACCTGATCGAGCTCATAGCCGTGGCGGGGCATCTCGGCCACCAGCCCCAGCAGCAGCAGTTCCGCGTCGGTCAGGAGCTTCATATTCTAGTAGTAGAATACGCGATTCGGCGGCTCCTGTCAACCAAAAAACGCCCAACCCCCCTCGCTTCAGTCTGGTTGGATGAGCCGGCGAGGCGCCCGCCGAGCCGTTCCGAGCAGTAGGCTTAAAGCCACATGTTATGCACTCGGGAGGGCGAGGCTCCTGCCGAGCCGACAATCAGTACCGCGACCGTAAGGGAGCGGGTTTGGTCGCTGACTCGCCCGCACGCCTGCAAGGAGCGCGTCGTAGCAGCGTTCATAAGCGGCTACCGTTCCCGCAAGACCGAACTGCGCCGCTCGCGCCCGTGCGGCAGCGCTGAATGCGCGTCGTTCCTCCGCGGACAGCAGCAGTCGCTCGACCGCGTCCCGCAGCGCATCGAAGTCGTGCACGGGGACGATCACGCCGGCTTGCGGGCGCACGAGCAGCCCGTGGTCGCCTACATCCGTGCTCACCACCGGCAGTCCAAGGGCCATGGCTTCGAGCAAGGCGTTGCTCATCGCTTCCGATGCGCTGGGGCACACATAAACGTCCAACGCCGCCAGCTCGTCGGCTACGTTCTCTCGATGGCCGAGAAGATGGACCCGGCCGCGCAGTCCCCGCTGCTCAATGAGTCGTTCCACGTCGCAGCGCAACGGGCCATCCCCAATAATGATCCCGTGAACATCGTGTATCTGCGCGCCGAGGGCATGCACGAGTTCCACGATGACCTCCGGGCGCTTCACCGCCGTCAGGGACACTGCCGTTCCGATGACAAATGATCGATCCGAAATGCCGAGTCTCGCCCGTGCCCCGGCGCGCGTCGATTCCTCGATGCGTGGCCATTCCCGAAGGTCCACTCCGTTGCGAATCACCGCGATGCGCTCCGGCGGGACTCCCGCCTCCTCTGCGAGGCGCTGCCGCCCTGCCTCGGCCACGGACAGGAAACTCGCCCCCTGGAGCACGCCCCATCGAGCCACGCGCGCCTGCCGCCGCGTGAGCGGCCCATCCCGGTCCAGCCCATGAAACCCGAGCACCAGCTTCACCGCGCCCCGCCCCATCGTCGCGGTGATGGCGTCCATCCAACAACCCGTGTTACGGGCGTGAACGATGGCTGGCCTCCACGTGCTCCCAATCCGCCGCAGCGTCAGGCCTGTCGTCCAGCTTCGATTCACCGCGTTGATCGACCAGCATGCCACGTGATCGGGAAGCTCTGCGGCCAGCGCCCCTGCATCGCGCAGGGTCACGACGGCATGCCGAAAACGATTCGAGTCGAAAGCCCGCAGCAGGCGCAACAGGAACAGCTCCGTGCCGCCAGCCGTCAGAGAGTTCACCACATGCAACACCAACGGCGGCTCAGTACCCATATTGCACCGCCGCTTCCACTGGCTCTCCAGAGTCCGCCAAGGGCTCATCCGCGGTAGCCGGTCGGGCAGCCAGCGCTTCGCTTGCCGCAATCCGATACAGGCACAAGGGCATCACCATCACCCACCAGAAGGATTCGCAGTAGAATCGCTGCGTCCCCAATGCCGTGATCAGATACGTGATCAGGGAGATCAGCACTCCGTACGCCAGCAGCTTCGTCTCCATAGGCTCTGCCGTAAATCGAGCCAGCTTGGTGACCTGCCGCAAATACCAGAAGGAGCCTGCCACCATCAGGCCGAACAGGATTCCGCCTTGAATCCCCAACTCCAGGAAGCAGACGATCACCGAATTGTGCGAAGACCGCTTATAGTGGCGCGGATCGTAGTCCCCGATGATTCTTGTGAAATTGCCCACCCCCACCCCCAGCGGATGATCGGCCAGAATGTGTATGGAAGCGGCCCAGATCTCTCGGCGGCTCACCGTGGCCAGGTCCGTCTCCAGGGCCTGCTGATCCGTCAGCGTTTCCATTCGCTGCCAGAAGTGGTCATCGGTCAGAGCAAAGGCCACCGCGCATCCACCAATGAGAAGTGCATGAATGCGATAGCGCTGGGCACGCGGGGCGAGCATGAACGCCGTCAGGATGCCCACGACCAGTCCGATGAAGGCCGATCGCGTGCGGCACATGATTACTGCGTTGAAGGTGAATGCCCCGGAGAGTGCGGCCAGCAGTTTCCATTTCCAGTGACTGGCTATCAGGAGCGCCGTGCCGATCAGGGGCAGCATAGCGCTCAGATGCGCCGCCGCCCCGGAC
>SBAX01000308.1 GCA_005240095.1 Phycisphaera mikurensis
CGGCGAGGATATCGCCGCTGACGCGGTCCTTGAAGCCCACGCACAGCGTGTTGGGCAGGCGCTTGGTGCGGTGGCCGAGGAGCACGGCGTCGTCGCCGAGTTCGCGGTGCAGGCCGTCGTAGAGGCGATCGCGCAGCACCTTCGTCGCTTCGTCGCTCCGTCGCTGCGTCGCTTGGTCCATGCGGGCGAGTTCGGCGGCGGCGCCGAGGCCGACGATGAGGGCCACGGGCTCGGTGCCGGATCGGCGGTTGCCTTGATGGCCGGCGCCGTGGTGCAGAGGCTCGATCAAGGCGCCTTGGCGGATGAAGACGGCCCCGCTGCCCTGGGGGCCGTAGAGCTTGTGTCCGGCGATGGTCAGGAAATCGACGCCGAGGCGATCGACTCGGGTCTCGATTTTCCCGCAGGTCTGGGCGGCATCGGTGTGCATGAGGATCCCACCCTCGCGGGCGATGCTCGAAATCTCGGCGATGTTCTGGATGGTGCCGACTTCGTTGTTGGCGTGCATCACGGAGACGAGGATGGTTTCGGGGCGGACCTCGCCGGCAATGGCTGAAGGATCGACGAGCCCGGTCGAATCGACCTCCACGTAGCTGACCTCGAAGCCTTCTTTCTCCAGGGCCTTGCAGGCGTTCATCACCGCGGGATGCTCGATGGCGGTGGTGATGACGTGCTGCCCGCGATGGCGGAGGGCGGCGGCCACGCCCTTGATCACGTGGTTGCAGCCTTCCGTGCCGCCGGAGTTGAAAACGATCTCCGCGGGTGAGGCGTTGAGCAGCTCGGCGACCAGGCGGCGGGCTTTTTCCACGGCCTCGCGGAGGGGCTTGCCCAATACGTGGCTGCTGGAGGGGTTGCCGAAGCGCTCGGGCCCCAGGAAGGGAAGCATGGCCTCGCGGACTTCGTCGGCCAGCGGAGTCGAAGCGTTGTAGTCGAGATAGATCATTGCAAACTCCGATCGCCCCACCCAGGTCGCCCCTTCAGCGCCTGCAAGAGTCGCATGCGCGGCAGATTCTACCGACCGACGGTGCCGCCCAACATGCGACGCCCTTCAGGCTGAAACTCATCTGAGTTATGATAGCGTTATGCCGCCAAAAGGCGCGGTCGAAAAATAACGTCGCCGGCGCGGCGAATCTTGCATGACCAGGCGAGTTTCGTTCCAGAGGACGACATTGCCTTCGGAATTGGGGATGGCGATCAACCGTGCGTCCGCTAGAGGCCGTTGGGCAACGTAGAACGGCGGGTTTTGATCCAAGCTCAACGCAGTTCCTTCGGCACTCGGCTTGACCTGCAATTGGACAGCCGCTGGACTGGAGGAGCCCATGGTAAGCCAGATGGCAACAGCCGAGATGGCCGAAGTCTCCATGGAGCGTGTGAGCGATCGTGCCGAAACCGTCATGAGCGCCTCCTGATGACACAGTAACCAGCCAGACCAAGCAGCGCGGTGACCACAAGTAACCCGCCTTGTCCAACAGCCGGTATCGTCAGATCGCGGGCGTTGACAGCGTTCAGGATGATCTCTTCATGGAGTGGGATTCCGGGGCTGATGAAGTTCGTCAGGAACACCGACACTCCCCCATTCCAAATGTTGCGAAGGATACCGGCGGGCTCGGGATCCGAGAACTCCGTATAAGCGCCCAGTACCTTGGCGCCGGGTGCGATCTCTCGAAGGGCGCCGCAAAACGCAGCGCTGCAATCGCTGACGAACGTGCCAGGAGGAATACTCCCCAGGATCGGATCGGTGGTGACCGTGTACATGGCGTTGGCGCCGTTCAGATAGTCCCTCGCGCCAATCCAAGCTTGGACCGTCGGATTGGACTCGATCCCTAGAGCGAAAGGCGCGTCATGTACGGTGATCACAGTCTTCCCCGCGCGCAGGAAGTCAGCGAGGGTTTCCGCGGAATCCGACCAGGTGTGAGACAGGTCGATCGCTACATCGAAGGAATCGAGTGGTTCGCTCGGCCCCGCCTCGGGAAACAGCGTACAATTGTGACCGTGGCTGGCCAGAAAGTCGCACCACTCCTGTGCGTTCGACGTGCCTATCACGGCGACTTTTTTCCCCCCCGCCTGCGCGGCGCCCGCGCCAGCGAACAAGAAGGCGAGTGTCGCTAGAAAGATCCGTCGATTAGACCTCGTTCATTCCTCCTTTCCTGCGGGATCGGTGGGGGAATCGTACTACATGCCAAGGAGACGCACAAGAGTTTTCCTGCGGCGCCGGCCAAATAACCTTCGAGCGAGGGCTAATCTTTTACTATCGGGCGAGCCGGTGAGAGGAATCAATATGCGCGAACTGCGAGTCTTCTGGGTCCTGGGTGCGCTTGCGGCCACAAGAGGACCCCCTTGGTTAGCGGGGGAGGCGCGCTCTTGCCCGGCGCTTGGCGACGACGGCGCTTCCCGCACCAGCGATTGCTAAACCCATCAGCAGCAGACCCCACTTGGTCAGCGTTGGAACGGTCAATTCTCGGGCTCGAACGGCGTTCAAGATGATCTGGCCATTCCCGCCGGGGCTGATGTTGTCCGTGATGAAAACAGAAACACCCCCTTCCCAAACGTTGCGCATGATGCCGAGGGGTCCATTGGGGAACGCTGCCAGGGGCTTGGCGCCGGGATGCCCACTCAGGTCGGACAGCGCCAAGCACGCCCCTGCGCCACAGTCAGTGATGAATGTACCTGGAGGAAGATCGCCCAGGATCGGATCACGGGAAACCGTCACGAGATCCAGAGCACCGGCAGTGGTAGCGTTAGCGCCTATCCATGCTTTCACTGTCGGATTGGAACCAATCCCCAGCGCCGTTGGTGCGTTCTTCGCTGCGATCACGGTCTTACCTGCCTGCATGAAGTCCGCCAAGGACTGCGTCGCATCCGCCCAGACGTTTGACATGTCGATGACCACCTCAAAGGGGTCAAGCGGCTGCGTTGGCCCCTCCTTGGGGTAGAGCGTACAGGCGTGACCGTTTTCGATAAGAAACTGACACCACGCGGGCCCATCGTCATTGGAGTTGTTGATGAGTGCCACGTTCTTTCCGCCGGCCCAGGCGCTGCCCGCACCGGCCAGCAAGGAAACAAAGGTCATCGTGAGAACTCTTGTTCGGGACATGGGTTCCGTCCTCCTTTCCCGCGGGATTGGGTTGCAAGGATCATACCACGACCCGGGTATCTGCTGCCGGGCTGGAAGAACGATCAGCGGCGGTTGGCTATCAGGGGGCAAGCGCTGGGGCGCGATGCTCGACCACGCGTGGATGCGGACGGCCCGGCTCGGCGTAACCCGCTGTTGGATAGCCCAATGCGGCATCCACTGCGCGAAGGGCACGCGGGCCGAGCCGCAGAGACACCCCTGCAGGGTTCGGGGACAACCGGCCTCTGGGTTGGTTTTATCGGAATCGGACGCGGCGACTTGCCGCCGAGAGTTGCTCCACGAGGTGGTCGGCCTGTAACCCGAGCCGGCGAAGTTTGGATCACGAGGGAGAATGCGGTATGCTGCCGCAGCTAGTGGGCAATTCGGGCGGCGCTGGATGGCACCTTCCAGCACGATCGCGACAGCATTTGCTCAGAGGACACGAGAAGGAATCGGTCTGCCGTTCAGGTGACGCCTCGTGCGCGCATCACCTGGGAAACCACGCGGGGAGGAGATGGTCGATGAGGATTCAGTCGATGGGTCGGGGGTCGGCGGTGGCCGTGCTTTTGGCGCTCTCGGTGCGAGCCGAAACGCCGCTTGGAACCGAGTTTACGTATCAGGGGCGGCTGGCATCGCAAGGACAGCCGGTCAACGGGCCCATAGATTTTTCGTTCGCCCTCTGGGATGCGGCGGCGAACGGGAACGCCGTCGGTAACCCCGTCCCGCTCAGCAACGTCGCCGTTCAGAACGGGCTCTTCACCGTCGAGCTTGATTTCGGCGCCGGCGTGTTCACGGGCAACGCCCGCTGGCTGGAAGTCGGCGTTCGCCCGGGCAACTCGGGCGCCGGCGTTCCCTACACGCCCCTCGCCCCGCGGCAGCCGGTGACCGCCGTCCCCTACGCTCTACACGCGCCCGGCGTGGGCCTTTCCCTTCCCTACTCCGGAAGCTTCTCCGGCACCGACCAGACCGCCTTTGCGGTGGCTCAGACTGGGCTCGGTTATGCGGCCCATTTCAGTTCCAACAACGCCGCGAACTACTGGGGCATATTGGGGGTGACCGGTGCGACGACCGGGCCGAGCCTGTTCGCGACGAATTCCAGCGGGGCAACGGTGGCGCGATTTCAGAATACTGGGGTCGCAAACAGCGTCCCGACCGTCTTGTCCACCACGATCGGCGACGGGGCCGGGCTGTACGGAAGCGCCGGCGTGGGTACCAACGGCACGGGGGTCGTGGGAAGCGGCCAAGGCACGGGTAACGGTATCCGCGGGCTGGTTAGTGGGAGTGGAAACGCGATCTACGGATCGGTCACCGGCAACGACGGTCGCGCCGGGCTCTTTCAGATCACGAGCCAGTTCAACGGACAAAACGCGGTCGAGATTGAGACCAACGGAAACAGCAACAGCCAGGCTCTTTACGCCAGGCACACCGGGGCCGGAGACTGCGGGCTGTTCGAGATCGCCAACCCGGCGAGCGGTGCGGAGGCGGTCGAGTCGCGAACCAACGGTAGCGGAGACGCCGTCCAGGCGATCAACACGGGAACCGGCCGCGCCGGGTATTTCGAAGTCAGCAACGCCGCCAGCAATGCCACAGCACTGTACTGCACCACCAACGGCACGGGCCTGGCCCTCAATGCGAACGGGATCGCGCGGGTCAAGATCCTCGAGATCCTGGGCGGAAGCGACATGTCGGAGGGCTTCGATGTGTCCGGCGCGGACCTGCAACCGGGCATGGTGGTGGCGATCGATCCCGCGACCCCTGGGCAACTGAAGCCCACCGCCACGGCCTATGACAGCAAGGTCGCGGGCATTATCGCCGGCGCGGGTGGAGTCCGTCCCGGCATGATGATGAAGCAGGAAGGCAGCATCGCGGACGGCAAGTACCCGGTCGCGCTGAGCGGACGGGTCTTCTGCCTGGCGGACGCTACCGCCGGGGCCATCGAGCCCGGCGATCTACTGGTCAGTTCCGACGTGGCCGGTCACGCCATGAAGGCGGTGAACCGCGACCGGGCGCAGGGGGCCGTTCTCGGCAAAGCGATGACCGGTTTGCCTTCAGGCGAAAGAGGTCTGGTGCTCGTTCTCGTGAGCCTGCAATAGGGCCCGGATACGAAAGGAGAACGGCGATGGAACTCTCTTACCTGGTTCGAGGCCGAGTGACGTTTGCGGCGCTGGCGGTGATCCTCGCGGCGGGACGCCAGACAGACGCCGGGCTGCCGGTTTCCGGCGTTCCCGTGCCCGAGCTGGCGGCGTTCGACGATTCGATGCAGGCGCACATGGCCCGTGACTCGATCGACGTGGGCGTGCTGGGCGTCAGCCGGAACGGCTGCATCGTGTACCTCCGCGGGTTCGGCTCCCTGTCGCGGGAAGTCAATCTTCCCGAAAACACGCCGATGCGTCTGGCCAGCGTCGAGAAACCGATCACCTCGGCCGCCATCCGTCGATTGATCGCCGACGGTCAGTTGTCGTGGACCGATTACGTGTTCGACCTCGGCCAGCCCGCGGGCGGGATTCTTCCGCACGATCCATGGGACGGGATCGGCGACGACCGCCTGGACAACATCGTGGTCCAGCACGTGTTCGATCATCGCGGCGGCTGGGATCGGGCGACGGCGCCGAACGGCGACCCGCAGTTCAATTCCATCGGGATCGCCGGCGCCATGGGAGTCGCCCATCCGGCGGGCCGCGACAACACCGTCCGCTTCATGCTCAGCGAACCGCTGGAGTTCACGCCGGGAACCAACGGCTGCAGGGATGACGACGGAAACTCGACGTTCTGCTATTCGAACTTTGGGTACATGGTGCTCGGCCGGATCATTGAGCAAGTATCGGGAATGAGCCACCTGGAGTACGTCCGTCGCAACGTTCTGACCCCGCAGTTGTGGGTGCCTTCAACGGAAATCTTTCTCGGACGCACCTTCGCCGCCAATCAGAGCCCCCGCGAACCGGCCTATGACTGCGACGGCTGTACGTGTACGAACGTCTACAATCCGGCCGGCGCCGCGGTCCGCTGCCCCTACGGCGGCTGGAACCATGAGTCGTTCGTGGGGCACGGCAACCTCGTCGCCAGCGCCGTCCCCCTGCTGGTGTACATGGAAAACTATCAGGTCGGAGTGGGCGGGGCTGCGGGCACGCCGCTCACGGGGACGGGCAGCGGCTCGATCCACACCGGCGCGTTGAACGGAACCAGCACGGTGATGTGGCAGCGCAGCGACGGCATCAACATCGTCGTCCTGTACAACAACTGGGAAGGTGGCGACCACTCGTTTATGCAAGGCCAGATGATTTCCGACATCATCGACGGCGGCGGGATCACCTGGCCGACGTTCTGCGTGGACGGGTTCTGGGTCCAACTCGGCGCAACCAACACCCTGGAGGTCGGCGGGTACAACGCCCCATTCAGGTCCGTGACCACGGCGCTGGCGAGCACCACGGCGGGAACGAAACTGCGTTTCAAGACCTCGGGCACGTCGAACTGGACCGGAACGATCAACGAACGAATGCGCCTGGATGCGCCCTTCGGCACGGTCCGAATCGGGCAGCAGTGACGCGGCGGCCCGTTCCCTCGCAGCCCGCTGATTCGTCCCCGCGGCGACCTTGAGAGTGCCGCGTTAGGATCGCATGCCATGCGCCGCCCCTACGCGGGTCCTATTATTGCTCGATTGCGGGAGCATCGGCCAGCGGTTTTTTGGGCCGCGGCGAGGCAGTTGCCGGACCTTAACCAGCATGGAGATTCGGTCGATGGCTGGGTAGAAGCGCGCAGAAGCTGCCCGCGCCGGGCGGCATGGGCGCGCTGCGGAATTGAGGAGCGCACCGATGACGACGACCATCGACACGGATCAACTGACCGACACGATACAAGGTTTGAAGGACGCGGCGGCCAGCGCCCTGCAGCACGAGTCCGTGGAGGACTTCGAGGCCTTCGAGCGGTACGTCAGCGAAGTGGATACGTTCATCCGCGAGGTGCAGCAGTCGCTGTGGGCCAACGATGCCAAGGCCACCATCCGGCGGCTGGAAAAAGGCGAGCCTATCACCGACACCGATCGCGAAGTCGTGCGGACGTTTCTGATCTCCGACGCTCAGCGCTATCTGGCCCACGAGAACAACTATCAGGACTGGATCAAGGAACTCAATCGCATCGTCGCGGAGCTGGGGCGGAGAGTGAACACGGTGGACCGCAACAGCATCGCGGACATGCGCGGAATCATCAAGGACGCGGTGCGGCTGGTGCCAGACATTCGCAATTACCTGGAAGAGAAGTGTCGCGTGGAGAAGTTCGAGCGGGCCCTGGACACGCCGGACAAGGCCTCCCGTGAGCTCCTCGTCCGCGTCCTCCGCGAGCAACTGCGCAGCGGAAGCAGGTAGCGGCAAACGCAGAAAAGCAAAAACGCAGAAACGCAGAAACCGGTATGAACAGGGCGTTTCGCCGCGAGGCGGACGCCCTTTTTGCGTAGGAAGGGATTCCCACCTTCGCGGTGCGAGAAGGGATTCTCGCACCAGTTGTCCCGCCCTCCCGTCACAAACCGGGGTGCCAGAGGTAGAGGAACTGCGGGGCGGGGGGCAGGAGGCCGCTACGGGCGTCGAGGCGAAGGAGGTTGATATCGACGGCCGGCTTGGCGGGGGACTGAGCGTAGTAGTTGGGGCGATAGTCGTAGGGACGGTGATAAGTGACCACGCGCACGCGGGTGGTGCCCACGCGCTGCTTGGTGGACTCGATGGTTTCGCGCAGGCCGGCGATGCGATCGATGAGGCCGTGCTCCAACGCCTGGCCGGCGGTGTAGACGCGCCCGTCGGCGAGCCGGCGGGCGCGGGCTTCGTCGATCTCCGGGCGGCCTTCATCGACGACCTTCACGAAGCGCTCGTACATGTCCATCACGATGGTCTGGAAGAGTTCTCGCTCCTCGGGGCGCATGGGGCGGAAGGGCGAGCCGCTGTCTTTGTGCACGCCGGAGGTGATGGCGTCGGTCTTCACGCCCACGAGGCTCATGGTGCCGCTGATGTCCACCATGAGCATGATCACGCCGATGCTGCCGGTGACAGTGGAGGGCTGGGCGACGATCTCGTCGCAGGCGCAGGCGATGTAGTAGCCACCGCTGGCGGCCACGTCCATCATCACCGCGACGACGGGCTTGCCGCTTTCCTTAAAGTGCGTGATCTCCTGGTGCATCAGTTCGCTCGCGACGACCGTGCCGCCGGGGGAGTTGATTCGCAGGATGACGGCCTTGACCTGCGGGTCGCAACGGGCCTTGTCGAGCTGCTCCAATAGCAGGCTCACGGGATGCTCGCCGTCGCTGAGCAGCGAGGATGATTCGGCATTCTGAATCATGCCGGTGACGTCCACGAGGGCGATCTTGTCGCTGGCAAAGAGGGAGTCGCGGCAGACTTCCGTCTCGACCAGCTCGCGCCGGGTAGTCACGGGCGTGATGAGAAAGCTGTTGGGCAGGCAGCCGGTGCAGATTCCGAGCAAATGTGCTGCCACGACGGGAATGGTGCGCGATCCGTTTCGCCGCATGGTGTGTCCTGTCCTTGTTTGTTGTCCCATTCGAGCCGACCGTGCCGGCCGTCAATATCGGGCGTTGCATGGTACGCGTCAGGCTTGCGCCCACAAAGGGCGGCGGCCATCGGGAGGCTCGCCCTCCCCGCTAGGGTTATTTCCTCTGCCGCAGGGCGGCGCCGCAGGTGGAATCGGTGCGGAAAACGGATATGATTTCACAACCCGGCGTAACTGCGCTTATAGGGCGTGGGAATCGGCGGGGCTTTCCAGTTCAGCGGATGAGAATGGGGTGGCCGCGGCGCTACGAAGTCAGCGGCAAGTGGGTTACCGCCGCGGCGCGGAGGGGAAACATGGGACGGGATCGAGCGCCGCACGCATGCGGCCGGGGGCGTTTCCGGACAATCCTGCTAATCGTAGGCCTGAGTGGAGCCGTCGCGGCGCCCGCGGCGTGGGGGCAGCGCGCGGATACGCGCAGCGGCAAGAGCGCCGTCGTCGAGAAGATGGAGCGCGCAGCCCACGCGGACGACCAGAGCTTGTCTCTTCCATCCGCCGAAGACTCGCCACTGATTCCCGGCTGCACGGATTGCGAGCGGCTGCACATCTCGGGGGAAGTCTACGAGGCTGATGACGGAGGCGTGGCCAGCCCGGTGGGCAGCTCTTATAGCGTGACCCATCAGGTCGCAGGAGATCCGGACGGCGGAGGACCGCTGGGCGTACGATGCGTGTTGATCAACCACCCGGCCACTCCCGGCGCCCCCGACGACATCGTCACCTTCAACAACATCGCGGAGACGATCCGCACGGACATTTTCATGACCGTGCCCACGGTGCGGGAATCGGACACTTCGCAGCCCAATGGGCGCAGGCTGATCGAGATCAATACCTCCTCGCCGATGGGGACGGACCTGTTTCCCGGAGGGCTGTTTCTGGGGAATCCGCCGCAGCCGCTCACGGACGCGTGCTTCAGCGTGGGCCTCGATGATCCGCTCACCTGGGGCGAGGCCGACTTCGTAGAGGCGGCAACGATCGAGTTCCTGAAAGACGGGATGGTGCTGGAGGGCCCGCACGATGCGTCCTCGTTTTTCACCAATCCCTGGAATGGGGTCACCTCCATCATCCTGCCCGACGGGGCGGGCAACGGCTACAACGGCGTGCGCCTGCGCCTGTTCGTGGACAAGATGGTCACGCTGGCGAACGATGAGTGCCGCGGGCAGATCGAGGTCTTCAACGGGGATACAGTGTTCAGCAACATCGGGGCCACCACGGACGGGCCGGATGAGTTTGAGGACTGCAATTTCCTCTCCTATTCGGACATCGGTTCAGACGTGTGGTTCAACTATGAGGCCACGTGCACGGGCAACATGACCGTCGACCTATGCGACAGCAGCTACGACACCAAGTTCGCGGTGTATGCAGGGTGCCTGCAATGCCCGGTGGCGCCGGGGCCGCTGGTATGCAACGACGACCTCTGCGGGGTGCAGTCGTTTGCGTCGCTTCCGGTGAACCAGGGAGAGTGCTTCACCATCCGCATCGGCGGATACCTGGGGTTCCAGGGCAACGGCGTGCTGAACGTAAGCTGCAACATCATTCCTCCGCCGACGGGGGCCTGCTGCAGCGACATCGGGACGTGCATGGGCACGCTCACGGAGGAGGCGTGCACGGGGCAGCAGGGAACGTGGTTCCAAGGCCAGAGCTGTCCGGGCTTTCAGTGTCCGGTGAGCCCGCCACTGCATGACGAGTGCGAGAACTGCGTGCGGGTGGAGACGGGCGTCCCCTTCTTCAACCGCACGAATACCCAGACGACGGGTACCGATTTGACGCCCCCGAGTTGCGGGGTGGACGACAACCTGGACGTCTGGCACTGCTGGACGGCAGATTGCACCGGTCGAGTAACGATCAGCACCTGCGGCACGTCGCAGGAGACCACCTTCGACACGACCCTGGCGGTGTTCGACGAATGCGGCGGGGCGTTGCTGGACTGCGACGACGACGGTTGTCAAACCACGCCGCTGCGGCGATCGCAGCTTGAAATCGACGTCAGCGAAGGGACGACCTACTACATACGCGTGGCGGGCTATGAGGGCGCTATTGGGGCTTACAAGCTGACGGTCAATCCGTGCCGGAACGCCTGCTGCCTGGAGAGCGGCTTCTGCGGATACGCGACGGAGTCGCAGTGCCTCGGCGTCGGGGGCACGTATCTGGGTGAGGGAGTGCAGTGTCGCGGGGACGCCGGAGGCAACGGCGTGGACGACGCCTGCGAGGTCTGCCCGGCCGCGACCATCGTGGGCGCAGTGCCGGAGGATGGCACGGTAGACGCCCGCCAGCCGCACGCCCGCAACGTCCCGCTTCCGCGGCAAGGCATCGGCGCGCCGGGCAATCCCGGCGGGCGCGAGACCATCCTGATCGTGCTCGATCCCCCGCTGTCCGATGCCGCGGACTGTTTCGATCTGTGCGAGACGGGAGTCGATTCGTCGACCGGGCCGAACTCCATCACTGAGGCGGTGTATCGCGGCTCGGGGATCTATGAGCTGGCCCTGGCCCATGCCATTCCCGCAGGACAGGTAACCACCATCCAGTATCTCGGGGACGGCAGTTTCGTGGAGTACTTCGCCCATCCGTCGAACGTCAACGGGGACGCCATTGCCAATGCCGCTGACGTGCAGAGTCATCTGGACTGCTGCCTGCTGGGCACGTGCGTTCCGGCGTGGGACTTCCACAGTTGCGACATTGACCACTCCAACCTGCTCACCCCGGCGGACATTGTGTTTGTGGTCGATCTGCTCAACGGCACGCAGCTCTGGAACGTGTGGAACGGGACGGCCCTGCCGAGCAACACCACGTGCCCGTAGGAAGTGGCCGCGAATCGGTTTCACCCTATCGGCGTGCGCTCGCGGGATGGGTGAATTCCGCCAAAGACCCGGGGCGGTGCCCTGGACTGGAATATGACGGCCCTTCAGGCCACGCCAAAAAAGTGCCCAGCCTGAGTTGCTAAGCACGCCCCATGGCCTGGTCTACGTCGGCGATGAGGTCGGCGAGGTCTTCGATGCCTACGGAGAGGCGGAGGAGCCCGTCGGTGACGCCGCGGGCCTCGCGGATTTCCTTGGGGATGGAGGCGTGGGTCATGATCGCCGGGTGACAGACCAGGGACTCCACGCCGCCTAAGGACTCGGCGCAGGAAAAGACCTTCACTGATTCGCAGAAGCGCAGGGCTGCTTCGCGCTCCCTCTTGAACACAATCGTCACAATCCCCCCGCCGCCGCACATCTGCTTTTTGGCCAGGGCGTAGTCGGGATGATCCTCCAGGAAGGGATAGATCACTTTGGACAACTGGGGGTGGCCTTGGAGGTGCTTGGCGAGTGCCATGGCGTTGGCACAATGCCGCTCCATGCGGACGGCCAACGTCTTGATGCCGCGCTGCTGGAGGAAGCAGTCGAAGGGGCCGGGCACGCCGCCCATGGCGTTCTGCAGAAACGCGATGCGCTCCATGAGGGCGGGGTCCTTGACAATCACCGCCCCGCCGATGACGTCGGAGTGGCCGCCGATGTATTTGGTGGTGCTGTGGATCACGTAGTCTGCGCCGAGCTGGATGGGCAGCTGCAGGGCGGGCGTGGCGAAGGTGTTGTCCACGGCGAACCGGGCACCCACGCCATGAGCGATGTCGGCGATGGCCTTGATGTCCAGGCAGCGGAGAAGCGGATTGGTGGGCGACTCGATCCACACCACCCTGGTCTTGCTGTCCACCAGCCTGGCGAAGGCCTGCGGTGAGGGATCGTCGGTGAACACGGGGACGAGTCCGAACCCTTCCCAGACGCGCTTGAGCAGGCGGAAGGTGCCGCCGTAGACGTCGGAGTAGGCGAGCACTTTGTCGCCCGGCGACAGGGTGGCAAAGACGCAGGATGTGGCGGCCGATCCCGAGGCGAAGCAGGCGCAGAGCGCTCCGCCTTCCAGCGAGGCCAGGGCACGCTCCAGCGCCCCGCGCGTGGGGTTGGAGCTGCGCGAGTACTCGTACCCTTTGTGCTTGCCGGGCGAGGCCTGGGTGTAGGTGCTGGTGGGGTGGATGGGCGGGACAGTGGCGCCGGTCAGGGGATCGGGCTCCTGCCCCACGTGAATCGCCCGGGTTGCGAAGTGCCATGCTTTGTCATCATTTGCAGTCATCGAAAACCTCACCTGGGGCACGCGCCGGCGATCCATGAGCTTGGAATCAGCGCCGCCGGCAATGCCACCAATCGAAAAAAACCCTTGTATCGCGGGGTGGGTCAAAATACAATGGGAGCTGATCCGTTGGTGGCCAAAGCAGGCGAATAAGCGATGTGGCGAGGGGTCGGGACGTTTTTGTCGGGGGCCGTCCTTGTCGGCGTGGCCGTCTTCGCCGCCCGGCCGGACGAGCCGCCATCGCCGGCGCCAGCGAGACCGGAACCTCTCGTACGAGCCGGTGAACACGATGCAACGACCGTAGCACCGGCACACTCAGCAACGGCCGCAGCCGTCCCACTCGAAACCTTCGCTCTCCCGCCCGGTGTGGTCTTTCATCGCGTGGAAATCTCCGCCGACGGGGCCCCGGTCACGGCCGGGGAAGAGAAGCTCATCTACAGCAACACGCTGGGCAACATCGCGGTAAATATCGCAACCAGTCTGGTCTCGGACGACATCGCCACGGTCAGCGGCGGCGGTTGCAGGCTTACCCGTATCGAGTTTCCCGTAGTCGGCAAGGTGAACGCCACGGGCATCGGCGGTCCGTATTCGGTGACGTTCGGCATGTATTCCACGTGCCCGGGGTCCGTGCCGTTCAATCCGCCGGGGGCCAACGTTCTCATTCCCGGCACGTCCGGGCAGGTCAGTTTCCCTGACGATGGGCCGCGAATGGTCAGCTTCTCGCTGCCCGGAGCGGGCGTGGTGCTGCCCTCTCAGAACGTGTGGTTCGGAGTGAAATTCAGCCGCACCAACGCGGGCGTTCTGATGGGAGCGCCGGCCGACATCGGCTTTTCGAATGATCAATTTGATTTTCCCGGGTTCCCTTGCAGCGGGTGGCTGGGTTACTTCCCCGAGCATCCTCACGCCAGTTTCAACCTTCGACTCTTCGGCGATCCGATGTGCGGTGATGCTTTTGCCGGCTACAAGAACAGCAGACCCTCTGCACCCTCCTACAGTCCCGGTCAGGGGTTCACGCTTGTCGATGACGTTCGCCCCGGCGTTCCAAGCTGCCTGATGACCGGCTACGAAGTGGCCGTCCGCGGCGTTGGCTTCTTCGAGTTCGACATGCGGAGAGAGTGCGAGGGCGACGTGATCGCCGGGACAGAGATGGTCTATGCAAGCAGCTCCAATGCAGTCCAGATTGCGCGGTTCCCCCTGCCCTCACCTGTTCCCCTGCCGGAGGACGTGTTCTTCGCCACCAAGGTAAACAACGGCACGGCGGGCATTGTTTTCACCGGTGTCCAATCCGGCATCGGTTCGACCCAGGACCTTCACTTCGTGGCACAGGAGGAGTGCGTCACGGACTATCATCTCGACCCCGCCGTACATGACGCCGTGAACCTCACCATCACCTGCGCGGGGCAGCCGCCCATGGGGGCTTGCTGTGACATGGCCTTTGCCCGCTGCGTGGGAGGGCCTGATGACGGACGCCCTTGCTGCCCAGCAAGCCGAGAGCTGGGACCTTTCTGCGACGAGGATCCGCTGGGCAGGGATTACTATCCTTCCTGCGCTGCTCCCGGGAATTGCGAGCTGGGTTGTCGCGAAGTGCCGCAGATGAACTGTCCCTGGCCCTGGCCGCAGTGGACATCGACAGCCGAGCCCGGCTGGGTCGAGGGCGCGGCCTGCGATCCCGATCCGTTTCCGTTCGCTTGCGGGTCAGCAGCCTGCTGCCGGCCGGATGATGTGTGCCAGAACATGGACCTCGACGCGTGCTACGCCGTGGAGCCGACAGAGTCGCCACGCGCATGGCAACGCGGCCGCTACTGCGGACAGCCCGCGCAAACTTGTCCCATCATCGCCTGTCTGTCCCGCGAGGGAGACTGCATGTTCGCTCATCAGGAAGCCGGCTGCAGTCATGCCGGCTGCTGCGATGCTGTGTGTCGCGAGGACAGTTACTGTTGCCTCGTCGAATGGGACCGGAGCTGCGTGGAGGTGGCGAGCGCGGTTTGTGATACTGCCGAGCACTATGAGTGCGCCGGCCGATTTCTTGGGGAAGAGGCGCTGGCCGTTGCGGCGGATAGTGTCACGGTCTTTTCCAACGCGTTCGCGCCCGAGTCGACGGCAAACCCGGTGTTTTGCTGTTCCGGGGACGAACCTGGTTCGACAGGATTCGGCACCACGTGGTTCAAGTTTGTCGCCACGGACGCGTCGGCATTAGTCTCGACGTGCGGCAGCGATCCGGCTGGCGACTCGCTGATCAATGTCTTCGCCGTGGCCGATCCGACGGACAACACTACCGCGTGTGCCAGCCTCATTCCCATTGCCTGCAGCGATGATGCGGAGGATTGCGGGAGCAGTCGCCACGGACGGATCTGCGTTCACGACCTCGTGCCGAGCCAGCCGTATTACGTCATGGTCGCATCCAAGACACCAGAGGACCGCGGCGTACACCAACTGCAAATCCGCTCCCCGTGTTTCACGGAGCCGATCTGGATTCCGGCAGATTGTAACGAGAACGGCCTCGCCGACGGCTGCGAAGTAGGTCGCGGGACAGCCGCCGACTGCAACCTCAACCATCTTCTCGACGAATGCGACATCTCCAGCGGCGCGGGCTTCGACTGCGACGGCAACCACTTTCTCGACGAGTGTGCGGGCGTTGTCGAGGTTCTCGAGCCGTTCCCGGGCGTGGAGGGCGGTACGTTCGGGTCGAGCGTGGCGATGCAAGATCCATGGCTTGTGGTCGGAGCAGGGTTCGGCGAAGAGTCCGTCCCGGCGGTCCCGCTGAACCTTCTACGCATTTACGAGCGCCTTGCGGAAGGTTGGCGCCCAGCGGCCAAGTTTGAGCTACCCTCTTACCCGTCGTACGTGGCTTTGGATGGGGATTGGATCGTTGCCACGAGCATGCTTGATGCGTCCGCGCACCTGTTTCATCTGGAGGGCTCGACGTGGACGGCCTTCGGCGTGCTCCAGGGGCCCGATGTTGATCCGTGCCTGCGCTTTGGCGTGCCGGTTGCGATCCATGGCGACCGCATCGCCCTTAGCAAAGGCTTCTGCCAGGAAGGTCCCGGGCCGGCTCCCGAAGTGGTCTCTCTCTTTCGCTTCGATGGGGCCCAGTGGCTTCCCGAAGCCCAGATCAGCATGCCCAAGGGGAACAACACTCCGACTTTTGGCTCCGCTGTCGCGCTGTACGGCGAACGACTGATGGTGGGAGCGTTCTCCGGTGATGACATCTCGCCTGAGGCAGCATTTGTATTCCGCTTGGTCGGAAAAACTTGGGGGCACGAGGCGACTTTGCAGCGGCCAGACGGCTCCGATCCCGCCGCGTTCGGACGCTCCGTGGCCTTGACCGATGAGTATGCTTTTGTGGGGGCGACCATCGCGGACGCGCCAAACGGGCAGATGGAAACCGGAGCGGTCTATGTATTTCGCCGAGTGGGCTCCACATGGTCCTACCACCAGAAGCTAACCGCCGCGGATGCGAACTTCGCCGACCGCTTCGGTTGGTGGATCGATATCTCGGACAGCCTGCTGGCGATCGGCGCGCGATTCGATTCGGGTATCGGCTCCGTCTATGCATTCCAGCGACGCGGATTCCGTTGGTTCCAGCGAGCTAAGCTGGTTGCGCCGGTGCGCAACTTGCAGGACAACTTTGGTCTCGGCGTCGCCGCCGACACCTCTCTCGTTGCTGTCGGCTCCCCTCAAGAAGAAGCCCACGATCTGTCCGACGTCGGCCGAGCCTATGTGTTTCAGCTGCCACAGTTGGACTGCAACGAGAATGGAGTGGGCGACGATTGCGACGTGCGCGATGGAGCCTCACTGGACTGCAACACCGATGACGTGCCGGATGAATGCTCGCTGGCCGACGGCACGACGCCGGATTGCAATCACAACGGCGTTCCGGACGACTGCGACATCGCAAGCGGGCTGCTGCCGGACTGCGACTTCGACGGGGTCCCGGACCCCTGCGAGATCAAGGAGGGCAATCCGGACTGCAACTGCGACGGCATCGACAACGCAGAGGAAACGGATTGTGACTTCAACGGCTGGCCGGACCTATGCGATATTGTCATGGGCGCTGCGGACTGCGACGGCGACGGCCTGCTCGATGGGTGTGAGATCTCCTATGAGCTTGCGCAGGATTGCAACGCAAACCAGATCCCTGATGACTGCGAACTGGCGCAGGGAGCATACCCGGACTGCAACCTCGACGGGGAGATTGACGCGTGTGACATCGCCGATGGCAGCAGTGCGGATTGCAATGCCAACGGCATACCCGATGAGTGCGATCTCGCCGGCGGCACATTGGCCGACGACGACGGCGACGGTATTCCCACCCAGTGCGAGCCCGATTGTCAGCCCAACGGGGTCATCGACGACCTGGATATCGAGAGCGGAACCAGCGCCGACTGCAACGCGGACGGGCGGCCGGACGAATGTGGGGCGGTTGACCATTGCGATCTGGTGAGGCTCGTTCCCTGGAGTCCATACGCCTATGCCGGGTTCGGGGCCGCTCTGGCAGCCGACCGTGAACACGTCTTAGTCGGCGCACCGAATGCAAACGGCGGCATTGGCAAGGCCTTGCTCTATCGCCGCACGACACACGGCTGGGCCCGAGTGACCAAGTTCCCGCCCGAAGTCGGCGGGGGCGCGGAATTCGGGACCTCCGTGGCGCTGGCAGGAGACATCGCCGTGGTCGGCGCGCCAGGCGCACTGTGCGAAGGCGACGGAGGCTGCGGCGCGGCCTTTGTCTACGGCTACAACGGCTTTCGCTGGCTTTTTCAGCAACAGCTCGTCCCATCCGAACCCGCACAATCATGGGGCTTCGGAACTTCCGTGGCCACGGATGGCCAGCGAATCCTGGTCGGCAGCCAGGCCGGCGGCGACGACGTATATTGTCTTCGAGCGCGACGAATCCGTTTGGGGTGAGCAAGCGCGACTGCCGGTACCCTACGCGACAGCTATCGCATTGTCGAACAATTTGGCGATGATCGGAGCGGCAGGCGATGGGGCGGTTCTCTTCCGCGACGCCGGGAAACAGTGGGTGCATGAAGCTGACCTTGTCGTTCCCCAAGCCGGCGCGAGGGCCTTCAGTCTGGAGGGCGATGTCGCCATCGTGGGAGCGCCGTCGGCCAGCAACGGCGCCGTGATCGTATTTAGAAACAACGGGGGGACATGGACTCACGAACAGGTGCTGCCCAATC
This sequence comes from Phycisphaera mikurensis, assembly GCA_005240095.1. GTDB lineage: Bacteria > Planctomycetota > Phycisphaerae > UBA1845 > UBA1845 > SBAX01. The sequence goes on from SBAX01000308.1 coordinate 17,929, forward strand.
CAACACCCGACGAAGTCTATGAGTTCGGAGCTGCGGTCTCTGTTGCAGGTGGGCGGATTGTCGTGGGCGCTCCCGAGAGCGAGTTCCTCCCGGGCTGTTACGGCGGCGGCAGGGCCTTTGTCTACAGCTACGATGGCCAGGTCTGGACCCACCTCGGTTTCTTCTGCAACCGGGATTCCTCCCGTCCGGCAGCCGGGTTTGGGATGTCGATCGCCGGGAGCGCCTCTCTGATCGCAGTGGGCGCGAATGCAAGTCCTGAATATCCGCCCTGCTGCGGCGACGCCTATGTCATGGAGTGGCGGGGCCCGGATTGCGACGAAGATGGCGCACCGGACGCCTGCGAGATTGTCCTTGGCGAGTCCAACGACTGCGACGACAACGGCATTCCCGACACGTGCCCCTGCGGCGTGCAGAACCTTCCCGACGCTACCGCCGGGGCCGTCCCCAGCGGCTGCGCCGCCGACTGTCAGACGAACAGCACGCCGGACTACCTCGACATCGGCGGCGGCGCCAGTGGCGATTGCAACCTCGACGGCGTCCCGGACGAGTGCGGTCTTCATTCGCTGACGTATTCGACCATCGCCACGCTGGATGACAACGATCCCCAGGCCTACCACACCGTGGCCATGGCGGATTTTGATCGCGACGGCGACCTGGACCTTTTCGCCGTGCACGGTTGGCCGGGCACGCTATACCTGAACAACGGTGGAACGAATTTTACTCGCACCGAGGTAGTGCAAAGTACGGCCGGCTACGATTCGATATTCAACTACGACATCGACACGGGCGATCTCGACGCTGACGGTGATATCGACATCGTTTATCCGGTCGCCTTTGGGGAGGGCGGCGTTGCCTACGTTGTCTTGAACCAGGGCTTGGACATGCGCTCGCCGCCTTGGTTCCATGTCGAGGTCCGCAACATCAACCCGCCGGAATCGGAATGCCAGTACTGCCGGGTGCATGGCACTGAGCTTGCGGACATCGATGACGACGGCGACCTCGACCTGCTGCTCTCCTACGGGCTCTTTTACCAGCGAAGCGCCGGCTACGTCGGCGTCTATCTGAACGACGGGTTGGCCAATTTTTCGTTCGACTCGGCGAGCCTGGTCGGCTGGACGCCACGGGCCCTGGTCCTCACGGACGTGGATGGCGATCAAGACCTCGATGCTGTCACTGTTCACCAGGAAAGCGACGATCTGTCCATCCTGATCAATCGGGGGACGGCCCAGCCCGGGCAATGGCTGGGATTCGAACCGGAGATTCGGATTTCCATGGGCCTTGATGCGGAGGCGCAGGGCTTCGACGTCGAAGCGGCGGACTTCGACGCGGATGGTGATCCGGATCTCGTGTTCGCCCTGGCCGCCGCGGGCGCCCTGGGCACGATGCTCAATCAAGGAAACGGGCCCGGCGGGTGGCTCGGCTTTGCCCCGGCCAGGCGGCACGGAGTCGGCCAGTGGCCACACTTCGTCACGACGATCGACTTGAACGGTGACGGATGGTTGGACATCGCGGCCGCGGAAACGGTCAACCAGTCAATTGCCCTCCTGGGGAACCTTGGCCGCAACGGCGACGGTAGCTGGCGCGGCTTCTCAAGTCCTGTGCGATCGCCAGCCGAGGGAGGGCCGGTGTGGATCGGGGCTATGGATGTCGACGCAGACGGCGCTCACGAACTCCTCGTATCCAATCGGGGATTCTATTGCGGCCTCCCCTTACCCCCCGGAAGATCGCTTGCATGTGGAGTTCTGGGCAAACGGCGCGTGGCAATCGCTGATGGAAATCCCTCCGGGCGACGACCGGGACGCCCAAGGTCGCGAAACCATGACGCTCTTGCGGGCTGACCTCCCGCCACAGGCCTTCGACTCGCGCTTCCGTTTCCGCCTCCGCAAGGCGCCCAAGTTCTCCAACGAATGGCAACTGGACGACCTGGTGCTCAGCGTCGCCCCGCGCGACTGCGACGGCAACGGCGTCCTTGACGGCTGCGAGATCGCGGGCGACACCGCCGCGGACCGTAACGCGAACCGGGCACTCGACGTCTGCGACCTGGACCTGGATGATGACGGCGATACCGACCTGCGGGAGATGGCTGCGCTTCTGGGCTGCTTCAGCGGCGAGGCGAGCTTCGACGATCCGGCCTGCGCGGCGGTGGATTTCTTCGACAATCAGCGCATCGACCGTGCCGACGCGGGAGCGTTCGTCTCCGCGATGACGGGGCCGCGCTGAGGATTTGCCTCACTCACCCGGCGCGGCGGCATCCTTGCGCCGGGGACGTCTAACAATCGGATAACGGCGGCATTACATTTCTTTAATTCCTAACACAAGCGGATAACTCTCGCGTATGCTTCGGCTGTTCGGCACTATCGGGGCCTGTGCGGTGTGGTGCGTACCTGGAGCCACCGCCGCAGTGCCACGATGTGTCGCTCGATGCGGCATTCCTTCGGCGGCGACGGAGTCACCGCCGCGAGGAACGGAGCAAGATCATGGCGCAACCCGGAAGAGTGGACATGCAAGTTCTGGAAGAACCGGCAGCTCCCTTGCGCGCGGACGGCAACGGCAACGGCAAGCAGGGCGCGGACATGGCCCTGCTGGAGGCGCTGATCGCCCTGCGCAACGGGAACTCCGCGGTTCGCCTGCCGGCGGAATGGACGGGCGTAGCCGGCAAGATCGCCGACGTCTACAACGACATCGCCCGACAGAACGAACGCATGGCCGTAGAGTTCGAGCGCCTTCGGCAGGTCGTGGGCAAGGAAGGGCGGCTCGGTCAACGCGGGCTGGTGGGCGACCTGCGGGGCTTCTGGCGTGATTCGCTGGAGTCAGTCAATGACCTCATCGAAGACCTCGTCCAGCCCACGACGGAAACGGCGCGGGTGATCGGGGCGGTGGCCCAGGGCGACCTCATGCAGAGCATGGCCCTGGAAGTGGACGGGCGCCCGCTCAAGGGCGAGTTCCTCCGCACAGCCAAGACCATCAACCGCATGGTGCAGCAACTCGGTTCGTTCTCCTCGGAAGTGACCCGTGTGGCCCGCGAGGTCGGCACGGAAGGCAAGCTCGGCGGATTGGCCAAGGTCAAGGGCGTGGCGGGCACGTGGAAGGACCTGACCGACTCGGTCAACTCCATGGCCTCGAACCTCACCGACCAGGTGCGTAACATCGCGGACGTGACCACGGCCGTGGCCAAGGGCGACCTCTCCAAGAAGATCACCGTGGACGTCAAGGGTGAGTTCCTCGAACTCAAGAAAACCGTCAACACCATGGTGGACCAGCTTCGCTCCTTCGCCGCGGAAGTGACGCGCGTGGCCCGCGAGGTGGGCACGGAAGGAAAGCTCGGCGGGCAGGCGTGGGTGGAGGGCGTGTCCGGCACGTGGAAGGACCTGACCGACTCGGTGAACTCCATGGCCGGCAACCTCACCGGGCAGGTGCGAAACATCGCCCAGGTGACCATGGCGGTCGCTGCCGGAGACCTCTCCAAGAAGATCACCGTGGACGTGAAGGGCGAGATTCTGGAACTCAAGAACACCATCAACACGATGGTGGATCAGCTTCGCTCGTTCGCTTCGGAAGTCACCCGCGTGGCCCGCGAGGTGGGTACGGAAGGCATGCTCGGCGGGCAGGCCGAAGTGCAGGGCGTCGCCGGGACGTGGAAGGACCTGACCGACTCGGTCAACTCCATGGCCGGCAACCTGACCGGCCAGGTCCGTAACATTGCCGACGTCACCAAGGCGGTCGCGGCCGGCGACCTGTCCCGCAAGATCACCGTGGACGTGAAGGGCGAGATCCTCGAACTCAAGAACACCATCAACACGATGGTGGATCAGCTTGGTTCGTTCGCGTCGGAAGTGACTCGTGTGGCCCGCGAAGTGGGTACGGAAGGCAAGCTCGGCGGGCAGGCCGATGTGCAGGGCGTGGCGGGAACCTGGAAGGACCTCACCGACTCGGTGAACTCCATGGCCGGTAACCTGACCGGCCAGGTGCGAAATATCGCCGACGTGACCACCGCGGTGGCCAAGGGCGACCTCTCCAAGAAGATCACCGTGGACGTGAAGGGCGAAATTCTGGAACTGAAGAACACCATCAACACGATGGTACCATCGTGTTGATGGTGTTCTTCAGTTCCAGAATTTCGCCCTTCACGTC
>SBAX01000191.1 GCA_005240095.1 Phycisphaera mikurensis
ACCTTCTCGTAGATGATCTTGCCGATGGCCTGGGCGTCGTGCATGAGCTTTTCGTTGGCCTTCTTGATAGCCTCGGCGTCGTCGCCCTTCAATACCGAGCGGAGATTGTTGATCGAGGCCTCGATCTTGGCCCGCTCCTCGGCGGGGATCTTGTCGCCGTGCTCGGAGAGCTGCCGCTCGACCTCGTAGGCGGCGTTGTCACCCAGGTTGCGGACCTTGACCAGCTCGGCCTTCTTAAGGTCGTCGGCGGCGTGCGACTCGGCGTCGCGCTTCATCTTCTCGATCTCTTCCTTGGACAGCCCGCTGGCCCCTTCAATGCGGATGGATTGCTCCTTGCCGGTGGCCTTGTCCTTGGCGGAGACGTTGAGGATGCCGTTGCGATCGATGTCGAAGGTCACCTCGACCTGCGGCATGCCCCGCGGGGCGGCCGCGATGCCGGTGAGGTTGAAGCGTCCCAGCGTTCGGTTGTCCACGGCCATCGGCCGGTTGCCTTGGAGCACGTGGATGGTGACCTCGGTCTGCCCGTCAGCGGCGGTCGAGAAGATCTCCGACTTCGAGGTCGGGATCGTGGTGTTGGCCTCGATGAGCGGAGTAGCCACACCGCCCAGGGTCTCCACGCCCAGAGTCAGCGGGGTGACATCGAGCAGCACGATGTCGCCCATGCCCTTTTCCCCGGCGAGAACCGCGCCTTGGATGGCCGCTCCAATGGCCACGACCTCGTCGGGGTTGATGCTCTTGTTGGGCTCCTTGCCGAAGATTTCCTTGACCAGCGCCTGCACCGCGGGCGTGCGGGTCGATCCGCCCACCAGCACGACCTCGTCGATGTCCTTCATGGTCATCTTCGCCCCGGAGAGGGCCTCCATGACCGGCTTGCGGCAGCGCTCGGTGAGGTGACGGGTAAGTTGTTCGAACTGGGCCCGCGTCAGGGTCATCTGCAGGTGCTTGGGCCCACTGGCCGTCGCGGTGACGTAGGGCAGGTTGATGTTGGTTTCCATGACCGTGGAGAGTTCGCACTTTGCCTTCTCCGCGGCCTCCTTCAGACGCTGCAGGGCCATGGGATCCTTGCGCAGATCAACACCTTCCTTCTTGCGAAACTCTTCGGCGAGGTGATTGATGAGCACCTCATCGTAGTCGTCGCCGCCAAGGTGCGTGTCGCCGCTGACTGATTTGACCTCGAAGGTGCCGATCTCGGGATCGATTTCCAGGATGGAGATGTCGAAGGTGCCGCCGCCGAGGTCGAAGACGGCGATGCTTTCTTCCTTTTTCTTGTCCAAGCCATAGGCCAGGGCCGCGGCCGTCGGCTCGTTGATGATCCGCTCGACCTTCAGCCCGGCGATCTCGCCCGCGTCTTTGGTGGCCTTGCGCTGCGAGTCGTTGAAATACGCCGGCACGGTGATGACCGCCCGTTCGACCTTCTGGCCGAGATAATCCTCCGCCGTCTTCTTGAGGTCCTGGAGGATCATGGCGCTGATCTCCGGCGGCGTGTATTGCTTGCCCCGGGCCTCGACCTTCACGAGCTCATCGGGCTTTCCCACGATCCTGTAGGGCACCATCTTCTCCTCGACGGCGACTTCGTTGTGCCGGCGGCCCATGAAGCGCTTGATGGAGAAGACGGTGTTCTCGGGATTGGTGACCTGCTGATGCTTGGCGATCTGCCCTACGAGGCGGTCGCCTTTCTCTGTAATGGCGACGACCGAGGGCGTAATGCGCGAACCCTGGGCGTTGGTCAGGACCTTGACCTGCTCGCCTTCCATGACGGCCACCACGGAGTTCGTCGTCCCCAGGTCGATTCCGATGATCTTGGACATGCTTTTCCTTTCGTAATGGATACCGCCCCAAAATGGGCGCGCATCCGACCCCGAGACCTTCAGCATGGGGCGTACCAGACCGGATGGAGCGTTGATTGAACGTAACCTCTTGTCCTACAATGACTAACGATCCCGCGGGCACATGCCGAGCCGCGGCGACTGCCAAGGTGACAGTTTTCGGTGCTGCGGAAATGGCACGAAGTCGGGCGTGCCGGGACAGCCAGCGGCCGATAAAGTGGTGAGCAACTCCCTCTCCCTTTGTAGGGAGAGGGGTGGGGTGAGGGTATGGACGTCCAGCCACTTGAAACGCTTGAGGGTCAGGGATTCCCGACCATCCGGCAGCAGTCGGTTTTTATCGAAAACCGCGTCGGGCAACTTTTGCGCCTCACCAAGCTGTTCGACCAGTCGGACATCCGCATCCTGGCCGTGTCGGTGGTCTACTCGGTGGACTGCGCCATCGTACGGATGATCCTCGACGACCCCGACCAGGGGCATGACGTGCTCACCCAGCACGGCTTCCCGGTCAGCGAGACGGACCTCATCGCGGTGAGTCTCCCGCACGGCAAGCGGGCCCTGCTGCACACCTGGGCCGCCCTGCTGGGCGGGGAAATCAACATCCATTACGTGTACCCGCTCCTGGTCCAGCCGCGGGGCCACGCCGCCATGGCCGTCTGCTGCGACAACAACGAGCAGGCCGTCCAGGTCCTCCGCGACAAAAAGTTCGACGTCCTCGATCAACAGGACCTCCTCGATACCAGGAATCAATAAGCCAAGCGACGAAGCGACGCAGCCACGAAGCGACGAAGAGACGGCTCCCGGCGCGGTCCGGCGAGCTGCGGGCTTTTGGCCCGCGCGGACGCTGGCTTTTCGGGATGGCGAGGCTCCCGCCGAGCCGTCCCCCTCTCCCTCGTAGGGAGAGGGTCGGGGTGAGGGTCGAAACGCTCGTTTCCTGAGGGCGAGAGTTTTGGAAAGCCAACCCCTGTCGTTCGCTCCTGTCCCCCGTTACAGTTCCGCCCATGAACCTGCTTCTCCTGATTTCCCGGTGGTTCCATATCGCCGCGGCCATTGCTGCCCTGGGCGGGGCGTTCTTTGCGTTGGTGGCCCTGCTCCCTGCGGCGAAGGCGACCTTGGCCGATGACGTCCACGAGCGCCTCCGCGAGGCCATCCGCGCCCGCTGGGCGAAGGTCGTCCACGCATGTGTCGCCATTCTCTTCATCACCGGCTCGATCAACTTCCTGATTCTCGCCCTGCCGCCCAAGATCAAGCCCATGCCCTACCATCCCATCTTCGGGATCAAGTTCCTGGCTGCCCTGGCCGTGTTCTTCATCGCCGAGGCCCTGGTCAGCCGCGGCCCGGGCTTTGCCAAGATCCGCGAACAACGTGCCAAATGGCTGCGCATGCTCCTCGCACTCGGCGCGCTCATCATTCTCATCTCCGGGAATCTCAGCCAGATCCGCTCCGCCCAGCTCGCCTCCCGCGAGGCTGCCCCGCCGGCGGTCACTAGCGTCCCTTAGGCAGGCAAGAAAACCGCTGGCCGGCGGTCGAGCCGGCGACTATAATCTCGCATCCAGTCGGTCCCCATGCGGTGCTTAGCGGAGGATCGATACCATGCGCGCACTTCGCGACACCATCTTCAACGCACTGATCGCCATCGGGTTCTCTTCCATCCCAGGCGCCTTCGCGCAGCCAATCTACACCGTGACCGACCTCGGCACGCTGGGAGGCAAAAATAGCCAAGCCAATGGGGTCAGCAATTGCGGACACGTCGTCGGCTACTCAGAAACGGGGGAGCTTCAAGCCAACGGCCAACCGGTTTTCCGAGGCTTCGTCTGGCATACCGACACGATGACGGACTTGGGCACGCTTGGCGGCGCATACAGCGTTGCCTTTGCGGTGAACTGTGCATCGCAAGTGGTGGGGTGGAGTTCACGCCCTGACGGCAGCGAATCGGCCTACTTGTGGCTTGCGGAGCCTGCTTTCGGATTCCCGTCGGGGATAAACGCCCTCCCCCTTTCTGAAGCTCGCAGCAGCGCTGCGATGGATATCAATGAGAACGGCCAGATCGCAGGTCGCGCAGGCGAGGCGTTCGTCTGGCTGCCCGACGAGGCGTTCGGCCTTCCGGCTGGCACGCATAGCCTGGGACACATGTCGTGCTATAGCGAATCCATCGGCATCAACAACCTGGGCGAAGTCGTGGGCGGCTTGGTGGTGTGGCTGCCGCAGGCGAGCTATGGGCTCGATGCTGGTTTTCACCTTGTCTGGCTGCCGATCTGTATTTCCGACTGGGGATACGATTCAATCGACCTCAATGATCATGGCTTTGTCTTGGGATTCGAGACGACGTATTTTGGTCCCGGCCTCATTACGACGCAATTAGGCGCGGACACGGCAGCCGCCAGCGAACGCGCTTTTGCGCGCAGCGCCTTCGGCGGGCTAAACAACCTTGACCAAGTCGTTGATGGCGTTTTGCTGTTCGATGCGCGACGTGATGGCGCGCATCGGACCGTGGACCTGCGGGAGCGGACCCGCCCGGTTACCGGATGGGAGGTCTGGTACGTCACGAGCATCAACGACTTCGGGCACATTGCGGGCGTCGGACGGACGCGTCAGCGGGGAGAATCGCACGCGTGGTTGCTAGCGCCCATCGATGCCGACTTGGACGATGACGGCCTTGTGATGTTGCTTGATTTCGCTGCGCTCCCGGCTTGTCTGGCGGGTCCTGCCGCCGACATATCGGCTGCGTGTGTCGCACATGACCTTGATCGTAACGGTCGCGTAGACATGCTCGATGTTCAGCTCTTTCAGTGGGCCTTCGGTTCGCAGCCCTGATTCGGCTGAACCCAGAGGCAGGCGGTTGAGCCTCGCGGGAAGGGATTCCCGCAGACGGGAAGCCGAGGTAGGAATCTCGGCCCGGCGGCGTTACAATCCTTCTCCTTACAACCCGCGGTCGTTCGGTGAATTACGGGCTAAGAGTGGTGTTTGAGGTGTATGGCAGGTGGCGGCGCTGAATCCGTTTACGATTGCTCAGCAGCAGTTCGATGAGGCCGCGCGGCTGCTCAAGCTGCCCAATGCGGCGCGGGAGCTGCTCCGCTGGCCGATGAAGGAGTTTCACTTCACTCTGCCGGTGAAGATGGATAGCGGAGCGACGCGGGTCTTTCGGGCCTTTCGCGTGCAGTACAACGCCGCCCGCGGGCCGTGCAAGGGGGGGCTCCGCTGGCACACCAAGGAGACCATCGACACCGTCCGGGCGCTGGCCTTCTGGATGACCTGGAAGATGGCCGTCGTGGACCTGCCTTTAGGCGGCGGCAAGGGCGGCATCGTGTGCAACCCCAAGGAGCTTTCGCTCGCCGAAAAGGAGCGCGTCAGCCGCGCCTACGTGCGGGCCCTGGCTCGCGAGCTGGGCGTGCAGCGCGACGTGCCGGCGCCGGACGTGAACACCACGCCGCAGATCATGGCCTGGTCGATGGATGAGTTCGAGGCCATGCTCGGCGAGCAACATCCCGGAGTGATCACCGGCAAGCCGCTTCCCTTAGGCGGCAGCGTAGGACGCAATGACGCCACCTCCTACGGCGGGCTGTGCATCGTCCGTGAAGTGGACACGATGCTCGGAGTGCGCTTCGAGCGGGCCCGCTATGCCATTCAGGGCTTCGGCAACGTGGGCGGCGGGGTGGCCAAGCTCCTGCACGAGCGCGACGGGCACGTGGTGGCCATCAGCGCCGAGGATGCGGCGATCTACAACGAAAAGGGCATCAACATCCCCGCGGCGCTGGCCCACTACGAGGCTCATCACGGGCACCTGGCCGGTTTCGATGGCGGCCAGTCCATCACCAACGATGAACTGTTGACCTGCGAGTGCGACATTCTTATCCCTGCGGCCGTCGAGCACGTGCTCACCGAGCGTAATGCCGCCGCCGTCCGCGGCAAGGTCGTGGTCGAATTGGCCAACGGACCTACCACCCCCGATGCCGACCGCATCCTCCGCGACCGCGGCGTGGTCGTGATCCCCGATATCCTGGCCAACGCCGGCGGCGTCACCGTCTCCTACTTTGAGCAGGTGCAGAATACGTACAACTACTACTGGTCGCTGGACGACGTGCACGATCAGCTCCGACGCCGCATGTCCGCCGCGTTCCGGGCGGTTCATGAAATGTCGTTAGAGCGGGGCGTGGATCACCGCATGGCCGCGTACCTGCTGGCCCTCTCCCGCGTCGCCAAAGCCTGCGAGATCCGCGGATGGATATGAATGCCCGTCAGAATTGCGTGAGGCGTATCGACCGTGAACCCCTCTCCCTTCCAGGGAGAGGGGCAGGGGTGAGGGTCGGAGGCGAAGATCACCGGCAACGGCTCAAACATCGATGACCACCCTGCTCACCCAACATCCCCTCAAGCTCGTCAGCGTGCTGGTGTGCGTAATCCTGGTGATCGGCGTGCTCAAGCGCCGCAAGCCCCGCGTACACATCCCCCTGATGGTCTCGGCCTTCCTCATTGACCTGACCATGGTGATCTACCTGGAGGTCCGCCGCGGGGTCGTCGAGTCCATCCCCGGGCGCGAAATGACCACGCTGCTTATCGTGCACATCTGCCTGAGCACCGTGGTCCTCATCCTCTACGGCGTGCAGATCGCCACCGGCCTGAAAAACGCCCGCGGCAACCGCCGCCCCTGGCACCGCAAAGCGGCCGTAGCCTTCCTCATCACCCGCTTTGGAAACCTCATCACCAGCTTTTTGATTACGTGACAAGCCCGCGAACCAGGTGCAGCATCGCGGGGGTTTCTCTTCAGATAATCACCACTTCTGCTCGTGAAGCGAGTTCCAGGAGACGACCTCGACGTCGGAGCGCTTCTGGCCCTCCTTCCCGCCGAAGACCACGACGCGGCGCGACTGGGGGCGGTTGCCAAGAATGGTCTGAACTCGATCTCCTGCATTTACGAGATCCTGCGTAACCGTTTGCCCAACCTTAGCTTCCACGACGGTGAGCTTGCGCCCCTCCTCAATGACGATGTCGGCCTCGAGTCCCTGTCGATCACGGTAGAAGTACAACCCGGCGTGTTCACCGCGATTGAATCGATGCTTGAGGATCTCTGTCAGGACCCAGGTTTCAAAGATGGGGCCGCGCAGCGGATGCACGGCGAGGTGCGAGGGATCGCGGATCCCCAGAAGCCAGCAAACCAGGCCCGTGTCGTAGAAATGCAGTTTGGGCGTCTTGATCAGGCGTTTCCCGACGTTGGCGAAATAGGGCTGGAGGCGAAACGCGATGAACGTCGCTTCCAGAATCGAAAGCCAGGCCTTGGCGGTTGGTTGCGACACGCCCGCGTCCAGCGCCAGTGAGGACAGGTTCAGCAGTTGCGCCGTGCGGCTGGCGCAGAGTTGCACGAACCGTTGGAAAACAGCGAGGTCGCCGATGTTCGACACCAGGCGGACGTCGCGCTCCAGGTAGGTGCGAACATAAGACCCGATCCACTCGCTGGGTTTAAGACGCTGGTCGAAGATGCGGGGATAGCCGCCGGTAAGCAGCGTTTCATCCAGCGACCTTGGATATCGGGCAAAGCGAACCGCTTCGCTCCGCGCCAGGGGCAACAGATGCTGGACGGCGGTTCGCCCGGCCAGGGACTGACTGACCGATTCCATCATGGTCAGGCTTTGTGAGCCCGTAAGCACCCAGCGCCCGTGCCCCGGGTCGTCATCGATCATCTGTTGCAAGTAAGACGTGAGGTCGGGGACGCGCTGGATCTCGTCGATGATGGCCCCTTTGTCGAACTGACCCAGGAACCTGCGCGGGTCCGTGGCGGCAAAAGTCCGAACATCCGGGGCCTCCAAGTTCGCGTAGGCGAGCTTCGGAAAGACCAGGCGGCACAGTGTGGATTTTCCGCTCTGGCGAGGACCGGTCAGCGTGACGGCGGGAAAGCCCTTGGCCGCAGCGCGGAGTCGTGGGCCTAGGTCGCGGTCGATCATGACCGGAAGAGTATAGGCCTCCTTTTGGCTATTTCAAGATCGTACTTTGAATTAGCCGAAGCCGCTGGCAACCCGGGCCGATCGCCGTGCCCGCACCGCTCGTGACCGAGTCTATCCTAGGTCCAGCGCCATGATGTTCTTGCGGTCGCGGATGTAGAGCTTGGTGCCCACCAGCGTGGGCGCGGCCCAGGCGTACTTTTCGAGCAGCTTGACCTTGCAGTGGACGGTGAAAGCGGTCGGCGTCACTGACGTTAAAGCCAACTGGCCATCTTCGTCGAGAATAACAAGCTTGTCGCCAGCGAGGACGCACGTGGCCTTGGAGAGGCCGCGCTCTCTCCATAGAATCTTACCGGTCTTCACATCAAGACCTATGAACAAGATGGGACCAAAATCCCCGCTGGAGCCGTATACATAGCCGTCCTTTATCACCGAGTTTGCGTGATGAATGCGCATCTTCGGGTTATGCCATAGTTCCTCGGGCGTGATCTTCCCGTCTTTTTTGACCAGTTTCACGCCGCGACTTCCGGATCCATAGGCGGCCGAGGAGAACAAGATGTCCTTACCGTCCCAGGTAGGGGTACTAAGATTGGCTCCAAACTGGGTCTTGTGTGGATGGACCCAAATGACCTCCCCGTTTTCGGGATTCAGCCCGGCCAGCTCATTGCCGGAGAAAATCACGAGCTGGTCTTGGCCATCGAACTTGATCAGGATGGGCGAGGCGTAGCTCATGTCATAGTCCTGGGCCTTCCAGACCACGCTGCCGGTTTCCTGATCGAAGGCCATCAGTGACTGGCCTTGTCCCGGCGGCGGTGCAGGAGACTCCTCCTTGCCGCCCTCATCGCCGGCCCGCTCGCGATCGACGACCACGATGATCGTGTTCTTGTAGGCAATGGGGCTGACGCCGTAACCGCGGCCAGGAACCGGCGCCTTGAATTCCGCGGGCAGGTCGTGCTTCCACAGGACCTTGCCGGTCTTCTTGTCATAGGCGTGCATCACCGCGTTGGTGCCGATGGTGTACAGGCGATCGCCGACGATGAGCGGGGTGGCGTGCGGGCCGGGGCCGAACTCCGCCATGAGCTTGGTGAACGGCGAGGGGTTCTTGTGCTCCCACACCGTCTTGCCGGTCTTGGCATCCAGGGCCACCGTGAATTCGTCTTCGTTTACGCGATACATGGTGAAGAGGACGTCACCGTCGGCCACAATGGTCGCGTAGCCGTCGCCGAGTTCGCGCGACCAGAGTTTCTTGGGCCCTTCATCCGGCCACTTGTCCGCGAGGCCCTTGCCGTCCACGATGAAGTTGCGGTTGGGCCCGCCGAACTGCGTCCACTGGGCAAACGCGCTCGTAGCGGCCGCAGCCACGAGCACCACTGCCAACGAGCAAGATCGATTCCAGGACATCATAATGCTACTCCTGCGTTGCCTTACGCGGTTCCTTGTCCGTCCCCAAGTCCAGAGCCATGATCGTTTCCGTGTCGCGAATATACAGGTGGCGCCCCACAAGCGTGGGCGGCGTCCACGTGGGCTTCTTGAGCAGGCCCACCGTGGATTGCACCTCGAGTTTTTCCGGCGACACCCGTGCGAGCATCAGGTTCCCATCCTCGTCAAGGATGATGAGGTGGCCGTCGCCGTAGATGACGTTGGCCATGGGAAGGCCGCGTTCCTGCCAGGCGACCTGCCCACTGCTCGCGTCAATGGCGGTGCCGCGGGTGTAAATGTGGTTGCCGGCACGGACGGCGGTGCCGTGGGCAATCTGCATCTTGCGGCTCTCCCAGGCTTGTTCGGCGATGATCTTGCCGTCCTTGTTTTGCAGCCGCAGGCCCCGCGAGCCGACGTCGGGTTCCGGGCTGCTGACGAAGAGGATGTTGTCCTTGCCCCACAGCGGCGTGACGATGTTCGTCCCGTCAATGGGCGCCTGCCAGTCGAGATCGCCGGTATCGGGGTCGAGGCCTACCACCTGCGCGAGGCTAAGAAGCACAATTTCGGCCTCGCCGTCCACCTGAATCACAATCGGCGACGAATAGACATCGCCGAACTCGTGTTTCTTCCATTGCAGCGTCCCGGTGGCGAGGTCGAAGGACATCACGCCCACGCCGGAACCTCCCGACGCGACGATAAGGGAGTTCTTGTACACCACCGGGCTGGCAGAAAAGCCGAACCCGGGGATCCTCGCCCCGAACTCCTTCACCAAGTCGTGCGACCACACTTCTTTGCCGGTTGCGGCATTGAATGCGCGGAGCATGCCGCCGATACCGAGAGTGTAGAGCCGCCCGTCGTTAAAAACGGGCGTGGAGTTCGGGCCCTTGCCGAACTCTGTGTTCATCCCCTCAGGTACGGGAGTGGGGTATTTGCTCTCCCAAATCGTCGCACCCGTCTCGGGATCCAGTGCGACGATCACCTCGTCATCGAGGCGGTTGGGATCTTCGGGCGGACCGTCGGCCTCGGCCGCCATCCGTTGGGCCCGGGGCCCAGGGCCGGTGCGATACATGGTGTAGAGACGACCGTCGGCGACGATGATCGAGGAGAAGCCGGCGCCCAGTTGCCGCGTCCAGAGCCGCGTCGGGCCGGCCTGCGGCCAGGGGGAGGCGAGGTCTTGGGCGTCGGAGGCGAAGTCGCGGTTGACCCCGCCCCCCTGCGGCCATTGCGCCGGCGCGGATACAGACCAGGCGCCCATCGCTCCCACGGCGACCGCCACCACCGCGCTGTTACGCAGCCACAACCGGCTCATCATACCTCTCTCACATTCCCGCGCCGGAAGCGCTACCCAGGTCCAGGGCCATGATGGTTTCCGTGTCGCGAATGTACAAATGGCGTCCCACAAGTGTGGGAGGCGTCCATGCGGGTTTCTTGAGGACGCTGGCCTTCGATTGAATCTCGAACTTCTCCGGCGAGGCCTTGGCGATGGCCAGCGTGCCATTCTCATCGAGCATGATCAGCTTACCGTTGCCGTAAACCACGTTGGCCTTTCCTAGGCCGCGTTCCCGCCAGGCCACCTTGCCGGTGCTTGCCTCGATGGACGTCATGAAAAAGACGTCGTCGCCGCTGCTGCCGTAGATATGATCACCGGCGCGGACGGCATTGCCCTGACCGATCTGCATCTTGCGGGTCTCCCAGGCCTGCTCGGCGGCGATCTTCCCGTCCTTCCGAGTCAGCCTCAGCCCGCGCGAGCCGACTTCCGGCACGGAGCTGATGAACAGGATTCGGTCGTTGCCCCAGACCGGCGTGAGGATGTTCGTCTTGTACTGCGTCTCGAAGGGGAGCTGCCAGTCCATATCGCCGGTGGCGGGGTCCAGTCCCACCACATGCGTGCCGGTGATGAGCGCGATCTCGTCTTCGCCGTCCACCTGAATCAGGATGGGGGAGGAATAGAGGTTGGCAAAGTCATGTTTCTTCCACTGAACGGAGCCGTCAGTCAGGCGGAAGGCCATGACCGCGCAGCCCGGACCTCCCACGGGAAGGATCAGGCTGTCCTTGAAGGCGACCGGGCTGGAAGAGAACCCGAACTCGGGAACCTTAGCCCCGAACTCTTTGATCAGATCGTGCGCCCAAATCTCCTTCCCGGTCTTGGCATCCAGACAGTGGAGTTTTCCGGCAACGCCCAGCGTATACAACCGCCCTCCATGCCACAGCGGCGTGGCATTGGGACCGCGCCCGAACTGAGCATCCATGCCCTCGGGGACGGGCGCCGCGTACCTGGTTTCCCATAGGGTCGTGCCCGACTTGGGGTCGAGGGCGACGACGAGTTCGTCGTCTCCACTGCGGTAGGCGGTGAAGAGGCGATCGTCGGCCACGATGATGGACGAATAGCCCGGGCCCAGCGGGCGCGTCCACAGTCGCGGCGGACCGGAGTCCGGCCAGGATGAGGCGAGGTCTTTGGCGTCAGCGACGAAGTCGCGGTTCTTGCCACCCCAGCCCGGCCATTGGGCGCGGGCCGCCGTTGCACTCGCGAGCGCCGCGTCGATCAGTACAACGTACGCCAATCCTCGTGAAAGCAACCCTATGGAGTTCATCTCCGGCTCCTCGTTACTCGGCCGACAACTCTACCCAAGATCCAAAGCCAGGATGTTCTTCTTGTCCCGCACGTACAGGTTCTTGCCCACCAGAGTCGGCACGGTCCAGGTGACCTTCTCGAGAATCGACGCTTTGGAGTGAACCTTCAGCCCCTCCGGCGTGGCCGTCACTAGGGCCAGCTGGCCGTCCTCGTCGAGAATGATAAACCGCCCATCGGCGTGCAGGAAGGTGGCCTTGGAAAACCCTCGCTCTCGCCAGGCGAGCTCGCCGGTCTTCAGGTTGATGGCCGCGAAGAACGCGGGGTTCATGGCCCCGATCGTACCATAGACGTAGTCGCCCACGTTGATGGTGTTCACGTGATAGAACTGTGCCTTCCGTGTGGACCAAGCCTCCTCAACTTTGGTCTTGTCCCCGTCCTTGGACAGTCGAAGCCCCTTGGCCCCGGCCTCCGTGGCGGACAAGAAGAGAATGTGGCTTTCCGGATGCCAGATGGGCATGCACACGTTCTGCTTCCACTGGTTCTTGTGCTCGTGCCGCCATTTCAGGTCGCCATTGTTGGGACTCAGTCCGATGACTTCCTCGGCCATGAAGGTAATCAGTTGATCCTCACCGTCGATTTGGACGATCTTGGGCGTGGAATAGCTGTTTTCGAAGTCCTGGTTCTTCCACACCACTTTTCCATCGGTCTGGTCAAAGGCCACCACACTGGCGCCCTTCCCGCCGACCAGGGCGATGACGTTGCCCTTGTAGGCGATGGGGCTGGACGAGTACCCGTGGTTAAGGATGTTGCCCTCGAACTCCTTCCACAGATCGTGCGACCAGTAGACCCGCCCGTCTTCCTTACCCAGGCAGTGCATCACCCCGGCCACCCCGATGGTGTAGAGTCGGTCGCCAACGATGAGCGGCGTGGAGCGCGGCCCATCGCCGAATTCATGGATGTGAATGGACGACGGGTTCGACTCGTACTTGTGCTCCCAGATGGTTTTGCCGGTCTTGGCCTCCAGGCATACCACGGTTTCCTTGCCGTCGGCGCGGTACATGGTGTAGAGGCGATCGCCCTCTGCGAGAATGCCGGAGTACCCATCGCCTAAGTCGCGCTTCCAGATCTGCTTGGGACCGCCGTCGGGCCAGGTCTGGGCCAGGCCCTTGGCGTCCACCTTGAAGTCCTGATTGGGACCGCCCCACTGCGTCCACTGCGCCCTGGCACTATCGCCTAAAGCCGTCAACGCCAAACCCGCCGCAAACGACATCACCCACCGGCTGCGGCCCGTCCTCTCAGCAATGACTTTCATTTGTGTTCCTCTCTCCGAAGTTTTGACTATCACCCGAACTATCTATGGATTCGCCTGCTTGTGCTGCCCGAAGCACATCAGGATGCCGTCTTCATTGCCGATCACCAGAGCGCCCGCAGCTACTGCCGGGGAAGCGCTGATGGGCGCGCCGGTTTCATAGCGCCACGACTCGCGCCCGGTATTCACATCGATGGCGTACACATTACCGTCCGATGACCCTACGAATACATTCTGCCCAACCACGACCGGGGATGAGTCAATCTTGCCATCGGTCGCGAAAGCCCACTTCTGCGCCCCGGTCTGCCGATCCAGAGCCCGCAGGCGCTTGTCCCGCCCTCCGACAATGACGGCGGTATCTACGAGCGCCGCGGATGCCAAGAATGGAAACTGTCGTTCGGCATCTTCGAACTTCCACTCTACCTGACCCTTCTTCCAGTCAAGCCCTAAAAAGGTGTTGCCATGCGTGCCCACATAGACCTTGTCTCCGGCGATCGTCGCCGAGGCTCCGGATACCGAACCCATGGATACGCGGGTAACCGACGAACCATTCTCCAGGGCCAGAACGTGGAGATACTCATCGCACCCGGCCGCAATCACGAAGTCGCCCGAAATCCCCGGCGTCCCGTGGACACGTCCCCCGGTCTGGAACTTCCACAGCAGCTTGCCGTCGCCGGCCGACAGGCAATACACGTGAGAGTCATAGGAGCCGAATACAAGGCGGTCGTTATGGTAATTGACCGAGGACACAATCTCGCCTTCGGTCTTGAAGGTCCACGTCGCCTGATGTGTCTTCACATCCACGGCATGGAGCACGCCCTCCTGGTCGCCGAAGTAGACCACGCCTTTCAAAACCGTCGGGGCGGCACGCACCGAGCCGTTGGCGGCGTATTTCCAGAGTTCCGCACCGGTCTGCAGGTCGAACACGTGCAGGGCCTCGTCATCCGCGCCCACGTAGACAACGCGTTCCACGATCGCCGCCGTGGAAACGATCGGCTCGCTCAGCTCTGCTTTCCAACGCAAGCTCAGCTTCTCAGGTAGAGGGCTCGTGGCTACTCCCGTTCCCTGTGGATTCCCCCGGAACATCGGCCAGTCGGCGCCGGACACCTGCCGCGCCACGCACAGCCCAAGCACCAAGTACCAAGGACCAAGGGCCAGGCGCCGCTGCCGGCGTCCGGGTCCTTGGTAATTGGTAATTGGTAATTGGTAACTCATCTCACACCGGCTTGAACCGCAGCACCAGCGCCGCCCCCCCGCACGCCAGCAGGATACCAAGATAGAACATCACGCTCGGCGCCTTCGAGGGTTTATCCCAGATCATGGACACGATCGTGTTCACCACCGGTGCCCCGGCAAATACAAGAGGTGCCACGAGGATTGGCCGGCCCCCGTTCTTAATGGCAAAAACTACCCCCAGCGCTCCAAGCGCCCCCAGCACACCGGCCAGGGTCGATACGGAAACGCCGCGCCGGGTGAAGACGAGGGGTTCTGCGCCAGTAGCGGCCATGTAGCCGAGGATGGCCCCCGCCATCACGAAGTAAGCCACCCCCACGAACAGGAACGCCCGCAGCGCGCTGTTCGGGCTGCCAAACGCCTTCTGCCCGTGGTGAATGGTGGGCACGTAGGCGCCCCAGCACACAACCGTGACCACCACAAACAGCAACCACCAAGACCTTGCCGATTCCATATCCACTCTGCCAATCCCCCTCTCCCTCCCAGGGAGAGGGCCGGGGTGAGGGTAAGAGCTACAACGCAACTCTCATCTTCCCACACCCGCCTCCAGCCGCCGCCGGATCTCCGGCGGAATCTTCGTGGGCGCGAAAGCCCCGGGCTCGGTCGCGCAGCACACGGCGCTAATCCTGCCCAAGGCACACTTCTCGCCATCGCGGCGAAACTCGACTTCGTAGTGCAAGGACTTCTCTCCCAGCTTGGTCAGCCGCAGATGCAGTTCCAACTCGTCTTCGAACCTCAGCGGAGCGAAGTACTCGCACGTTGCGCTCACCCGCGGCCAGCTCAGGTGCGGATCGCCCTCTCGGAGATACACCGTAAGCCCCAGTGCCCGCCAGAAGGCGTGCTCCACTTCCTCCATGTAGCGGAAGTAGTTCGAGAAGTGCAGCACCCCGGCCATGTCCGTCTCTGCGAACTGCACTCGCCGCTTCATGGTGAACTCAGCGGGCATGGCCGCCTCCGCCGAAGAACTTCTCGATCGTTGCCCTGGAGGGCGCACGCGTGATCAGGGATACCGCTACCAACGCAACCGTCGCCGCCGCGAAGACGAGCGTGGCCGGGGTCAACCCCCAATGAGCCTGCTCGGACAGCTTGCCGTATTGCGAGTCCCGGAAGAGCCAGAACCATGTCGCCGCCGCGGCCAGAAGGGAAGCGTATGCACCCGCCTTGGTCACCCGCCGCCAGTAAATCGACGCAAACAGCAGCGGAAACAGACTGGCGAAGCCCGTAAAGCACCACACCCCGAGATTGAAAACCCGCGATTCACGCCAGCTGAGCGCCAGTAGGAACGAAGCCGCAACCACGATGACAATGAAGATGCGTCCGATGAACACGAGTTGCCGGTCCGTGAAGCGATCACGCCCGATGTAGTGCCCGACCACGTCGTTGGCGAACATGCTCCCCATCGCCAGGAACTGCGCGTCCATGCTCGACATCACCGCCGCAAAGATGCCCGCGGCCAGCAAAGCACCCATCATCGGTGAAGCCAACTTCTTCACCATCAACGGCAACACGCCGTTGGGCCGGGCGAACTCCGGCGGAATCACCGGTTGCCCGTCGTGGATGGCCGACGTGGCCCATAGCCCCACGATCACACACGGCACCCAGATCACCATGATCAGCAGCGGCTGACCGATGATCGACAGCTTGAACTTCTTCGCGCTGCGCGCGGTCAGCCAGTATTGGAAAAGGTGCGGGAACATGGCCACGCTGAGGGGAATGAACAAGTATGTCGTGAACTCAGTTTTTGAGGCAGCGTGAGGCGCTTTCGGCTTGATGATCGCTTTCTTGGGATCGGCGTTCCACTCCGCCAGTCTCGCTTCGTAATGCTGTCGGTCGGCCGGCGACACCTCGCGCTTGAGCCGCGTGGGATTGTGCTCGATGACCATCTGCGTGGCCTTTTCCGGCCCGCCGAGTTTCGCAGCGATGATCCAGCACATGGCCACACCCAGCACCAGGAAGATCATCGTCTGAAGGGCATTAACCCACGCCGTTCCGCGAACGCCACCCGCGGAGATGTAATAGAGAACCACAAGGCAGGTAACCAGGGCCCCCAACCAATAGGGGATGGCTCCACCCGTCTCCTTGAAATACTCCGGAAATGCGCCCGCCGTAACGGACTGAATGGCCGTTCCCGAACTGATTACGCCCACCAGAATGTACGGCACAAGCAGGGCTACCAGAATGGGGAAAAGCAGCAACCCAATCTTGTCGGATTCAAAGCGGTCGCGGAAGAACTGAATCTGGGTGACGTATCCGTACTTCTTGCCGAAGGCCCACAGCTTCAGCCCGACGAGAAAGTACATGGCCGCGTGAATGATCCCCGACCACGAGGCCATCTTTCCGTAGACCACAATCCCCGATTCCCACGCCTCTCCCGAGCTGCCGATCAGGGCGAAAGCAGTCATGGTCGTGCCGATCAGGGACATCAGCAGCATGAAGGAGCCCAGCCCCCGCGAAGCCACGAAGTAGTCCGCCACCGTCAGGCGCAGCACGAGCTGGCTGAGCAGACCCAGTGCGATCAGCGCCGCCATGTACAGGGCGATGACCAGCACGGCGGTCTGTCCCGCATTGAGCGCCGCGATCATCGTCGCACCTCCGCCGCCGGCGCTTCGGTGGTGAATGACTCATCCGGCACGTCCACATCCTTGGGCCAGCAGTAGTGCACGGCCAGCGCCCAGAGAATCCCCGCCGTAATGGATATTCCGATGTGATACGCCAGCCCGATGGGAATGAAACCCAGGACGAGGGGGTAAATGGAGTCCCAGTACCAGAAGTCCTGGTGCAGGATCGCCAGCAGCACGAGTAGTAGAATGACCAGTCGCCTCACGCTTCGCTGCCTTCCAGTGCAATGGGCTCCGGCAGCGTCGCCGTCTCCGCCACGCGGGCGAAGATCTCGTCGAAGTCGTCCCGGTCGAACACGTCGCCGATCAGCAGCCGCACGACCTGGTCGTGAAACTCGGGATACCTACGGTTGAATTCCCCGAAGCTGAACTGGGGCTGGTAGAAGGCATACACAAGCTGGCGAATAAGCTGCATTCCCCGCGCGACCTTGGGCCCGTGTCGTCCCAGACGCTGCCCGCTCAAATCGCCCTCGCGTAGCGCGTCATGCACAGTGTCCGCGGTCAGCTCGCCCATCTTGAGCGCCAGCAGCACGCCCGAAGAATAGATGGGATCAAGAAATCCGAACGCATCCCCGGCCAGCACCCACCCGTCGCCGGCGATCCGTCGCGAGCGATAGGTGAAATCGCTGGTCACGTACGCATGACTGACCCGCTCGGCGTTCACCAGACGGCGCTTGATCCCCGGACAGTTGTCGATCTCGTAGTCCAGCGTCGCCAGCGGGTCATCTCCCCGCCCGGTGATCAGATACTGCGGTTTGGCCACGATGCCGATGCTGGTGATGTCGTTCTCCAGGGGGATCGACCAGAACCAGCCCTGCTTGTCGGGCGTGTAGATCACCAGCGTCGCCCCGGCGTTACGCCCCTCGTCGCGATGGGCGCCCTTCCAGTACGCATAGATCGCCGCGTTCTTCAGACCCGGCTCGCCCTCGCGAATGCCCAACTGCTTCGACAGCAGGGCGTTGACGCCCGTGGCGTCGATCACCACCTTGCAGTGGATGTCCTTGGCGGCGCCGTCGATCATCGCCCGCACGCCAACCGCGCGAGACCCCTCGAAGAGCACTTCCTTGACGCCCACGCCCTCGCGCACCTCCACGCCGTGCTCGCGGGCATTGTCCAGCATCAGCTTGTCGAACCGGTCGCGCTTGACTTGCCACGTGGTGGACCATTCGTTGGGGTCGCGGTCGGGAAAGTAGTACGGCTGCGACAGCTTTCCCGAAGAGTTGACGAACTGCACGCTCTCCTTCAGCGTGAAGTCTGATCGCTTGAGCTTCTCCAGCATGCCGATGCGCTTGAACGTCCAGTAGGTCTGCGGCATCAGGGACTCGCCGATGTGGTGCCGCGGGAACTTCGAGCGTTCCAGCAGAAGCACGCGATGACCGAAGTCGGCCAGGATCGTCGACGTCGTCGACCCCGCCGGACCACCGCCGATCACGATGCAGTCATAGGGCGTGTTCATTTACGTCGGCACCACTTCCAGCAGCTCCACCGCCTCCTGCCCGTTGCAATGGATCGTCGCCAAGCGCCCGCAGGCCGCTCGCAGATCATCTCGCCGCAGGCAGCCCACCACCGGGCATGGCGCGGCGAACCGCAGGAACGCCCACGGCTCGACCTTGGTCAGCACCTTGTGCGCCACCAGAATATCTCCCAGCGGTGTTTGCCGATCCAGAATCGCCGCCCGTGCCCCCTCGGGCACGCAGCCCAGGTCGATCCGCATGATCCCGAACTCCGCCACCTCACCGCTGTCACCCACGAGCAGCTTGATCTTCCGCGAGTAGTGCTCGCCGTCCAGTCGATCGGCGCGAACCTCCAGCCGCAAGGGCTGACCGTGATGAGCCCGCAGCCGGGGGGTCATGTGCTCCTGATGAACCAGCAGATGCTGCGCCAGCGCGGGCATCTGCCCCGGCGTCACGACCTCGCAGCCGTCAACCCAGGACAGATCACGGAAGTACCCCTCGCACAGGGCCCGTAATCCCGCAAGCGGGCCGCTGCTGTTCCTCGTCGTCGTATTGGCCGAAGCGCCTTCCATCATCATGTGTACCGAACATTGCGAAACTTGGGCTCATAGAAGCGTGGCAGGAGGGCGTCCACGCACAAGAGCCCCGCCCGCGTCAGGCGAATCTCATCCCCATCCACCTCAATCAGCCGCACGTTCGCCAGAGACTCAAGAGCCTCCGCAAACTCCTCCGCGATTTCGACCTCGAATTTGTCGCGAAAATAGCCCGCGCTCACTCGCCCCAGCTTGAGCTGGAGGATCAGCTCGCGGGTCAATCGCTCGATTTGCGACATGGCGTAAGCTCGCGAGAGCGGAAGCTCCCCGCGGCTCAGCATTCCTACGTAATCATCCCAGGAGTCCACGTTCTGAAAGTGAACCCCACCGACATGGGAGAACGAGGCCACTCCCATGCCGATCATGTCCGACCCGTGCCACAGCGCATCGCGGTAGTAGAACCCTTTATGGTTGCTCGGCTTGTAGACGGTGGTAGCGCTGGAAACAACGTAGCCTTCCCGCTCGAACTCCTGGAAGGCAAGATCGACCCATGCCCGCTTCGTCGCCCAACTCGCCACCGGGGTGGCCGTCCCGCGATCCTTGGCTTCCCGCGCCAGGACGGTGTTGAAGGGTACCTCCATCTGATAGACCGTCAGGCAATCGGGCTTTAGCGCGAGAGCCTTGGCTACCGTGTCTTCCCACTTGGCCTGGGTATCGCCGACCATCCCCGCGATCAGGTCGACGTTGATCTCCGGAAAACCCACTTCCCGCGCCCACTCATAAGCGCGGAAGATCTCCGGCGACTTGTGCGCCCGCCCCCCCAGCGTGAGCACCTCGTCGTCGAAGTGCTCCACTCCCAGGCTCAGCCGCGTGGTTCCGATGTCGCGAATAGCTTGGAGCTTGCTCTTCTTCAACGTGCCGGGTTCACACTCGAAGGTCACCTCGCGGGCGTCGTCCCACGCCCAGAACCTGCGGATGTGATCGATCAGGCGGTGAAGCTGTTCGCTGCTCAGAAACGAAGGCGTCCCCCCGCCGAAGTACACGAAATCCCAGGTCCGCCCGTCGAGGGCGCCGCGCTTGGCATACAAAGCCACCTCCCGCGCCAGCGCCTCCAGATAGGTCTCTACTTCGTCGGAGTTCTTGTCCGTGTACACGCGGAAGTAGCAGAACTTGCAGCGCTTGCGGCAGAACGGAATGTGGATGTACAAGCCAAGCGAGCCGCGGGCTTCAGCCCGCGCGGACTTGGGTTGCCCGACCGCCCCGTTGAGAGCGTCGTGAACCGCCGGAATCTGTTCCGCCGACCACACCGAGAACGGCGGATAATTGGCGACAAAGTAGCTGCCCACCTCCGTGCCGGCGTCGTCGTTGAGCAGGTCAAGTTGCATGGTCGTGTGTCACCCCAGGCCCGGTGAACGCCTAGCACTACAGCGCTAGTTCTGCTCAAGCGAAATGGTTGAGCAGGCCGATGCCATCCTCCAACCGAAAGGAGGTGTGGCATGACGGCGGAGCAGG
>SBAX01000304.1 GCA_005240095.1 Phycisphaera mikurensis
AACCTGCTCCGCCGTCATGCCACACCTCCTTTCGGTTGGAGGATGGCATCGGCCTGCTCAACCATTTCGCTTGAGCAGAACTAGCGCTGTAGTGCTAAGCGCTGGTCTCGTCCCGCGGCGTGTCCTGGGAGGGCGATCCGCTTTAGGCGGACTGCCGAGCCGTGCCTCGCCGGAGGGCCCTCGCGCTGCCTGTCGCGAAGACCTACAAGCTTCGAACGAGTTGGGATTCACGTCGTGCCGGGGTACGATGTCGCCGGCGCGCTCGTAGCTCAGGTGGATAGAGCACCGGTTTCCTAAACCGGGGGTCGCAGGTTCGAATCCTGCCGGGCGCATTCCGAGGAAAGAGCGTAATCTCTTGAGCGGTGGTCAAGGGGGCGGCAGGCGCGTCCCCGATTCGCCCTCGGGAGGCGATGTCCTGTAGGCCGCCGCCTACTGCGGCTTGTCCCAGTCCTCATAGGCACGGACGACGCGGGCCAGCGCTTCTCGAGTCGTGGAGCTCCGATCGCCCTTCTTCTCACGTATGCCCTGATAACTCGCCAACAGGAGCGGCTCGGCCTCATCGAAGCGACGCTGGGCAGCAAGACATTCCCCCAGCACGCTTTGAATCTCCGCCGTCCGCCAATGCTCCGGTGCGGCCTGCATCTGAATCTGGAGGGCCTCCTGCAGGAGGGGCTCCGCCTGATTTGCTTCGCCTGCCGCGATCTGCAATCTCCCCATGCCAAGCAGCGACGTGACGAGGTCCGGATGCCCCGGCCGAAGCACGCGCCGGTGCATGGCCAGTGCCTCCGTAAGGAGCTCACGCGCTTCCTGGTACTCACTCCGCTGGCGAAGGATGCCGGCCAGCGCAGTCAGGTCATTGGCGACGGCTTGGTGCTGTGGACCGAACAACTTCCGGTGCAATTCGAGGGCTTCACGCAAGAGTGGCTCGGCTGCCTCCAGGTCTTCGCGTTCCACGAGCAGCGTCGCAAGATTATACAGGCCTCCGGCGATCACACGATGTTCTCGCCCCAATTCATGAGAGGCAATGGCCAGTGCCTCGCGCATCAAGGGCTCGGCGGCCTCGACCTCACCCACTTCCTGCTTGAACATCGCAAGGTTGTTGAGACTGTAGGCCACGGCCAGATGATTGTCTCCCAGAAGCCGGCGCCGGATCGTCAGCGCCTCCTCGTACAGCGGCTCAGCCTCTGCATAACGACCGGTTTTCTTCAGCAGGACAGCCAGGTTGTCCAGGCTTTGGGCGACATCCGTGTGACCATCGCCCCAGAGCCGGCGGCGAATGGCAAGGGCCTCGC
This sequence comes from Phycisphaera mikurensis, assembly GCA_005240095.1. Classification (GTDB taxonomy): domain Bacteria; phylum Planctomycetota; class Phycisphaerae; order UBA1845; family UBA1845; genus SBAX01. Next base: position 1,293 of record SBAX01000304.1, read on the forward strand.
GATGCAGCGCCTCGGCTTGGTCAAGCCGCCTGTCACCGAAAAGCAGTAGAGCCAGATTGTTCAGACTTTGAGCTACGTCACGGTGTTCGCTGCCCAGCAATCGCCGGCGAATGGCAAGTGATTGTTCATAAAGCGGCTCGGCCGCCGACTTGTTGCCCGTGTGGTGAAACCACTCCCCCATGTCGTTGAGGCTTTCCGCGACCTCCACGCTTTCTTCCGGCAACGAGCTGCGCCGGAGCTCCAGCGCCCGCGAAAGGTGCTTCTGCGCCTCCTCATACTTGCTCAACGCTCGGTAGGTGTTGCCGATGGTCCGACGAAGCGCAGCCTCCACCAGAGGCTGGTCCGGGAAGGTGCCTTCGACCTTCTGGGCGGCGCGATGGAGCATTTCCAGCACGGTCAGCTGCGGCCCCCGGCTCAGATCGGGGTTGGCGCCGGTCAAGGTTTCATTCAGGAACTGCGTCACCGCCTCGGCTTGTGCGCGGGCGACGATGGCTGAAGCCCGAGCCCTCTCCTCGCGAACGTACAAGTACGTGCTCGTAGCGAAGCCTATGGCGCACGCCGCGAAAACCAGCCCCGCCGCCACCACCAGAGAGCGGTTCCGCCGCGCAAAGACCTGGATCTGATACGCCAGGCTCGGCGGGCGCGCCAGAATCAACTCCGTTCGAAGGTAACGCCCCAGGTCGTCCCCCAGCTCACCCGCCGTGCGGTAACGACGGTCCCGCTGCTTCTCCAACGCTTTGAGCACAATGGTCTCGATGTCCCCGCGCAGCTCATCGCGAAGCATGCTCGGTCGAGGCGGTTGACATGCGCGAATGACCTGCGTGGCTGCCGAAATCGAAAGACCGCTCAGATTGTAGGGCAATCGCTCGCACAGAACTTCGTAGAGCACCACCCCCAGGGCGTACACGTCGCTTCGGGCGTCGATGTCGTGCGGGTCGGCATCACATTGTTCCGGGCTCATGTACTGAATAGTGCCGAGCAGCTGGCCGAAATCCGTTTGCAGCGTCGTGATCGCAAGATCGGAGTCCGTGGCCCGGGCGATGCCGAAGTCGATCACCTTCACCCCACCCACCGAGTCCACCAGGATATTCGCCGGCTTCAGATCCCGATGAATGATTCCTCGCTGATGCCCGTAATCGACGGCATCACAGATTCCCCGGAACAGCTCCAGCCGCTCGCCCACGCTCAAAGCGCGCTCCCGCACGAAATCGGTCACCCTTTTGGCATTGGGGATGTACTCCATCGCGAAATACGGCACGGCCGCGCCGCTGCCGTCATCGTGCGTGCCGGCCTCGAATATCTGGGCGATGCCGGGATGCCGCAGGCGCGCCAGCACCTGCGCTTCGAATTCGAAGCGTCGCATCGCCGAACCGGAAGCGATGCCCGCTTTCATCACCTTGACCGCGACCACGCGGCGGGGGTGCTGCTGCATGGCCTCGTACACGGTCCCCATTCCGGCCGTCGCGATGACCCGCCGGATGTGGTAAGGACCGATGGTGCGCAAAGCCGCGGAGGGAAGGGCGACAGGATCCGCTGTTTCCCCGGGACGGTCCGCTCCCAGGTCCGACCCGTGAAGTTTTTCAAAAGGGGAGTCTGGAGTGGCCGCTGACATCTTTTCCTCCTGGGCCGCCCAGGGAGCGATGGGACGCAGGAATTCCCGGGGAAGTCCAATGGCCGAGGTGCGAATTGTACACCACTGTCCCAGTCGCCGCCAGAGGCCGCCTATCCCCCTATTGGGTGATTCCGGCCGGGGTTGCAGCGGCGAAAGGGTTGCGTTAGAATCCCCTTCTCAGTTTCTCGAAACGCATCTGTTTAGGAGAGAGCCATGCGCCGGTCACGTCCCATTGCGCGAATCGTTCGATGGTTACTGCTGGTACCCGCCTTCTGTGTGCCGCCCTGTTGTTGGGATGGGCCGCAGACCTGTTTTCTGCAGTTTGGTTCACCAAACGGCGCAGAGTAGCAAGCAGCACAGCTAGATCGATGGGTGCCGCTGAGGTCCAACGACGGCGTCAGTGCACCCACACAGAAGGTGGTCACCTACAGGGACGAAGACTCTTCCACTTCATCCCGTGCGCCGCCCATGCGCGTCAAGGGATCAACACGACCTTGCCGCGCACCGCCCGCGACTCGATGTATCGATGGGCCTCGGCCACATCCTTCAAGGGATAGGTCCGATCTACCGGGGCCTTGATCTTGCCTTCTGCCAGCCACGCCAGCCCGCGCCGCAGTTCCTCCATGCCTCCCATGAATGATCCACGAAGCTGATGCTGTCGGAAGAAAAGATCGCGAATGTTGAGCGTGGCCCGCATCCCCCCCACCAGTCCGAAGTTCACGAAGATGCCGCCCACCCGAAGAGCTTTGAGATTGTCTTCGAACACACTGGCGCCGACGTTATCGATCACCACATCAACTCCGGCGCCGTCCGTCCAATCCAGAACCGCCCCAGCGAAGTTCTGCTCCTTGTAGTTGATCACCAGATCGGCTCCGGCCGCCCGCGCGGTCTCCACCTTGGGCAGCGACCCCACGGTGGCCGCTACCTTCGCCCCGAGGATCTTGGCCACTTGAATGCACGCGTTCCCGCTGCCTGACGCTCCCGCCTGAACCAGCACGCGAGTGCCTTCCTTCACTTCTCCAAGCGTCGCCACCGCATGAACCGCGGTCATGAGCACCAGGGGCATCGCCGCCACTTGCTCTACCGGCAGCCGTGTTTCGTCGCGAAAGATGAAGCGAGCCGGCACCCGTATGAACTCCGCGTTTCCACCCCATGAATGCGTGCCCGTAACCTCGAGGCTAGGAGCCATGTTCTCAGGGCGAATGTCCCAGTCCCCGGGGTCGATCGGGTAGCCCGGCGCTACGATCACGCGATCGCCTTCCTGCCATCCGCCCACTTCCGGGCCCAACGCCACGATCGAGCCGGCCACGTCCGCTCCCAGAATGTGCGGAAAGGAGATATCCGTCGACACCGCCCCCATGCGCAGGTACAGGTCGTATCGATTGATCCCGCAAGCCCCCACCCGGACGACGACCTCCCCGCTGCCGGGTTGTGGCTCCTTGGCATCCTCATAGCGAAACACATCCGGCGGACCGAACTGATGGATCACCGCAGCTTTCATCACCGTCTCTCCAATCGCAGGTGGCGGTACCGTCGTGTGGTTTTCCAGTTCCGCCCGACACGAACGGCAAACTCAACGCCGCTTACCAGGACCCCTCGAGCCGACCCTTCCTGCGTCGCCAATCCACATACCCCGTCGTCCAGGTTGATTCTATCGGAACTCGCCGGTCGTATCGAACGCTCTGTCCCAACCGCCGGGCGACGCCTACGATCCTGCATAGCGAAGTCTGGACAGCGGTGCTAGCGTCTCTCCTTGTGCAGCGTTGGGTGGGAGGGCGAGGCTCCTGCCGAGCCGGGCGTAGCGTCGCCCCTTGTGGGTGGCGCTTGAATGTGAACCGCGTCCGTCTGCCGAACGTCGACGACAAGCCTTGGCGCCGGCCGCTCATCAAGAGCCGCCAAGGACATGGAGGGCCACTAAGTTTGGGGGAGGCTGCCAACCACGCGAGATCTGCTTCGACGCCCATCCAAAGCTCAATGAGCCGTTCACCGGGGCTGCGCGCCCTGCAACTGTGCACCTTGCTCATTTCGCTGGGTCTGGTGTACGGGTCTCTATTGCCCTTTGATTTTCACCGCCTGCCGCCGGCCGAGGCCGCGTTCGGGCTCTTTGATCTCCGTTGGACCGCGCCGACCGCCGACGACGCCTGGACCAACGTCCTGGTCTACATCCCCCTCGGCGCGGCGCTAGCGATCGGACTGCGCCGCCGCCTTGGACGTGGCACAGCTGTCATCCTGTCAACGTTCATCGGGCTGGTCCTGAGTCTCGTTCTCGAGTCGCTGCAGACTTCGCTGCGCGCCCGCGTGGGTTCATGGACCGACGTGGCCCTCAACGGTCTCGGAACATCCTTTGCCGCGCTGGCTGCCGTCTGCCTCGGGGACCTGATCGTCGCTGCTCTACTGCGGATGCGCCGCGAATGGACCAGCCGTCCATATCGCCTGGGTGCGTCCGCGCTGACGCTGGCCGTCTTGATGTACGGGCTCGCCCCCTTCGACTTTGTCACCTCCACGCAGGAGTTGCATGCTTCGTTTTCGCGGGCCAACTGGGGGTTCAGAGCGGTCGCAGTGCAGGTCAGCCCCGAAACGGTCGCCGCCTCCGCGGCGGCGGCCGGTGGGGCCCTGTGGTTTGCCGTCCTTGGATACCTGCTGACGCATGCGGCAATGGAGGCCCAACGCCACCGACTGCTGGCCCTGGGATCGGCCATGAAGAACGGCTTTCTGCTCGCCGCCCTCATCGAGGGTATGCAACTGTTTACCTGCTCGCACGTTTTCGATTCCCGAATCATCTTCCTGCGGCTGATCGCCGTGGCGCTGGGCGCCTGGTCGGCCCTCTTCCTGACAGAGCAGGCCCAGGACGAAACCAGCGATTCACCACCGGCCATACCCGCTTCGCTTTTGCTGTTCCTTGCCTTGGTGCAGACCGCCCTCATCCTCGTCCCGGTTGCCGTGGGCGCTGGCACCGACTGGCCGTTCCATCGCCGTGCTGACGCGGTGGTCCCGCCGCTCATGTCTCTCTGGCTCCTTCCCGGCCCGCACGCGATGTCCCAGGCCCTTTCCGTGGTTTCGGTTTATGGCGTTCTCGCGTTCACGGCCTGCGCCGCCATTCGCCGGACAGCGCCCAGTCTGTCGCCCGCGTGGGTTGCGGGCACGCTCACGGTAACAGTCGCCGGCACCACCATCGTTCTCTCCGCATGGCCAACCATCGACTTGTCCGTAATGGTCCTGGCTGTGCCCGCCGCGATGCTCGCCTGCCGCATGGAACGGTTTCTTACCGAGGCGCGCCGCGTGCCTCACACTGCTCGGGCACAGCGCGGACCGCGGTAACCAGTCAGTTCCCAAAAAAACATTGACATGCCGCGTCACGGATGGCACACTGTGGTTCCGTTCGGGCAACAACGTTGCCGGCACGTCTGGCTGTCGCACGCGGCGTGCTCGTCTTTCAGTAGCGCGGTCAACTGACATGGAGGGCGGAAACCGGTGCTCACACCGATCGTGCGGATGAAAAGGCCTCTACATGGCGGGGGATGCGCCCACAACCATAGACTCTCCCCCGCCCAAGTTCGCTTCACGACGCGCCGCCCTCGGCGCGCCTGCCCCTGACCTTCAGTTTCGAGGGACCCCGCTCAAGCGCACCGGTCCCAGGATGAAGTCACGTTCCTTTCGGAGGAAATCATGAAACGAAGAACAGCGATTGTCCTGCTGACCGGGCTCATGGTGGTCAGCTTTGCCGTCACAACAGCCACGCTGGTTCGGGCGAGTAACCAGTGGTACTGCTGGCATTGGCCCGGCCCGTCGGTCGGCTTTGGCAGTGCGGCCAGTGGATATTGGAGCAACATCCTGAACTCCGAGGCCAACCAGTGGAGCTCAGGCACCTGCATGAACCTCGGCGGTGGAAGCGACATCACCGGCGATGCGGATTTCTACGGCGGCACAGGCTGGCTGGGGCTCGCCCGCATTCTCGAGTCCGGCCCCGACTGCACCATCGTCCGAGCCGAGGCCCTGATGAACCAGAGTTACCTCGACGGACCGAGCTACGACGAAACTGACGACCGCCATGTCGCTTGTCAGGAAATCGGCCACACCATCGGGCTTGATCACCGCAAGGGGCCCAACAGCCAGACCTGCATGAATGACCAGTTTCTCGGCTTCCCGGATTTCGACCAGCATGACGCGGATACCGTCGCGGCCATCACCCCCGGTTGCGGCGGGGGCGGAGGCGGGTGCGCCAACGGCGGCGAGAACGGTCGCAAGAAGTGCACGGATGGAATCGACAACGACGGGGATGGCTGCACTGACGGCGCCGATCCCGATTGCCAGTAAAGGAGACGAACATGAAAGCCAAAAAGATACAATTCACAGCTCTGGCGTGCGTTTCCGTGGCGACCGGAATACTGGGCGCGGTAGCGGCCGCCCCCTATCTGACGAGCCAGGAGGATGCCCGAAGTCGCCTCAGCCCCATGTGGGCCCACAACTACCACTCCCTCGGCGAAATGGTGAAGGACGCCGATGCCGTCGTCCTCGGAACGGTCACCGCGACCCGTCCGGGACGGACCGTCCTGACCTCCAACGGGGCCGGGACCCTGCCCTTCACCCTTGTCGACGTGAGCGTCGAACGGGCCCTGCGCGGCGAGGTCGCCGACGTGGTGACCCTTGAGCAGACCGGCGGACGCGTCGATGACGTCGCCTACGATCTAGACGGCGACGGCGGGCCCTACGCGGCGGGCGATCGGGTCCTGCTCTTCCTGAAGGCTCAGCCCGACGGGGAGTATTACTACGTCGCCCACCCCATGGGGCGGTTCGCGGTCAACGATGATGGCATCGCGGCCGTCTTGCACGACCACCCGGTGGCCCAGAGTCTGGATCGCCGGTCGGTCGAAGGTGCAATCCAGATGATCGACTCTGTCGAATAGTCTCCCGAAGGGCGGTTTCGGAGGGCCTCGCTGTCGAGGCCCTCTTCATGCGCAGAGCGCCCTACACGGGGAGAAATCTTGGGTACTGGCCTTGGGCGGCAGCGGTCGATGTTGTATACTGCCGCTCCAGGAACGGACTCCGCCCGCCCCCCACGGCGGTCAAGCAAGAGAGGAATGGGACATGGACAAACCGGTCGCCGAACGCGTCAAGTC
>SBAX01000187.1 GCA_005240095.1 Phycisphaera mikurensis
GCCAACCTCCCTTTCGTTGTGGTGTTCTGGATACCCAACTAACAACGATGAGCATCCTAACGACCAAGCCGAGGTTGGCTCACTTCATAGCTTCTCCTGCGCCCGAGGACTGGGCCGTCGCCAAAGCTTCGGTTGGCGAGTTCGGCGAGCAGTGCATGGAATTCCGCGTCTCGAGGAACTTGCTCGGCCCGTTCACCGAGACCGACGGGCTGGCCATGGCCCACTTCTGGCTCAGCGGCGTCGGCCAGGACCACCTTGCACCAGGCTCGGCCGTTTGGAACTCACCCGCAACGTGGGCCAAGGTCCAATACGACGACGACGGGCCGGTATTGGCCCGTGCCCGCATCGCCGGCCGCATTCCCGAAGGGCTATGCGTTGGGGGCGACCGTGACACAAACACGTGCCGCAACGAGACCGACTGTCCCGGAGGCGACTGCGTTCTCGAGGGCAGAACGGTCTGGCTGCTCAGTTCGCTTCGCGACCGGCCGTTGTATACCGTCACAACAAGCACAGCCGGGGTGTTCTCCTCCAATGATGGAACCATCTTTGGCGGCGTTCCGGTCCCCGACGGCGTGGAGCTGACCGTACAGGCAGAGGGATGTGCTGGCTGTCTCTACCCCGACGCCGTCGTTGATGAGTCGCTGATGGCTTCCACGGGCATACGGCCGCTGGCCGTGCACGGACTGAGTGTCACCTTCCCGGCGGCCTGTGACGCATGCCCGGCCGTCTGTGGAACCGCAGGAACCTGCAACTATCCAGGGGTGATTTTCAGCATTCGCCAGCCCCCCGGCCCGCTCGTCGTGACCGGCATCGAGCCGGAAACGCTCCGGCCGCCGGTTGTTCTTCGAGACACGCCGCGAAAGACGCTGCCTGGCAGCCAGGTCCTCATCCGCGGCCAGAATCTGCACGAATTTCTCGACGTGTACCTGGACGGGTACTGCGTGGAGTTCCCCGGCTATTGCGAGCGGGCTCCGCTGGTGATCGTCGCTCGCGGGACGGATGAGTCCGGGGATTGGATTGCGGTGGAGTTGCAGGAAGAACCACCCGCGCCGGTGTTCGGCGAATGGGGCGTGACCATCCATGATCGCTGGACGTGGGGGCGAACGCCGCCTGGAATCCGTGGCTGGCTCCGCGTGGGGGAGGTGCGCCTGGACCAATCCACGCCCTACCCGCTGATCTGGGGCTTTGAGTTTGAGAACGATCCGGACAACGCTGAATGGGGCGAGTTCACCGGCGTGTTTCGCAACAACGCGTACGTCTGCGCCGGAGTTCCGCTTCCCGACGGCGGATGCGCCGGGTGCCGCGTGCCGCGTCCCTCGTACCTCGTCCTGTTCATCTTCTACAAGCTCATCATTGACAGCATCGACGGAAGCTGCGTCGGCATGGCCTCTACCAGCCAGCTCTTCTTTCACAACGATCTGCACACTGAAGACTTTCAGGCCGGGGTGCACTTTCCGGCGGGCCTCAGCGGGCGACGTTTTGCTGACGGATCACTCCACCCGCCCAAGCCTCAGCGCTATGACTTCCGTTTGTGCGGGCCCTTCAGCCCGACGAACCTGTGGGCCCGCATCCGCGTTGACCACGGTGTTCAGCTCAGCGAGGAGTTCATGCAGGCGATCTTCGATGACATGCAGGGCGGATCGTTCTCCATCGACGGGAATCCACTGCAGCGGCTCGCCGAGCTGACCTCCCGCCCGCTCGACGAGGTGGTAAGCATGGTGCCGAGGATCGGAAAGGGGCATACGGTCACTCCCTATGGAGTGAGCGACCTGGGCCGGCGATGCCACGGTGGATGCAATGATTTCATGGAATGCACGACGGATGCGGCTTGTCCGTCGTGCGACGACTCCTGTCCCTTGATCTGCGTCAACCGTTGCCCCGACGACACCACGGGCGAGTGCGTGGATCACCGGTGCAGCGGTGGTTGCAACGACCGTAACCTCTGCTCTTCGGATGCAGACTGCCCCGATTGCGACGAAACATGCCCGCTTTCGTGCGTCGACGAGTGCCCTGGTATACGCGGCGGAAGCTGTGCCGAACTCAGCGAGATCCGCATCTACGACAACAACTTTCCGGAGAACCCCGACCGCACCATCATCATCAACCGCACAACGAACCGATATCGCTTCCAGCGCGGCGGCGAGGACTGGCGGGGCACGGGCATTTACACCATCCCTCTCGACGTCTGGCGGAACGGCCGGCATGGACCGGGACTGAGCGTACTGGGCGAATTCGTCGCCCTACTGGTCTTCGGCGACGCCGATGGCCACTACAGCACCTCCACAGGCGGCGAATGGGGTTGGCGAGCAGACGGCACCTTCGTGGATGCCCTGCCGGGGGCTGTAGCCGCGCCGCCCCTGGAAGGAACTCTCCTGGAGCCCACCCGCAACATTCCCCTTCTGCTGCCTGCCGCCGATCCGCTGCCCAACGTGAAGATCAACACCCGCGGCGGCGACTTCCTGTTTCATACCGCCCAGGGCGGAACGCTCGTCCAGGTCCAGGGATTCGACGCTCACGACGAAGGCGCGGCGAAAGTCAGCCTCTCCCGCGCCGGTGATCGGATCGGTGCGCTTCGATACGAGCCGGCCCAGCGCGGTCTGCGGATCGTCCCCAGGCTCGGCATGATCCTGGCAGAGGATCAGGAACTGATGTTCCACTGGCTCGGCATGGACGTTCCGGCCGGCCAGAGCATTCAGCTTACAAGCGACCCCGCTTCGTTCGGCTGCGGCCTTGAGAACGATACGGGCGAAGCCCTCCGGTTTCAGTTGCTCATGGAGCACGTGCACGGCGGGGCCGAAGTACACGCCCGGAGCC